>JANXLQ010000187.1 GCA_025355085.1 Rhodopila sp.
GCCAAGCGCTTCGCGGCGAAGGAGGCGGCTGCCAAGGCGTTGGGGACTGGATTCCGCAAAGGCGTGTTTTTCTCGGATCTTGGTGTGGTCAATCTGCCGGGCGGCCAGCCGACGTTGCACATGACCGGAGGGTCCGCCGAACGGTTGTTGGCGATCACACCGGCGGGCATGATTGCGGTCGTTCATCTGACGATGACTGACGAGTATCCTTATGCTTACGCGCAGGTGATCATCTCCGCACTGATTGTCCCCCCGATTTCGGCTGCGCCTTGACAGGGTAGGGGGGCATGGGCTTGATCCGCCCGCTTCTCGCGGCTCCAAAACCACTCCCGGCGTGCGCCGCACGATCTTTCCAGGCGCCAGCCCTCACATGATTTTCTGAAAGTCCGTTGCCCACATGGCGACCACCAAGGCAAACCCCAGACGGCAATCCAATGCCTGGGTCGAGAATATCAAGACCATCGTCTATGCCGGGCTGATTGCCATTGGCGTGCGGACCATCGCATTTGAACCGTTCAACATCCCGTCCGGCAGCATGATCCCCACCTTACTGGTCGGAGATTATCTGTTCGTGTCGAAGTTCAGTTATGGCTATTCGAGTTTTTCGTTGCCGTTCTCACCGCCGCTGTTCTCCGGCCGGATTTTCGGCTCCTTGCCCAAGCGGGGCGACGTCGTGGTGTTCAAATATCCGCGCGATACGTCGATCGACTACATCAAGCGGGTCATTGGCTTGCCGGGCGACCGGGTCCAGGTGCGCGGCGGACAGCTCTATATCAATGGGGAGCTTTGCCCGCGTCAGCCCAAGGGCGACTATCAGGCGGACGAGAGCGGCGTTCGGATGGTGCGCAAGCTGTATGTGGAAACGTTGCCGAATGGCATGAAGCATGAACTTCTGAAAGAGCGTGACGACGGCTGGGTCAACAACACTCAGGAATACGTCGTGCCGGCGGATCATGTGTTCGCCATGGGCGACAATCGCGACAACAGCGCGGACAGCCGGTTCATGGATGGCGTCGGTTTCGTGCCGGTGGACAATCTGGTGGGACGGGCAGAAGTGCTGTTTTTCTCGATCGACGCGGAATATCCGTGGTGGGAATTCTGGCAGTGGCCGTTCGAGATACGCTGGAGCCGATTGTTGAAATCCATCAATTGAATGACACAAGCCGTTCAACCGTCATCGCCGGGCGTGTCCGGGCCATCTCTGCCCTCGCAGACCGCGATAAGCGATCCATCCTTGATAGGTAGCCGGGCCGTGACAGGTGCCCCGGACACGCCGGCACTGACGGCAGTGCGTCATCTTTCTCGTGAATTGGTATGACCGATTCGTTCGAAGCCATCCTCGGGTATGACTTTAAGCGTCCCGATCTGCTGCGGGAGGCGCTGACCCACCGATCGGCGGCGCAGGGGCACAACAGCCGAGGACGCACCCGCGCGTCCAACGAACGGTTGGAGTTCATTGGCGACCGCGTTCTCGGCCTGACCATGGCCGAGTGGCTGGCGGAGCGTTTTCCGCGTGAGCAGGAAGGCGAACTCGGCCGGCGTCTGGCGTATCTCGTGTCGCAGCCGGTTCTGGCGGTTGTGGCGGATGCCGTTGGTCTGGCGGCGGCGCTATCTGTTTCCCCCGGTGAGGCAAAGGCCGGGGTGGCAAAACGCGCCACGGTGCTGGCCGATGCGCTGGAGGCGGCATTGGGCGCACTTTATCTGGATGGCGGGCTTGAAGTGGCGCGAGAATTCGTGCGCCGAGCCTGGAACGATGCGATGATAGAGCAGGCCGATCCGCCGAAGGATGCGAAGACGGCTTTGCAGGAATGGGCTCAGAAAAGGGGTAAGGATCTGCCAATTTACGAAGTGACGGGCCGTTCGGGTCCGCCGCACGCACCGGCGTTCACTGTTACGGTGACGGTCGGTGCGGCCGATGCTATGGGAACCGGAGGCAACAAGCGGGCCGCCGAACAACTCGCCGCCGAATCGTTGCTCGCTCGGTTGTCGGCATGAGCACGCCACCGCCGTCCCGCTGCGGGTTTGTCGCCATAGTCGGCGCCCCGAACGCGGGGAAATCGACGCTGATGAACCGGCTGACCGGGGCGAAGTTGTCGATTGTCTCACCGAAGGCGCAGACGACTCGATTCCGGGTGCTGGGTATCCTCATGCGGGCGGAATCGCAGGTGCTGCTGGTCGATACGCCGGGCATCTTCAAGCCGAAGCGCAAACTGGACCGGGCGATGGTCGCAGCGGCCTGGAGCGGTGCTGCCGATGCCGACGTGGCCATGCTGATGGTCGATGCGAAGTCCGGCCTGCGGGAGGACGTGCGCGAGATCGCGGCTCAGCTTGGCAAGTCGGGGCGGCGCTGCTGGCTGGTGCTGAACAAGACCGATCTTGTGTCTCCGGGTTCGTTGCTGCCGCTGATCGCTGCGTTGAGCGGGCTGGCGACGTTCGAGGAAACGTTCATGGTCAGCGCACAGACGGGGGACGGTATCCGCCGTCTGGCCGATGCGCTGGCCGAGGTCGTGCCGGAAGGTCCGTGGTTGTATCCCGAGGACGATCTGACGGATTTGCCGGACCGGCTGTTGGCGGCGGAGACGGTGCGGGAGCAAATCTTCATGCAGACGCATGAGGAAGTCCCGTATGGTGCCACCGTCGAAACGGAATCCTTCAAAGAACACAAGAATGGTTCGGTGCGGATCGAGATTACGATTTACGTCGCCAGATCCGGTCACAAGGCCATTCTGATCGGCGACAAAGGCAGCAAGATCAAGGCGATCGGGGCTAAGGCCCGGCAGGATCTGATAGGGTTGCTGGACCGGCCGGTGCATCTGTTCCTCAACGTCAAGGAACGGAAAGGCTGGGACGAGGAAGGTGCTAGGTTGCGCGCGATCGGGTTGGAAGATCCTGGCAAGGGGTAGGGCGTGAGGGCAGTTCCTCCCTGCGCCACCAGGGCACCGGTGAGGACGAGCAGCCCAGGACGATGACCGGCATAGTAATGCCGCGCGTGCAACAGATGGGGATTGCCTCGCCGCCCCCGGGATGACACACCGGCCGGCATGGAATGGGACGCGCCCGCGATCATCCTGGACACCCGGCCGTACGGTGAAGGCGATGCCGTGGCCGCCGTCATGACCGAGGAACATGGCGTGCATCGCGGCCTGGCGCGCGGCGGCACGTCCCGCGGCAAAGCTGGAACCTGGCAGGCCGGCAACCTGGTTCAGGTCCATTGGACCGCTCGCCTGTCCGAACAACTCGGCAGTTTTACCGGGGAACTGATCCACGCCGGCGCGGCGCACGCGATGCAGGAAGCGATGCCACTGGCGATGTTGACCGCGATCTGTGCCATCGCCGGGGGTGCGTTGCCGGAGCGCGAACCGCTGCCCCGCGTGTTTTCTGGACTGCTGCGCCTGATCCCGCGCCTGCCGCTGGGCGAGTCGCTGCTGACCGAACTTATCCAGTGGGAATGTGTGGTTCTGTCGGACCTCGGTTATGGCCTGGATCTATCCTCGTGCGCCGTCACTGGCCGAACTGACGGTCTGACCTATGTGTCGCCGAAGACTGGCCGAGCGGTGACGGACGAAGGGGCGGGGGAGTGGGCGGCTAAGTTGTTGCCCTTGCCCGGATTTTTGACCGGTTCGGCACCGCCGGACCTTGCCGGTTGGCGCGACGGCCTGCGCCTGACCGGGCATTTCCTGGCGCGCGATGCGTTCGGGCATCAGCATCGCCCTCTGCCTTTGGCGCGCGCGATGCTATACGACCGGGTCTCCGCCATGGCGGCACCTATAGCGAAGGACGACGTAACCAAAGATGCCGGATGATTTTGCTGGCCATATCGACCCAGTCCACCTGAAGGATGCGCTGGCGGAGCGGTATCTCGCTTACGCGCTGTCCACCATTATGTCGCGGTCGCTGCCGGATGTGCGCGACGGGCTGAAGCCGGTGCATCGGCGGCTGATCTACGCCATGCATCAGTTGCGGCTGGACCCGGCTTCGGGCTTCAAGAAATGCGCCCGGGTCGTTGGCGACGTGATGGGTAAGTATCACCCGCATGGCGACAGCTCGATCTACGACGCGATGGTGCGCATGGCGCAGGAGTTCGCGGCGCGGTACCCGCTGGTCGAGGGCCAGGGCAATTTTGGCAACATCGACGGCGATAACCCGGCGGCGATGCGATACACCGAAGCTCGGCTGACCCAGGTTGCGATGGCGATGCTGTCGGGGATCGATGAGGACGCGGTCGATTTCCGCCCGACCTACGATGGGGAAGAGTCAGAACCGATCGTCTTGCCGGGTGCATTCCCGAACCTGCTGGCGAACGGTGCGACCGGGATCGCGGTGGGCATGGCGACGTCGATCCCTCCCCATAACGCCGGGGAAGTCTGCGCCGCTGCGATCCATCTGATCCAAAATCCGGACGCGACGACGGCCGATTTGTTGAAGCACATGCCCGGCCCGGATTTCCCAACGGGCGGCGTGCTGGTGGAGGACCCGGCGGCGATCCTGACCGCCTACGAAACCGGTCGCGGCGGCTTCCGGCTGCGCGCCAGGTGGGAAGTTGAAAACGGCAAGCACGGCACCTGGCAAATCGTGGTCACGGAGATTCCGTACCAGATTCAGAAGTCTCGGTTGATCGAGCAGGTCGCCCAGCTAATGGAGGACAAAAAACTCCCTCTGCTCGGTGATATCCGCGACGAAAGCAGCGATATCATACGGCTGGTGCTGGAACCGAAGACCCGCACGGTCGATCCGAAGCAGTTGATGGAGACGGTGTTCCGTGCCACGGCGCTGGAAACCCGTTTTCCGCTGAACATGAACGTCCTGGACAAGACCCGCACGCCCAGAGTGATGGGGCTGACCGAGGTCATCCGCTGCTGGCTGGAGCATCGGCACGAGGTCCTGGTGCGGCGGTCGAACCATCGCCTGACCGCGATCGAACGCCGGTTGGAGATGCTGGACGGGTATCTGCTGGTGTACCTCAGTCTGGACGAGGTGATCCGGATTATCCGCGAGGAAGAGCACCCCAAGCCGCGTCTGATCGACCGGTTCAGCCTGACCGATGTGCAGGCGGAGGCGATTCTGAACATGCGCCTGCGCAGCCTGCGCCGGTTGGAGGAGATGGAAATCCGCAAGGAGCACAAGTCCTTGTCGAAAGAACTGAAAGACCTGCGCACCCTGTTGAGCAACGACAAACTGCGCTGGGTGCGGATTACCGAGGAACTGCAAGAGACGCAGAAAAAGTTCGGCTCTGGACCGCTAGGCGATCGCCGGACGGAACTGGGGACGGCGCCGGCGGTGATCGAGGTCAGCACCGACGCCTATATGGAACGTGAACCGATCACGGTGATCCTGTCCGAAAAGGGTTGGATCAGGGCGGTGAAGGGCGCTGTGGCGGACCCGGCGGACCTGAAGTTCAAGGAGGGCGACAAGCTGCGGCTGTTCTTGCCGTGCCTGACGACGGATCGGCTGACGTTTCTGGCCACCAACGGCAAGGCGTTCACCTTGAAGGCCGCCGACTTACCCAGGGGGCGCGGCGACGGTCAGCCGGTTCGGTTGTTGGCAGAACTGACCAATGAGGATGATCTGACAGCTCTGTTCGTGGCGGTGGAGGGCACGAAATACCTGATCGCCTCCAACACCGGGCGCGGCTTTATCGTGCCGGCGGCGGAACTTCTGGCGGAGAGACGAACGGGCAAGCAGGTGCTGAACCTTAAGCCGAAGGAAGAGGCCGCGTTGTGCGTGCCGGCCGACGGCGACCACGTCGCGATCATCGGTGAGAACCGCAAGCTGCTGGTGTTTCCGCTGGATCAGGTGCCGGAAATGGCGCGCGGATCGGGCGTGATATTGCAACGCTACAAGGACGGCGGATTGGCCGACATCAAGATCTTCCGGCTGGCCGACGGCCTGACCTGGAAGCTTGGGGATCGGATGCGGACGGAAACCGATCCGCGCCCATGGCTGGCCGAAAGAGGGACGGCGGGGCGGTTACCGCCGAACGGATTCCCGAAATTACCGAAGTTTGGCGGCTGAGGGGAAGTGGCCGACAAACTGCCTGCACCGGACCACATTGGGACGTGACGCCTACAGCCAACAGGTTTTGAATTATAGACGACAAGAGCCGTCGAGAAAGGTGCCCGGATGCCACGGGCAAACTCGATCTTCAGGTATTCACGTCCCGCGTTCGGCGGCGTCTGCGAATGCGTGTTCCAGAGTTGCCCGGCAAGTGCCTGATATGCAGGCCGTCACCCAAGGCTGGTGGACCTTGCGCGAAGAGCGGCGTTCGGTGGAGGAGTTAGAACAGGCGGATCGGGAAGCGACTGAGCAAGGCTGGTAGTCAGGGTATGTTGGGCATTGGGTTTAACCCTTCGCGAGTGAACCGGTGACCACGGCGCGGACACCAAGCTCGTCCAACGCAGCCGTTGCGGCCCGCGCACCCGCTATCGCTCGGCTTTGGTAATCATCCAATCGGTTGGCGACCGCCGCAGTCATTAAAAGACATGGTTTCCCCGCCACGGGGAGGGTTCAAACCGTGCGTTCGTTCACTCTTTCTTAATTTTTATCACGGAGAAAGCCGGAGGGCCACTGAGGGCCACGGAGCGTAGGAATGTTGCACCATCGGGAGCTGACGGAGCGTATTATCGGGCTGGCGATCGAAGTGCATCGGCACACCGGTCCGGGGCTGTTGGAATCGTTTTACACTGCCGCTCTGTGTCGCGAGTTGGAACGCGCCGGCATTCGGGTTCGGCGCGAAGCCGGTATTCCAGCGATCTACAAGGGGGAGGCGCTCCCGCTGGGTTTCCGCGCCGATATCCTGGCGGACGAGACTGTCATCCTGGAAATCAAGGCGGTTCCGGCGCTGCTCCCGGTACACGACATGCAGTTGCAAACCTACCTACGCATGAGCGGCCTGCCGGTCGGCTTGTTGCTGAATTTCCACGCGCTACGGCTCAAAGATGGCCTACGACGGTTCGTCGGATGACGAAGCAATCTTCTCCGTGGCCCACCGTGGCCCTCCCGCGTCCTCCGTGCAAAAAAATCCTTGGCCTGACACCCACTGCGCAGGCGAATGGCCAGACGCCGGCGGCAATACACCCGAACCATTCACATCGACCGGGTATCGTGGGGCCTGTTCGCGCGGGGCCTGGAATGCACGGTGGCTGGCGAACTTATCAAAATAAACGACACAGGGACTACGCCGCTTTGCGCAGGACGAAGCCGGAGTCGCCCTCGGCCTGGCTGACCCAGCCGTCCCAGACCAGGGCGGCGAGCACGGCCTCTACCTGCGGCAGGATACGGCGGCCCTGGCGGAAGGTGGTGGCGATGGCGGTGC
>JANXLQ010000211.1 GCA_025355085.1 Rhodopila sp.
GTGCGAAGCTGGCGCGTGTACTACCTACAGAACAGCCGCAGCAACGACGTCGCCAATGTGCTTCAGCAGGCGTTCACCCCCGGTCACGTCACGTCCCAACCCTCACCGGCCGAGAGCGGTTCGACGGCGCCGGGATCACGCAGCAGCCGCCCGGGCAGCGGCGGTTCGGGTGGTGGTGGCGGCATAAGTGGAGGCGGGGGTCGATCCGGCGCCGGCGGACGCGGCAGTCTTGGCAACGGTGGAGAAGGCAACGGCCCGACAGGCGGCGCTTTGGGCGTGTCGGCGCAGACCGGCGGTGACAGCCAGGACCAGGCGACGATGGCGGCCGGCAATCCTTTGCTTGGCGGCCTCGGCGGTCAACCCGACGCATCGGATTCGTCAGCGCAAAATTACACTATGCGTATCATCCCGAACAACCAAAACAACGCGGTCCTGGTTTACGGCACGTCACAGGAAACCGAGACGGCCGAAGCGATGTTGCGCAAAATCGACGTCCTGCCGCTACAGGTCCAAATTGAGGCGGTGATCGCCGAGGTGACGTTGAACGACGACCTGAAGTACGGCACTCAGTTCTTCTTCAAGTCCCGTGGCGTCAACATTATCCTCGACAATGCGGCCCAACCTATCACGGCCTTGGCGAACGCCGCCCTCAGCACACGGTTCCCCGGCCTCGCCGCCGGCGGCAACGGCGCCGGGGGCGCCCCGTTCGTGATCTCCGCTCTCCAATCGGTTACCCAGGTGAATGTCCTGTCGTCGCCGCAGCTTTTGGTCATGGACAACCACCCTGCCCGCTTGCAGGTCGGCGCTCTGGTTCCCTATCTGACCCAGACCGGGCAAAGCACGTTGGGGTTCAATGCCCCGATCATCAATTCGATCGATTACCGGGAAACCGGTGTCATTACGGAGGTGACACCGCGCGTCAACAGCGGCGGGCTGGTCACGCTGGATATCAACCAGGAAGTCAGCAACGTCGATACCCTGGCCACCCAGACCCTTGGTATCGCTTCACCGACGTTCTTTGAACGTTCCGTTCGCTCCCGCGTTGTGGTTCAGGACGGCCAGACGATCGGTCTGGCGGGGCTTATTCAGGACAGCTCCTCCCGGGGCAATCAGGGCATTCCGTGGTTGAAGGACGTTCCGTTTCTGAGTTGGCTGTCCGGCACGCAGGCGAATTCGCGGACGCGTACCGAACTGTTGGTCCTGATCACCCCCCATGTCATCCGTGATCAGCGGGATGCCCGCGCCGCCACCGAGGAATTACGGGCGGGATTGGCGAATGCGGCTTTGGTGCCCCGGTTGTTGCAGGGTCTGAAGGCGTCCGGTTCCAGCGATCCCGGTGCCGAACTGCGGCAAAGGCTGAGCCTGGAGCCGCGGTAAGCTGTCAGTGGGGGGGGGCCGTTCTGCCGCGAGTGGGTGCTTGGCCAACGTCTGCATCCTGAACGACAGCCAGCCGGGTGTTGGTCAGCCGGGTGTTGGTCAGCCCCCGGGATTTCAGCGCGCACGCAGCCAACCATTTGGCGCATCCCGGATGCAATGTCCGCCGACATCGCGATTCACGGCCTGACGCTGAACTCAAAGCGACCACGGCTTCTGTGGCTATCGACCGACAATGCGTGCCAATGGACTACATAAGTTCCCGCCGGCAGCTTCAGCAAATCGACCGCGATGCTGTTGCCGTCGCTCATTCGGACTGGACCGGAGTCCATACGATTACCTTGTTCATCCTGCACTTCGATCACGCTGAAGCGCGGTTCTATTGGAACCGAGAATATCATCGTCACGATAAGCGGGGCGCTTTGCAGCGTGCTGCCCGCCGAAGGGCTGGCACGCTCCAGAAACGCATGGGCGAACGCCGGTTCGGACCGAACGATCGCAAGGCCGACGATAAGTAGGCAGACCAGACGCCGCATAGAGACTTCCCTGAAAAGAGCGAACCAAAATGAAGGGTGGATACACGCAGTTTTATTGTACATAATAACTATTATGAATTCATTTCATATTTTCGCGAGGACGGTTGCCTGGATGACGCGCCAACCCCGCTTGCCTCCGGCTGATCGGCAATTCCGTTTTATTGTCGGCGACGCGGAACGACCGCACGTTGTTACGTAACCCTGTACGATAAGTAAACGTACATACCCCGGTAGGTTTTTTCATCCGACATTCCATATCTATTTAGTGATCGAACAGAAACCATAAATATATTGATTTGATAACTTTGCGCTGTAGTATTTCGCAATCGACCCCGTCACTCTCAACGAAAGCCTTAATAGCGAGGCAAATTCCGATGTTATAGACGATGCCTCTCTCCGCTAAGAAAGAGCTGCGTTCGTCCACCCCCTATCCCGAATGCGCGCCCATGAACCGAGTGGTTTTTTTCCCCATAATGCCGGCCGACAGGAATTAGCAATGACAAGTTGGAAAGATAAGGTCGCGCTGACGGCTCAGCGTAACAGACAAGAGATTGTTAAAGCCAAATTGAGCCGGCGGGAGATGATGCGTCTGGGCCTGCTTACAGCGGGCGGCAGCCTGATCGTCAAAGCGGGCCTGAGTTCCCGGGCGTTCGGTCAGCCGACAGCGGCCAGCCTCGCCGACCCCGATACGACCCTGAGTCGTATGCCGGCAAGTCCGCCGATAAAGCCGTTCGTGCAGCAAATGCCGCGCCTGACGTTGAAAAAGCCAATTAAGTCCAATCAGATGACCGCTGGCCTGCCGGACCCGATAACCGGCAAAGCACTGCTTCTGCCGTGCGACGGCACCACGCCGATCGACGGCGCGACGAAGCGAATCGACCATCAATACTATAAACACAATCCCAATGTTGAGGGTGCCTTCATCGACAAGTTCGGGGAAACGAAGTTCTACGAACTGGAGATGAAAGAAGCACACATAAAATTACATCCCGACTATGGAGCCTCAAAGGTCTGGGGCTTCGACGGACAGGTTCCCGGGCCACTGTTCCGCGCGAAATACGGCGAACCCGCCATGGTACGATTCAAGAACCACCTTCCGTCGGTCAGGATACCGCAGGCGTTCGGCATCGCCGAAATGACCACCCATCTGCACAACGGACACACCCCATCGGAGAGCGATGGCAATCCGGTCAACTACTTTAACTCGGTTAACGATCCGAACGCGGTAAACCCGCTTGGTTTCAAGGACCAGCATTATCCAAATGTGAAGGCCGGATACACCAAACGTGGCGATCTTTCCGGCGACCCGACCGAGGCACTCGGTTCACTCTGGTATCATGACCATCATCTCGATTTCACTGCTCAGAACGTCTATAAGGGCATGTTCGGCTGTTACAACCTGTTCGACGAACTGGACACCGGCGACGGTACCGGCCTTCGACTGCCGCATGATGACTTCGATGTTCCGATCATGTTCAATGATTTCCTGTTCGATCAGGATTGCCAGACGGTTTTCGACTTGTTCAACCTGGATGGCATCCTTGGTGACCGGTTCGCAGCAAACGGTGCGATCCAGCCTAAACTGGAAGTCGAGAAACGCCGCTACCGGTTCCGGCTGTACGCTCCCGGTCCATCCCGCTGGTGGGAGTTTGCTCTTTGGGACGGCACGAACTACTTGCCGTTCTGGCAGATTTCCAGCGACGGCAACCTTCTGCCTAACGCGATCCAGGTTACCAGCACACGCATCGCCGTGGCCGAGCGAACCGACATTATCGTTGACTTCAGCAAGATCAAGGCGCGACGCATCTACCTCGTCAACCGGCTGGAGCAGGTGAACGGACGCGGACCGACCGGCAGGATTCTTAACCCGGGCCAGCCGATTATTCAGATCAACCTGACATTGCCATTGTCGAGTACCGATGACAGTGCGGACCCCTCGGCCGGTCAGGCCGGCATCGTTGGAATGCCGCTGCGCCCGCTGCCCGATCCGGACTGGAAGGCTTTACAGGCGAAGGCCGCCAAATTGCCGACCCGCACCTGGCGGTTCGAACGTGGCAGTGGCGGCTGGATGGTCAACGGCAAGTTTTTTGATGAGAACGTTGTCAGTGCCGCCATTCCGCAGGAATCGGAAGAAGTGTGGGTCATTCAAAATCCCGGTGGAAGCTGGCGCCATCCGGTGCATATCCACTTCGAAGAGCACCGTGTGCTGTCGCGCAACGGTGTGCCGGTCAAGCCAAACACTCAGATTAACGCGAGTGTGGACTACGCCCGCAAGGATGTGATCGAACTCAACACGAACGAAGAAGTCCGTATCTTCATGCGGTTTAGAGACATGAAGGGTCGTTACGTTATGCACTGTCATAACGTAGTACACGAGGACCACGCCATGATGATCCGCTGGGACATCGTCTAATTCTACAACGATCGGCGCTCGGTTTCACTGCGGGCCGAGCGCCACGGTATCGGACTTTGAAGGAACAGGATGATGGACAGACGGGCATTCTTCGCCGGGGCCGCCGCTACCGCTTTGGTTCCCTTCGCCGTTACTCAACCGGCGATGGCCGGGAAACTGCCGCAGGACGGCGCCGAATGGTTCACCAATGTCGAGGTGAAGACACACGACGGCCAGACGTTGCGGTTCTATGACGACGTGATGAAGGGGAAAATCCTTCTCATCAATTTCTTCTTCACGTCCTGCGACAATGTCTGTCCGCTGATGACGGAAAACCTTGCCCGCGTGCAGGAATTGCTGGGCGCCAGGGTGGGCCAGGACATCCGAATGGTTTCGATATCACTGCAACCTGAGCATGATACGCCGGAGGTGATGGCAGCCTACGCGAAGGGTTATGGCGTCGGACCCGGATGGCTGTTCCTGACCGGCAGGAAAGACGATATCGAACTATTGCGCCATCGCCTCGGCTTCGTGGATTCCAATCCGGTCACGGACGCCGATCCGGAGCAGCACATCGGCACCGTCCGTATCGCCAACGAACCGATGCATCGCTGGGCAATGAGCCCGGCGCTGCTGAACCCACCGGCTCTTATACGCGCCATAAAACGGGTATTGCCGGAGTTCTCCTAGGTAATGGCAGCATGCAGCCTATCGACCCGAAACAGCGCCCGGTTGCGTGCATCCGCCTCCGTCGCGGAAGGGGGCTTCACGCTGCTCGAAACCCTTATCGTCGTCACGATCATGGGACTGACGCTTGGTCTTTTGGTGGGTCGCGGTCCGGTGCGAAGCCAGACGCTCGAAATGCGGGCAGCGGTGAACGACGTCGCCCGAGGATTGCGACGGGCACGATCCAATGCGATCGTCACGAACAATCCGTCCCGCCTGACGATGGATTTGACACAGCATAATTTCCGGATCGACAACGGCGCCCCGACCGCCCTGCCCGCATTTTTGACCATCGCCATGACCGCTGTTTCGCAGGAGACAGCAGGTCACCAACTGGCCGCCATTCGTTTCAATAGCGACGGCAGCGCGACGGGGGGGCGGATCGACCTGACCGATGGTCAGCGCCGCGCCCGGGTCGGTGTCGATTGGATGACGGGGCGTATCAGCGTAATACAGGTTCCATGACAGAGAATTTCAATGTGCCCAATTGGATTTTGCCGCTTATACTGGCGCCCTTTATCGGCAGCTTCGCGGGGGTACTGATCCAACGGTTGCCAGCCGGGAAGCCGGTGGGATGGGCACGTTCCCGCTGCGATGCCTGCGGTCATGTGCTGGGGCCATGCGAACTCGTGCCGTTCGTTAGCTTTGCCGCACTGCGGGCACGTTGCCGTTGGTGCCACACACGTATTCCCTTCGGTCATCTGGCAACCGAGCTTGCTTGCTTCGGGATTGCTGTTGGTGCGGTGCTGGTGGAAGCCGATATCGCACTTGTTTGGCTGGATTGTATCTTGGGATGGACTCTGCTGACCCTCGCCTGGATCGACTGGGAGCATATGCTGCTGCCTGACGTGTTGACGCTGCCTTTGGTTGTCGCGGGCTTCGGCGCGACGCTGATGCGTGACCCCTCGGCCATCACGGAACATGCGTTAGCCGCGGCGGCGGGCTATCTCGCATTTCGTGCCATTGAGATCGGCTATCGAAGGCTGCGCGGCCGCGATGGCCTCGGCCAGGGCGACGCCAAGTTAATGGCGGCAGCGGGCGCCTGGCTGGGGCTTATGGCCCTTCCAACGGTCGTCTTCACCGCCGCCGTGTTCGGCCTGCTGATTGCCGCCGCCTTGCGCATCATGGGGAACACCCTGCATGCCGGCTTCGCGATCCCATTCGGTCCGCCCTTGTGCGCGGCCATCGCCGCCGCCTGGATGGGGTTCGATCCCATCTTCATGCTGATGGACAAGCTACAATGAGGCGTGCCGGCGAGGGTGGCTTCAGCCTGCTGGAGGTGCTGATCGCCGTCGTTATCGCCGGCATCGCGCTCGCCACCGTATTTCAGGCGGCTGCCGAAACCATGCGATCCACCGCAATCGCGACACACTATCAGCAGGCGGTGTTAAGAGCGCGGTCCCACCTGGATGGTATCGCCGCGAACCTGATGCCGGGCGACCAGGAGGGAGACGACGGGGGAGGATTCCGCTGGCACACCCTGGTGCGCGCGACTGACTCGACCGGCAAGCAGGATGCGGGCGGCAAGCCACTGATGAACGTAGATACACTGGTCGTGACTTTGTATGACCTCACCGTTTGGATCGGCTGGAGAGACGGCCACCAAGAGCGTCAGGTGCGCCTGGACAGTCAGCGGCTTCTGACCTCGGCACCCGAGTGATCTTACCAGGGGATTGGTCCGAATGACGGCGGGCAGCACTACTTAGACCATGATCGTTTGAGGTTGAACCCTCTTCCGTGCCGATCATGGTCTAATTCTATGTTTAATCGCGTGCTTCACGTTTAAGGATGAAGCAACCTCAATCGATCACGCTCTAACCGGAAACGATCGCCGTCCGGTCAATTCCTGGCGATACTCAACCGTCACGACGTTCCGAAGTGGTCTTGCCCGGGGCTTGTTGCTATGATTTCGCAATGAACAAACGGAACATGGCCGGCTTCACATTGCTGGAAACCCTGGTTGCGCTCGTCGTGCTGGGTTTCCTGACAGCAGGCCTTGCCGAGGGGGTTCGGTTCGGCGTCGCCGCCTGGCAAACACAAACCCAAAAGGCGGCGGAACGAAGCGATTTGGATGCCACGGACCGAACACTGCGCAACCTGATGACCGGCATGAGCCAGGGCGGTTTCAGCGCGCGGGGACCGGCCATGGTGGGAACGTCTCGGGCCATCGTGTTTTCCACAACACTGCCGCAGGCGGCGGACGCGATGCGCACGCGGGAGGCTGACGTGACATTGAACGTTGATGACGGCCACCGCATGCAGGTGCAATGGCTGCCGCATTATCGCAACCGAATCGCCCGGCCGCCCCCGCCGGAGAATGTCGTCCTCCGAAATGACGTCGATCACCTGGAGATCGCATACTGGCAATCCGCGAAAGCCGGCTGGCAGAGCGAATGGTCCGAGAACACACTTCCCAAACTGATCCGGATTCGCGTGGTTCCGCATCGCCAGGGTGGCCATGCGGGGCCGGACATCGTTATTGCACCGATGCGTGATCGGTGGCGGCAATGACACGCCAACGCGGTTTCGCTCTGCTGCTGGTATTGTGGACAATGGGTTTACTGGCTTTGCTCGTGACCCAGTTCACGACAACAGGACGAACAGAATCGCTTGTGGCGGCAAACGCCCGCGCCAACGCGGCTAACCAGGCCGCAGCGGACGGCGCTGTGCATGTCGCGATTCTGCGATTGCTCCAAGGCCAATGGGTCGCCGATACAAGTCTTCGCATCATCCGTGCAGAGTCCGCGACGGTAGAAATCCGTATCGCAAGCCAGGCGACCAGGCTCAATCCCAACATGGCGCCCGCAGCCGTGATCCGGACATTGCTCACCAGCGTTGGTATCGAATCCGGCAAGGCCGCATCGCTGGCCGGTGCGATCGTTGACTGGCGCTCGGCCGGTCCAAAATCACTCGCCGGCGGATTGAAAATATTGCAGTATCGATCGGTCGGCCTTGATTACGCGCCGGCAAACAAGTATTTCGATAGTGTCGAGGAACTCGGTCTGGTAGTCGGAATGACGCCCGCTTTATTGGCGCGGATAAAACCCTTTCTGTCGGTCTATCAGGAAGGCGACATATCGGGCACAGACCCGCTTTCAGGCGATCTCGGACAGACATCTTCGACGGATCGCGACGGCTGGTACCTGGGTTCGACAGGCCAGGTCATGGTGGTGGAGGTAAAGGCCGAAGCCGTCGGCGCGAAAGGTGGCCGGTTCACCCGGCAAGCCGTCGTGCGCCTGCGCAAAGAACCCAGTTTGGATCAGGCGCCTTATCAAATCCTCACATGGGAAGCTGTGCAGGAATAACCGGCGGCGCCCGATCTAATTGCAGATCGGCGCTTCGCCGCCGCTATTGCCATTTTGCCCCAACGAACACAGATCGTAATCACGTCCGGCGCGCCCCGACGGACTGCGGTAAACATAGGGCCTGTTCCAGGGATCGAGCGGCAACGCCTGTACCTTGAAATATGGACCGTACCAGTTCTCAACGCCCGCCGGCTTCTCCAGCAGCGCGGCAAGTCCCTGATCGCTGCTCGGGTACAAGCCGACGTCAAGCTTGTAAAGATCGAGAATCGATGAGATCCGCTCTAATGACTGCTTAGCAACGGAACCCCGTGCGCCTGAAAGTTGGCGTAACGCCGCCGGCGCGACAAGGCCGATCAGCAGCCCAAGTATTGCGATCACAACAAGGAGTTCCAGCAAGGTAAATCCCTGTTCAGCCGATTGACCGGAACGTCGCAAGAGCGAGGCCGATAATACGTCATATTGCTTCATGCCGGGCTCCAGGTGAACACGGTGTAACATTAAGGCTAAATCATAATAATTATCTACGTGGAAATGAATGGACAACGGAACCTTGATCATGATTTGATGACTCATATGTCAGTCCCATTTTTCGCATGTATGTTACTTACAGCCTCGGTGTACCACTTGCCGCCGCGGGTGTTGCCATCGATTCTGGCGGTCGAGGGTGGCCGGCCGGGGTTGATTCATTCAAATAAAAATCTGTCGGAGGACCTGGGCCTGATGCAAATCAACACCATCTGGCTTCCGGCGCTCGGAAATCGAACCGGCATGGCACAAGCGGCAGTGCGGGATCGGTTGTTAAACGACTCCTGCTTCAACATCGCCGCCGCCGGCCTGATCATGCGGACATATCTCAATGAGACAAAGGGCGACCTCATGCAAGCGGTTGGGAATTATCATTCTCACACACCTGTGTTTAACCAGAACTATCAGGTCAAAGTGAAGAATGCGGCGCAAGTTATGTTTGCCCCAAGGCCGTGACGCCATGAGCAATCTGACCGTGGCGCCGTCCCCGTTGGACAGGCTTACAGACATCTTACTTGGTAGCGGGCAATGCGATGCCCGCGTGATCGAACGCGGTCGTCGTGTCGCGGAAGAAAACGGGCAGCGTCTGGATGCTGTGCTGCTGCAACTCGGACTGGTTTCAGAACGTGGACTGGCCGACGCGTTTGCGGCACTGCTCAATCTTCCGGTGGCCGGGGCGGACCGATATCCGCAAGACCAGCCATTGTACGCGGATCGCCTGACCGCGCGCTTTCTCCGCCACGCTCGCGCACTGCCCGTAGCGATAGAGCGGGGTGAGGCCGACACGCTGGTACTGGCGATGGCGGACCCGTTGGATATTTTCACGCCCGCTGCGGTCGCGTCCGCCACCGGCTTGAAAGTATGCCTGGAAGTCGCCGTGCCGATCGAATTAGATGCCGCATTTAATCGCCTTTACCCGGATCAGGAGACTCTACAGACAGCCGAAGTAATGGCTGTAGGCGATCCGCTGGAGGCAGACACCGAGCGTCTTAAGGATCTGGCGAGTGAGGCTCCGGTTATTCGGCTTGTTAACCAGATGATTACACGCGCTGTCGAAACCCGGGCGTCCGACATCCATATCGAACCTTTCGAGGACCGGCTGCGCGTGCGCTACCGGTACGATGGACAACTACAGGAGGCGGACAGCCCGCCGCCTCGGCTTGCCGCAGCGATTATCTCCCGCGTGAAGATCATGGCTAAGTTGGACATCGCCGAACGTCGCCTGCCGCAAGATGGCCGTATTAAACTCGCGGTGCGCGGGCAAGAGATCGATTTCCGGGTTTCCACCATTCCGTCTCTGTACGGCGAAACGGTGGTCATGCGCATTCTCGATCGCAGTGCTGTCGTGTTCGACTATGCCCGCCTTGGATTGTCCCCGGCAGTCATTCAGAAATTCAGTGCTGCTTTGGAAGTTCCAAACGGCATCGTCCTCGTCACCGGCCCGACCGGCAGCGGCAAGACCACGACACTTTATACCGGGTTGCTTGCCCTGAACGCCGTGACCCGAAAGATCGTCACTGTCGAGGACCCGATCGAGTATCAGCTTCGCGGCATCAATCAAATCCAGGCACACGTCCAGATTGGCCTGACCTTCGCCAGCTTGCTGCGCTCTATCCTGCGGCAGGACCCCGACATTATTATGGTGGGAGAGATCCGCGACGCTGAAACCGCCCAGATCGCGGTGCAGGCAGCGCTGACCGGACATCTAGTGCTTTCAACGCTGCACACCAACTCGGCCGCCGCCGCAATCACCAGGTTGCGTGACATGGGGGTTGAAGACTACCTGCTGACGGCGGTGCTACGGGGTGTACTTGCGCAACGGCTGATCCGCCGCCTGTGTACTGTTTGCCGCAATCCGGCCCCGGCCTCCCCCGAACTCATCAGGCGTTTCGGACTGGATCGCCACTGCGTCAACGATCCGATCACCTTGTATCACCCGGTCGGCTGTCCCGCCTGTCGCCAGACCGGCTTTCGCGGCCGCACCGGTATTGCCGAGTTCCTGGAACTCGGTCCGGATATCGAACGCCTCATCTTCGATCGTGCGGATCACCCCACGATCGAGCGCGCCGCCATAGCCGGGGGCATGCAGGTCATGCTCGACGCAGGCATCGCCGCCGCGCTGGCCGGTGAAACAACGATCGAGGAAGTCGTGCGCAGCGTCCGGCTGGACGGATGACTATGCTGACGTTTCGCTACACCGCGATCGGACCCGGCGGCGATCTGCAAAGCGGCTTGATGGACGCCGCGACTCAGGCCGAGGTGATTGCCCGCCTGAAGGGTCAGGGCAACATGCCGGTACGCGCCGAACCGGCAACCGGCGAAACAAACTTTATGGCGATGCTGCGGACCAATCTCGGTGCCCGGCGAGGCCTGCGTAAACAAGAAGTCGCCGATCTCACCCGCGAACTCGCCACCATGCTCGCCGCCGGACAGGACCTGGATCGCGCGCTGCACTACATGCAGGACACCGCCCCCTGCGCCCGGGTCACGAGGGTGGTGACAGGACTGCGGGATTCCGTTCGTGACGGTAACCCGCTGTCGGTAGCGTTGGGACGTTATCCCGGGAGTTTTTCCCGACTGCATGTCGGCCTGGTGCGTGCGGGGGAAGCCGGTGGAAAGCTCGCGGTGGCGCTTACCCGCATGGCCGATTTGATGGATCGGCAACGCAGTATGTCGGCAACCGTCAGTTCCGCTCTGATTTACCCAGGGCTGTTGGTGGCGGCGGCGATCGGTTCGGTTACCCTTCTGCTCACACGGGTGTTGCCGCAGTTCGTTCCGATGTTCGAGCAGAGCGGGGCGACGCTGCCCGCGTCCACCCAGTTTCTTCTGGATGCGGGCAACGCAGTCTCCACCTACGGACTTCACGCGATGCTGGCACTGGGGTTGGTGCTGCTCGGTGTCCGGACGATGTTGCGCTGGCCGGGGCCGCGCTTGCTGGCGGACCGGATGTTGTTGCATCTGCCGATTGTGGGGGCGTTGTTGCGCGAGGTTCTTGCCGCCCGCTTCACGCGTGTTCTGGGTACTCTGCTAGTCAATGGCGTTCCTTTGATCACCGCCCTGGGGGTAGTCCGCGATGCCTTGGGCAATCTAGCGGCCATCGACGCCGTGGATCGGGCGACCTCCAGCGCCCGCGGGGGCGGTGGGCTGGCCCAGCCGCTGTCCGAAACGCGCGTTTTCCCACCGCGCACAATTCACCTGATGCGCCTGGGTGAGGAAAACGCGCAGTTGGGACAGATGGCGCTACGCGCAGCCGATATCCACGAGGAACGCACACGACTGGCGATGCAACGTTTGATCGCGCTGCTGGTGCCGGGGATAACGATTCTGATGGGCATGGCGATCGGGGGTATTGTCGCGTCGCTCATGACCGCGATGTTGAGCCTGAACGATCTCGCGGGAACCTGATTACGGGGGCGGAACCAGCGTGATGGATCAAAGGCGTCGCGGGAAAAGAACGGCGACAGTCCCGGCTCGGCCAGTCTGAGCCCGTACGGAGGACGAAAGCCATCATCCCGTCGCCCTCGGGGGGCCATGTTACGCGTCAGGATGGACGACAGGTTAGATTTTTGCTCTTGGATATGGTAAACGGCGGCATGATACCGGACTGTCCGAAGCAACCCGGCCACGCAGCCGATCGTGCCGCCGCCATGGCTTTCCTGGAAAAGCTTCGCGGCACGTAAGACGTTGCCCGGGCGGCCGGAGATTCAGGAGGCGGCGGCATTGGCCGATGCCATCGAGCTGTTGCTAACGACGCGGCGATCATAACGATAGGGACAACGTCATGGACACTCCATCGATCTTGGGCAGCGGTGACTTCAGATATCGCCTGATCCCCGACTGGGCCCGCCTGCCAGATGGCTGGGACTTTAATGAAGTGGCAGCGGTGGCCGTCGATAGCCGCGACCAGGTGTACGTGTTCAGCCGCAGCGCGCATCCGGTCACCGTGTTCGATCGCGACGGCAACTTCCTGCGCTCCTGGGGCGAGGGCATTTTCAAGCGCGCCCATGGGCTGAGCATGGCGCCCGATGACACGATTTTCTGCACCGACGACGGCGACCACTCGGTGCGCCGCTGCACGCCTGAAGGCAAGATTCTGCTGACCCTCGGAACGCCCGGCACGCCGAAATCCTACATGGGCGGGGAGCCGTTTTGCCAGTGTACTCATACCGCGCTGTCGCCGGCTGGCGACATCTATGTGTCCGATGGGTATGGCAACGCCCGGGTACACAAATACTCGCCCGATGGCCGCCTGATCATGTCATGGGGCAAGTCGGGCGTGGGCAAGGGCGAGTTCA
Organism: Rhodopila sp.; assembly: GCA_025355085.1. Lineage (GTDB taxonomy): Bacteria > Pseudomonadota > Alphaproteobacteria > Acetobacterales > Acetobacteraceae > Rhodopila. The sequence goes on from JANXLQ010000211.1 coordinate 13,154, forward strand.
ATCTTCCGCATAACATCTGCTGCGACGAGGACGGCTGGGTCTATGTCGCCGACCGCGAGAATCATCGCGTGCAGATATTCGACGGCCAGGGCAGGTATGAAACCGAGTGGCGCGATCTGCACCGGCCGAGCGGGCTGTTTATTCCGCCGGGTGGTTGTCCGTATTGCTATGTGGGGGAGTGTGGGCCGACATTCGGGTTCAGCCGGAATGCTTCGAATCTTGGTCCCCGCGTGTCCATCGTCAGCAGGCAAGACGGCAAAATCCTTGCTCGGCTTGGCGACCGGACACCGGGTAATTTTCCCGGGCCGTTCACGTCACCGCACGGAATCGCCGCCGACTCGCGTGGCGACATCTATGTGGGTGAAGTCGCCAAGACCGGCTGGGGCAATCTGTTCCCCGGTGTGACCCCGCCGAAGCCGCGGGCCGTGCTGCAAAAACTTGTCAAGCTGGACTGAAAGCGAGGCGCCCGATCGACGCTTTCCCCAAGGTCTGGGAAGAGTTGGACAACGCGCACGGCCGCTACGGGAAGCCGTTCGGCCCGCGTGCGATTTATGGGCGCGAGCATTTCATGAATTCAGGCGATCGCGCACCAGCCACCCTTGCAACCTCCGCCCCTCTTTCGTAGGCTAATGCGAATTCGTACAAAAGGAGAGGCCGGGATGCCACAATCGCAGGGAACCAGATTTACCGCCGATCCTCTGACCTTTATCGTCAGGCACCAACTCTGGGATGCCAATGTCGAGGATCATTCGGACCAGGGTATATCCATCGAAGTGGCGGCCGATGTTGGCGGCACGGCGACCGTTTTGCTGCGCTTCAACTGCTTCGATATCGAGAAAAGCTATATCTACGGCCCGGAAAATCCCGCACTGACGACCGATGGCCGTGTCGGCGGCGGCATGGGAGTACACTGCCGAATGGACCCGATCACCGATGGCAATTCCATCGGCTGGACCATCCGAACCCTGGGGCAAAAACTCCCCAGGATGCTGGACCGGGCGGGATACAAAGAAATCGCTGACGCAACCGACCTCACCACGGTGCAGCACGTCCTGCCCGATGTGGAATCCTGCGCTAGAGAAACGTTTGTGTCCAAGCGGAACACAGTCAAACATAACCGCGGTACGGACATCTTCGAAGCCGGGAACATCCGGTTTGGGCTGGAAATGCGGCGGCAGCGGAACGGTGACGGCGGCCTGGCGCTCCATGTGCTTGGCGACGTGGGCGGGTCGAAAGGGAAGGCATACGTCGAAGAAACGGAGCTTCTGGCATTCGATTGTTTTTGGAACGGCGCGCATTACCACTATGGTCCGCGCAACAAGAACCATCGGATCAACTGGGATCTGACAGTAATAGACGATCCGCTGGACTGGACCTTCGAGCAGATCGAGAACAAAAGGCTCGGCGCGATGATCGAGCGCGCCGGTTACCCGGGAATCGCAGCCGACCTGGATCTGGACACAATCGCATCGGTCCTTCCGGCATTGAAAAAACGGGCCTTCGAGATGTACGAGGAAGGCGAGCGATTGACCGGGCACAAGGGATTGCCGCTTGAGTTCACCCCGAACATAGCCGCCCAATAGCGTATCGCGAAGATGGTGGAGGGATCAGAAGACCTCCACCATCTTATACCAAGACGACCACTTCAGGCACAGCGACAGTCGCTGTCATATGCTTGGCGGTCTGGTCGTGATCCCACCGTCCTCATTTCTCGGCGCCATTGCAATCGGTCTTAAGCCCGAAGCCTCCGGCATGTGTACCATGCCATTGCCGACCTCGCCCCCTCCGGACATTCGTCGTCGCCTGTTTTCCGCTGGCCGGCCAGATGGAAAAATAACAAAGTTTCCAATCGAGTCAGACCAAGTTATCGTGCCATCGAGATGCTCGGACAGGCCGGTCATCCCCAGATTGCCGGAGAAAATAGATGAAACGATATAAATTCGTTCTGCCAGGAGAAGGGGCCAATTACGATTGGACTAAAGACCATACATTCGTGAAGGTCTCGGCCGCTGATACTGGTGGCGCTTATTCGCTCATGGAAGATAACCTGAAGCGTGAGTTCTCACTCGGCCTGCATCTGCATCGGCAGCATGCCGAAACATTCTATATTCTCGACGGTAATGTTGACTTCTACATCGATGGCGACTGGATGACAGCGTCCCCCGGTGCCACAATACATATCCCGCCTGGAACCCCGCATGCGGTTGTGCTGCCCGACGGACAAACTGGAAAGATGCTGATGGTTTTTCAACCATCCGGATTCGATCAATATCTCGCGGAACTTGCTCGGATGACCGAGGAAGATTTCGCCGATGAAAAACGCATGGAAGCCCTGAGCGAAAAGTATGACCTCATCAGTTTGGGTGGAGTACCGTCTCGTACTTGATCGGCCAGCGGTGCGAGCCGAGCGGTTGAGTGTCCTTATTGCCGGAAGCAAAATGGAATGGAGTTTTTGGCATTACCGATAGATGAGACAGACGAAAGTTGGGTCAGTGCGTGGCGCCAGGCTCTGGACGCTGAAGAACTGGCACAGGCGGATCGGTTCCGGCGTGCGGCGGACCGCACTCGGTACATCGCCGCTCATGCTCTGTTACGAACAGCGATCAGTGCGGCCTCCGGTCGCCCGCCGGCATCCCTGACGCTGACGCGTGGACCCTACGGCAAGCCGTTTCTGCCTGCGACTCCGGCATTGCATTTCAATTTGACGCATACTGCCGGGTTGGTCGCGGTTGCATTACATAGCTCTCCTATCGGCTGCGATGCCGAACCAGCCAACCGGCACATGGAGGAAGGGGTGCTGTACATGATGGCAGCGGAGGAGCGCGGTTGGTTAAGGAGATTGCCTCCTGGTGCGGTCAGAGACAGGGCTTTCATCAAATTATGGGTAATAAAAGAGGCTTTTTCAAAAGCACTCGGTCTTGGTCTTTCCCTGGATCCTTCAGCTTACGCTTTTGATTGCGCCGGGGAAAAAATGAACCTGTGCCGTGCCCCGGCCGCCCACACCCGCGATATTATCTGGAATTTTTCCACAACCCTCTTTGGATTAAATCATTGGGTCGCACTGGCTGTTCAGGGCGATCCTGGTTCCGCCGGCCTACCTTCTCCCCGCCATTTGTCTGCCGGCGTTGTCGCCGGGGCCGCGACGGATGGGTTGCCACTCCGGTTATCCGCCCTGCCCGGTTAAGCGTCGATGCAGATGCCTCCAGCCGGGTTGACCTGATTGGAGGCATCTATCCCTGGCATATAATTACGAAATCCGTCTGAATATATCCGCTTCGGCATCACAGATGTTGAACGATCGTCCGCTGCCGGGTGCGGCAGAACCAGGTTGCATCGAACCTATATGAAGCCGAAGCGTGCCATCCGCACTTCGGCTAAAAATCGCGGGTACCGGGGCATTTTTCTACGTCGGTGTGTCAAAATGCGAAGGGCACAGGCCACCGATTTGGAGGTCTGTGCCCAACGGTAAAGCGTTCCAGTTCGGTTTCCCGAACTGGCCCGGTATCAGAAATGTATGCCAACGCCAAAGTACGGGGTCAGCTCGATGGCGCCGCCATCGTTCTTTGTGGGATTGCCGAACTTGTTATACCAATACTGAACGCCAACGAACGCGTCGAATACATGGGGTTTGGAGTGAAAGACCTCACCAACATCAAGAATCAGGCTGCTATAGGTATAGAACTCTGTCTTCGTATGGACCCCAAGCGTGTCGGTACCCTTTGGGCCCGTTACGTTGAAGACGCCTTCCCAGCGCACAGGTAAGTTGATGAGGGGGTCCAGATACTGGGTCCAGGACAACTCGGTATTCCACGTTGGATTGTAGTTTTCGGACCTGTTCGTGAAACCTTGATGACCCCATTCTTTTGCGAAGTGGACGGCAAAGGTCACTGAGCCTGGCAGGTCGAAGTAGAAAATCGGGCCAAGCAGCAGGAACTTGCGACGAGGTGCGTACTGCGTGTCTTTCCAATTCAGATCGCCACCGAATTCAAACATCAGGTCTCTCACGCCCGGCATCGTGATCGGCGGAAGGCCAAAGCCGGTGGCGCTGACATCGCCACGATACGTGGTATAGAATTCCGTCGCGCCAGAGCCGCTAATCGCTGGGTCGTTTTTATCGGAAAACAGACCGGTAACTGTCAAGCTGTTCCAAACCATACCACCGGTATCGATATGTTCAAAATGGGCCATGTTCTTGACGATATCCTTGCCCTTATTCGGCTTGCCCAGAACGTTGATGCCAGGCTCGTGCGACAAGGGTTGGACACGAAACCAAACCTGGTCGTCGTACGTTACCGGGGGGGCCTCGAAACTCACGGCCGGCGGCGCGTCGGCAGCACGAGCAGTTGGGACGGCGAGTGCTGCCAGTGCGATTGCACCGGCTGCGAATATCCTGTTGGGCGTATTCATGTTGTCTCCGTGAGCAAGTTGCGGCCGCTTAACGCGGCCGGTTTTGTGTTAAAAATCGGAACATGACGGCGTGACTTAGACCCCGTAGGTGCCTTTGGCTTCGTTGAACTTCTGCACCTTCACAGTGGAATGGCTGATCACGATGCGGGTCAGGTCGTCGCCGACCATCGTCCTGCCCTGCCAGTTCTTCTTCGCACGGCGCAGAATTTCGCTTACCGCGGTGGCCGGACGCTGGTCGTCAAGCAAATCGACGATGTGGCTGAATACCGCCAAACGGGGCTTGGTGCGGGCGAACACGATGCCCGCCTCTTCCGGCGATGTGTGGTGGTTCATGATGAGCTGATCGCCTTCCTGTAGCTTCTCGGACGCGACGCCCACCTCATGCACGATGACATCGCAGCCGACGCCATGTTTGATGAGATTCTCGTCGAACTTGGTGTCGCCCGACACCAGGACAGAACGGCCGGCATAGTCCACGCGGTAGCCGCAGGCGGGCTTGATCAGCGGGCCGTGATTCACCTCAAAAGCAGTGACCGTCACGCCGTTGCGGTTGAAGATGACGCCATCGGTAGCGAATTCGTTGGCCTTGATCCGGGTAGCGGTGTCGTCGATATGCTCATCCGCTTCGCGAATGCGGATGTCGTCGCTGAACGCATCACGCATGGAATTGCAGAGTTTGGTCGTGCCGATCGGGCCGTTCACTTCCATCATTCCGGCGCGCTGGCCGAAGGTCGGATGCAGATAGCCCGTCATCCAAAGGTCCGGCAGGCCAATGACATGGTCGGAATGGAAATGCGTCAGGAAGAACGCGTCGATCTTGCCCATCGGCATGCCAACCTGGGTCAGGCGTACGGCGCAACCGCGTCCGGCATCGATCAGGAAACTGAGGCCGCCGGCCTGGATCAGAGTGCTGTTGCCATATCGGATGGTGTTAGGGACCACCGAACCCGTGCCAATCAGCGTGACCGCGATCTCGTCCTTCCCAACCGGGGGCAGGCCCGTCGAGGTCGCCGCCATCGCGCTAACAGCCGGCAGGGCTGCCCAACCGATAAGGGATGCGCCAACAAGCCCGCGGCGCGTGATCCCGGATTTCTGCTCAGACGACATGATAGAGTTCTCTTTCCTGATTGTTCTTGGGTGCCAGCAACCCGAATTCCCGGGCTGCATCGATAACTTCTTTCTTGTCCGCACCATCGAGGATCAGGACGAGTGTGGAATTCCGCAGACCGGCCGGCCAGGCCGCCAGCCGCGTGGGCGGATGAAACATGTGCTGCACGCCATGCACGGCGAGCGGACGCTTTTCGCCGCGGATGCGCACGATACCTTTCGCCCGCAGTAGAGCCGCGCCATACGTCTCGGCGATCGCGCCGAGGAAATCCGCTAAATCCACGAATTCAACCTCATCCGCGAGGATCAGGCTGACCGTCGAGATACGGCTGGTATGACCTGATGTGGCGGCGAAGGGTGCCTTGCGTCGCGTCGGAGTCAGCAGCGCCAGATCGTCGGCGGATGCCCGCGTGAGTTCATCCGGGTCGATTTCGCCGTTTAAAACCGGGATCAGCTTTGCGTTCGGATTGAGTTCGAACAACATCTCCCGCAGGGCTGTGCCCACCTCGATATCCGGCTTTGTCAGAAGCAGCCGGTCAGCCATCGCCACCTGTTGCACCGCTTCCGGATGGCGCCGCAGCGTGTCCAGACCGTGGGCGGCATCGACGGTGGTGACGACCAGTCCCGGCGTGTAACCGCGCAGGAGGACTTTGCGATCCAACAATGTTTGTAGAACCGGTGCGGGATTCGCGAGGCCGGTCGTCTCGATGATCACGCGGTCGAAGTGCGGGATCTCGCCTAAGATACGGCGGTTGTCCAACCCCTCCAGCGTGCCGGAAATAGTGCCGTCAACCATGCAGCACACGCAGCCCTGTGGCAGCAGCACCACGTCGCCGTCCAACCGTTCCATCAGCATGTGGTCGAGGCCGACTTCGCCGAATTCATTCACAATGACGGCCGTGTTGGCGAGGCCGGGCTGCCGCAGCAGGCGGGAGATCATTGTCGTCTTACCGCTGCCAAGAAAACCGGTAACGACCGTTACAGGAGTTTTCATAACCTCCCGTTCCAACTCGCTCGAAACCGCGCTCGGGCTGGCCATCATTGCTGAATTTCTCGCAGCGTGTCCCACACTTCGCTATGTCCTTCGATGTCCAGTTAACATGAACGTGATCACGCCAAACTACAGATAACAGAGACGTGACAATATCGCAAGGCGAGCCATTTCAAAATGCGCTTATTCGTCTCGGAATCCACATTGGTGCGACAAGCGATTCCCTCCCGGCGCTCTGCGGCAACCCAATCGGCCGGAAACATTAACCTGAGGCAGTATCACGAGCGATAATTCGCTAAAATTCTCGCATGCTGGGAGTCGTTTCGGATATTGCGTCACACAAAGGGCGCCACTCGGGCGCCCTTTCCGTCCCATAGGTAAGCTGAAACCTACCTGATGATGATTTCGACCCGACGGTTCTGCGGCTCCCGCACGCCTGCGGCGGTCGGAACCAGCGGATGGGTTTCACCGAAACCCTGGATCGTAATAGCGCTCTTGGGCACGCCGTCCTTTACCAGTTCCGCAGCGACCGACTGAGCGCGTCGGATCGACAGGCTCTGGTTGTGCTGGGCGGTGCCCGACGCGTCGGTATAACCATTCACTTCAAGACGGGTGTACTGCACCTTCGAGGAGTTCGCAGCGGCTTCAGACACGATCTGCCGCGCACGGCTGGTCAGGTCCGCCTTATCCCAGTCGAAGAACACGATGTACGAACGCGACACCGGCGACGGAGCCACCGCCGCCGCAACCGGAGCGGCCGGGGCAGCGGCCGGAGCCGGGGCGCCGAACGCGTAGCGCACGCCGATCATCACGCCGTAATTCCACTCATTGCCATAGTCGTGAAAACTCGGGCTTTTGATGGTCCCGAAGGCGCTGCCCGGCGCGAAGCCTAGGGTAAACTGGCCATGCTGCTTGAAACCTTGCGGCAGTCCCGTCATACGAAAATCGGTGGTCAACGCCAAACCGGGAACGCCCGGAACGTCGTAGCTGAAACCGGCTATGCCCTGGGCGGCCAGCACGACATCAGTGGAACTAAAGGTGCTGAAGATAGTATTGGCGGTGCCGATGGGGGGGCCAAATGCGAGGGGGCCGCCGGAGCGGGACACGTTCGACCAATCCACCGTCGAGATGCCGACGCCGACGCCGATATACGGCGTGATCGGCAGGCCAAGGTCGGCTTTCAGTCCATTGAAGTCATAGATGACGTTCGCCATAAGCGAGGTCTTCCGTTCCTCGCCGGAAAAAATCAGACCGATCGGGGTGGATGGGGCTGGAGCAAAGCGAGACACGCCATTTTGGCGGTACGCCCCTTCCAATTCCAGGCGGATGCCGTTCGTGAAGCCGTAACCGACAGCACCGGCGAGAGTCACACCTGGCTTGTAAACCGTGTTGCCCGCGTTAGTGAGGTTGAGCGCAAACCCCGGCGCCCCTGCAAAATTTTGAGCGATGGATTTCTGCTCAAGAGGAGACGAAACCCAATTCCCTCCGCCTCCCAGACTCACGTAAAAGCCATTGACCGGCTCAGCCGACGCGGCCACGGGCGCCGCCAAAAGGGAAATTACTGAAACAGTATGACGGAGCTTCATGTTTGGTCTTTCAGTTGATTACAATATTATTTACTAATCACCCCGGTCGCGATGCGCAACCGCATCCGACCGGCTTTGACCGGAATTACTCCATATTCAAAAGAAATTCTTGAATGCTGTGGTACAAAAAACCCTGAATTAATGGGTAGGCGGATTCAATGTTAAATCAAGACAATTTAGGGAACGACTTCCCAGCCAATCGGCCCGAAAGCCAAACCGCCGACCGGTGAAGCATGCTGCCACCAACTAACTGGAAACGATCCGGCGGTAACGACGCCTCATCGACCGCGCGATAAAGGCTCCCTGATCCCGATAGGCGCCCCTCATTCAGGGCGCATTATGGCCCCGTCGTTTGGTGTTCATTCCACTTGCCGGCCGTCCTCGAGGCAAATCATTTGGTCGGCAATGCCAGCATATAGAGTGTCCCTGCTCGCAACGACGATCGCTCGGCCGCTCTCGCGCATACGCGGGAGCATTACCTTAAAGTAGCGTTCACGAACCGCGGGGCTTTGGCCGGCGTCCCACTCATCGAGCAAAAGCAATGGACGGTCTTCCGCGACAGCCACAAGAAGCGCGATTCGCGCCCGCACGCTTCGCGACAGCCCCTCGGCGCCCGGGATGCGTCCGGCCCTGATCTCATCGAATCCGCCAAGATCCAGTTCCTCGATCAGACTCTGCACGTCCGGCCGGGCAATGTTCCGAATATGCATACCGGCGAACAACACAGGATCGGCGGTCACGAAGGCAGCCAGATCGCGATTCCGCCGGGCGTCGGCCAAAACGCCGTCGCGCACTATCGCCCCACCTTCCGGCGCTGCCAAACCCGCCAGCACGGTGAGGACAGATGTCTTCCCAGAGCCTATACCGCCGACGACGAACAGGATGCGCCCGGGCGTGACGCTACAGGAAACCGGCCCCACGATAGCCCCCGGCTGCCCGGGGTGCGCGGCATAGCGGAAGATCGCGTCCCGCAACTCCAGTGACGTAAATTCCGGGCCGGCAGTGGTCTGCGGTGGTGCCCAGCGTTGCGCAGCGCCACGTAACGCCGCCTCAAACGCCGCAAGGCGGTCGGCGGCAGCGGACAGTGCGCTGAGGCGGGGGATGGCTTCGATCCAATCGAATGGAACAAGAAATGCGATCAACAGCATCGCGACCGCCTGATCGGCTGGTACATTGGAAAGTCGCGTGGCGCCAACCACGAGGGCTGCCAGCAGCGGCCTTCCCATCGCGGCGGCTGCGCCTTCGGTCGCGATCCAGGCAAGGCGGCGTGTCCGCGCGGTTCGGCGTGCCGTAATCGCGACCTCCAGCGGCGTTTCTTTTATAGATGAAGGCAACGGTATCGATGATGACGCAGGCGCGGCGAGAAGCGACTGCCTGATCCCGCGGAAGGTCTCGTCCATGGCGCGATCGATGCCTGCGTCGTCGATCTGCGCCGCCAAACTACCGCCCCGCGCGCGAACGACGAGCGCCGTTGTCGTGACCGCCCCGAGCTTGAGGGAGAGAAGCAGTGCTGCGCCGGCGACCGGGTTAATCAGCAGCGTGCCCATAACGCACACCACCGTGGTCAGAAACGATTGAACCGCGGTCGGCGCCTCTGCTCCCAACCGCGCCAGACCGCGCGGCATGGCCACCAGAGCGTCGCGCATCGTGTCCTTGTCGATCTCGGCAAGTGCCGGCGGCTCAAGCCCGGCATAGCTCGTCAGGATGGCGCGGCGTATCTGGCGTGATAAACCTGCCATCCATTGGCCAATCCGCGTGCTGGCCCAACTTTGCCCGAAGCTGGCGGCAGTGATCGCAAGCAGCGCGCCTGCCAGACCGGCCGGCATCTCCCAAACCGGATCGGCAGTCAGACGCTCCGACAAGCCAATGACAACAGCGCCCGTCGCAAGCGCCACGGCCCACATCGCGATCAGCACACGCATGCGCCCAATGCGTATCCTGGCGTTTAGCAGACGCCAGAGATTCATTGTGCAACCTCGTCCGGCGAAGCGAATATCCCATCCTGCATACGAAGGACCCGGTCGGCTGCCGCGATCACGCCGGCATCGCCGGTGGCGACGATGCATGTTCGTCCGCGTGCCCGCGCTTCCTTCAACGTTTCGACGAAAGCATTGCGAAAACGAGGTTCCAGACGCGCGGCACGCTCATCGTAAAGGCGGATCGGACGATCCTCCAATTCCGCGATCACGATCGCCAGGCGAGTGCGTTCCGATTGACCGAAGACGAACGTCGCGTTCCCATCTTCCGGCGGGTGCAACATTTGCGATGAGAGGTCGAAGCGGGCAAGCAGCGCCTCTGTCCGCGATGCATCGGCAGACGCTGAGAGGAAGCGTGGCATCGCGTCGCGATCCAACACGCCGCCGCACAGTCCGCGCAACATCTCCGGGGGAACCGAGCGTCCGTCCAGCAGAACGGCTCCGTTATCCGGCGGGGTCAGGCCGCACAGTAGATGCAGCAGCGTCGCGCGATCATCCTGGTTGGGGCCAGTGAGGGCAACGATCTCGCCGCGATGCAACTCCATATCCAACGGCCCAATAGCGGCGAGGAATACGCTCGGTGTATCCCGCTCCTCGACCCGCGCCTGCCGGAACGCGATCGTGGTCCACCGCGCCGGCGCCACGGGGGCGAAGGTTTCCCGCGCGGGAAAGCGCTCAGCGATGGCGTCGATCTGCGCAGATGCCGTCCCGATCCTTCCAAATGCGAGGTAGGCGGCGGATGCCTGGCGTGCGTGATGCAGTGTCGCGGCAACGATAATAAGCGCGCGCGTCCAATTATCATCCTTGGTACTGCCAGACCCGAAGGTCAGCAGAATGATGACGAGCAGAAAAACCAGCCATCCAAAAAGGCCTGCTATGCGGGCGTGTGCTCGCGCGTGGACCGATGCGGCGCGGGTGGCGTCGTCAACGGCCGGCCACAGTGCCTGCGTGCAAAAGTCAGCCTGATGCGTGCTGGCCAGCCGCAACGAGGCACCGGCCTTCAGCACGCGCGCGGTTACACGGTCGAACGCCGCTTCCGCATGAGCGAGCACGGTTTCACTTGCGCGCACCCGCGAGATTTCGCGGCGGAGCAGCATCGTACCCACGACGGATAGAAGCACAACTATCATAAGGGCGTTCGGCTCATAGAGACTGAGCCAAGCCGCAGTGACCGGCAGTGCCGCGAGCGCCGGCAGTGCCACGGCCGCTTGGCTCGCATCCTCGCGCATGCCGGTCGCGATACGGGCCAAGGTTTTGCCCGGCCCATCAGAGCCTAGGTGGCGCCAATCCGCGGCGAGCACTCGCCGCGTCCCAGTCACCAGCACCGTATCGCTTGCGCGCTCGGCCAGCGCCAAACCGGCCATACGTGTCCAACGGCCCAGCAGAAAAGTTCCCGCAATTGCCGCGAGAATCCAAACCAGGTCCGCCCGCCAGGGTCGATCCTGGCCATATACCGCGTCCGTAACACGCAAGACCGCAAAGCGATCCAGCACAGCCGTCAGGGACGCAAGCGCCAGGACAATCCAGGCAAGTCGCGGCTCGTTTTTGCCGATAACGCTCGCCACGACCGCTGCCGCCGAGTCAAAGCCCGGCGTGGACGCGAGTTGACGCCACATGCTTCGCTCGCGGGCCATTTAATGACAGGGCCGCGCGCCGAAATCAGACGGCAGCCGGCTCCACATCGGGGTTGGTGGTATGCACCGGCGGGGCCACTGCCGCTTCCGCAGGTGCCGCATCTGGCTTGCCCTTTGCAATGATCTTGTTCGACACCCTGTTACGCAGCGAACGGGCAAACGTCACACCGTTATCGAATTCACGACGCATGGCGGCACGGGCCTTGGTCGGATCGAAATCGATCAGGCTCTCATGGGTTTCCAGATGCTCGTGAAACACGCTACCGATCGCATAGGTCATTGCGCCACCAAGCAACGAGGACCCTGCGGCGCCGGCCAGGCTGCCGAGGCCGGGAATGAGCTTCAGCCCACTGACGAGGCCAGAGGCGAGCGTCACCGGAAGCAAACCGCCAGCCAAAGCGAGAACCGCAGCTTTCGCAGCGTTTTCTCGCAGTGAGACACCATAGATTTCGCAAATTTGGTGAACCATGCGAATCTGAATTGCAACCATCGCCGCCATGTCCACGCCGGGAATCGGCACGAGGCCGACCGCCATGGCCGCGATGACATGATTCTTGATTACGTCGGTCGAATCCAACGCTGCGTTGAGCGCGTCGTCTGTCGCCTCTGCCGACGGCACAGTGGCTTCAACTCTGTCAGCGGCTACGGCTGTGTCGAGAGTTTCAACTGTGTCAGCGGCCACGGCTGTGTCGAGGGTTTCAACTGTGTCAGTCATGGTCAAGCAACTCCGAATGAATATGCGGAATGCGCTATCGAATAGCGGAACCGCGCTGTTAAGGCATCGGTAACATCGCACAACCGCGGTAATTCCGCAACCAATTCGAGGCAGTTTAGGTCGTGTCGTAACAGGTTTCCTGTGCATACGTCTTCAGAACCGGCCCAACCGGGCGGACTTCGCCACCCTCTCTCCCCTCATGGCCGCATGTGTAACGGAAAACGATCTGTTCTCCTTTCCAGCAATTGAACCCTGGCAGTCGTATGAGTACCTATTATCTTCGATGGTGTAGTCGCGATGGAACCGGAGGCAGGGCCAATCATCGGCGGGAGTCCGGACTTTTCGCATCTGCGGATAAACTCGCCCGCCAAAGCCTCCGGTTCCCTGGCACCCTGGCCGTTGCGAAGCGTCAGACGAGCAGGGCGTCATTGTAGTCCTCGGACCCGGTCGGGGCTTCCAACTCGAGTTTCCCGGGTGATCGTCGGATCAAATCGATTATATCAAAAAAATCCTATGGCCGCGATCATTTCCAAAAATCTCCCCCATACAATCGCACCTACGGCAAGACCGGTTGTTCGAAATTGAGTAATCTGACTACACCGTGATGATCGCGCCATCGGACCAATGGTCGGCGCGTCCTCGCCATTTGGGCGTTTATTACCCGCCAAACGCCGACGGGCCACCTGCCGACACCTTCTCCGCGCCGGCAAAATTGATCATTAAGGCTTGTCAAAATCGCGTGATGTCTGTTATCTGTTCGCACGCAGTTAAAAACTTAGGGACCCCGGAGAAAATGATTTTCCACGATTCCATCGTCCTCGGGGCCGGTCCCGCTGGCATGCAGATGGGCTACCTCCTTGAGACTGCGGGCCGCGACTACCTGGTCCTTGAAGGGAGCGAGAGGGTCGGCAAATTTTTTACGCAGTACCCCCGTCACCGCCGTCTGAATTCCTTTAATAAGCGGTTTAACTGGTTCAGCGAACCCGACTTCAACCTACGCTTCGATTGGCATTCGCTGCTAACCCACGATTTTTCCTTCCCGTTCCGCGGGTACTCGAAGGATATTTTTCCGCAAGCCGATGCTCTGGCGCAATACCTGCAAGATTTCCGCGATCACTTCGGCATCAAGGTTCAGTTTAATACACGGGTTACATTTATCGATCGTGATCCGGAGACGCGCCATTTCATCCTCACGACCGGTGACGGCGAGGAATATCGCTGCCGGACGCTGCTGATGGCGACTGGCCCGTTGAAAGGCGACACCCCGGATATTCCTGGAATCGAGCATGCCAGCAGCTACGAGGATCATGACGCTGACGCTGAGATTTATGAAAATAAGCGTGTCCTGATTATCGGGGGCGGTATCTCGGCGTTTGAGACAGCCAACCACCTCGTTGGCTCCGCCGCTGCCATCACCGTCGCGCTCGGCCCCAAGTTCATGAAGCATGCATGGCGGACCCATTTTGCCGGCGACTTGCGGGTGCATGACAATACGCTGCTCGATATGACGGCGCTGAAGATGATGCACGGGATTTACGGGCTCATTATAACGCGCATTACCAAACAGGAAGACGGCACACTACGGGTATATTATCAGGAAGAAATGCCGCACTGGACGAAACCCGGTGTCATTGAGGGTTGGATGCCGGTGGATCACGTCATCCGTTGCACCGGCTGGACATTTGTCAATCCGGAACTGTTTGCGCTGTCGGTTCGGCCACAAACGGTATGTGAAGGCCAGTATGCTCTGTTGAACTCGACCTGGGAAAGCACCACCCCGGATCTATTTTTTATCGGCACCGCCATGGCTGGCCGCAATCTGCGCAGCCCTACGACGACTCTGCATGGCTTCCGCTATGCGGTTCGCGCCGTGTTCAACTTCCTTGAGCAGCGTTATGAAAATGTCCCGACCCCCAATCGGGTTTTCCCACTAAAGACGCGGGAGGATCTGGAGGTTCTGGGGAAGGAAATGATCAGGCGTGTCAGTATCTCGTCCGGTCTTTTCCAATGCAACAGCATCCTGGGCGATGCCCTGGTGTTCGATAAAGACACCGGAGAGGTCCGGGTATTTTATGAAATGCCGATCGACTATTTCCTGGAAAGCCCCGAATTCTCTGAAAAAACAGTGATGTATTTTACGCTGGAGCTTGGCTTCAACAACTTTCCCGGCCAGGATCCAAACGTATTTGTTCGTCGCAACGACCCGTCCCGGCCCGGCTGTGTGGGCGTTATCCATCCGGTGGCCCGCCACTACGAAAATGGAAAATTCGTCAAAGGCCGCAGCACGCGCGGCTCAGTCGGCAGCCGATACGACGAAGATTATAAAGGCTTCGAACACGAGATGGACGACGTGAAGCCACGCAACATCGTGTTGAATTTCATCAACGAGGTGGCTGGCGTCACTGACGAAATCTTCTCTGAGAATCATTTTTTCAATACTGAGGAACGTGGCGGCTTCCGGGAGCTGGAACCCGGGGAAGTACTAAGCAATCCGGGCCTGCCGGAATGCGCACTTGTGGTCGGCGGCGAACAAGTTTCGGACTTTGGACACTTCAGGCAGGTGAGCCGTCGTGCCGATGGCACGATCCCACCCTGGGTCCATGCCAAATTGTTCGAGATTTCAGAGATTCATTGAAACGCTGACCGGCGAACTGAACCGCTCGCCAGCGGCGGGCAAGGCCGGGACGCGTAACGACCCGTCTGGATGCACAGGAGACGACCTTAATGTTGAAGCATCTCGCAGGCGGCGACCGAGCCAGTCCCCTGGCATTCTGGGGGGGCGCACTGGCCGTCGCGGTCGGCGTGGCGCTCCACCTGCCGATGTTCTTCATGGCGGCGGATATGGGCTACAAGCTCGTGGGTATGGAGATGGATGGCTCCATGACGGTTGGCATGGTGTTGATCGTCATCGGCACCCTGGCGTCGGGATACGGACTGTTGCCGCGGGCCGCGGTTACCCGATCCGCACCGGCCGAGTTGGCTGACCTTGCCGATGCGCTACCCACGGGCGGCCGCGAGCGGATCACGCCGGCACATTGGGGCCTGCTGTTGACGCTCACCTTCGCCCTGATCATCGACACCATGAAGCCCGCCTCGCTCGGTTTTGTTATCCCGGGCATGGCGGCGGAATACGGCCTGACCCGCCCGACCGCTGCGATCCTGGCATTCTTTGCGCTGTCCGGCACTGCGCTGGGTTCGGTGATTTGGGGCATCATCGCGGATCGCCTGGGACGGCGGGCGGCGATTCTGTTAGCCGCGATCATGTTCATCGGCACATCGATCTGCGGCGCGATGCCGTCCTTCGTCGCCAACATCGTCATGTGCTTCCTGATGGGGATGTCGGCAGGCGGCATGTTGCCGATCGCTTATACCTTGCTCGCCGAATTGATGCCGTCGCGCCACCGCGGCTGGCTGGTCGTGCTGGTCGGCGCTGTCGGCATGATCGCGGGATATCTCGCGTCCAGTTTGTGCGCCGCGCTGCTGGAGCCGGTGTTTGGCTGGCGCATCATGTGGTTCATCGGCCTGCCCACCGGGGTCATGCTAATCGGGCTCAGCCGTTTCATACCCGAATCGCCGCATTTTCTGCTGCTGCACGGCCGTGTTGCCGAAGCGGTGCGGGTAATGAAGCGGTTCGAGATGGGACTGCCCGCCCACCGTGGTGCCGGAGCAACGGCACCTGATGTTCCCGGCCTGCTGACGCCATCCTTTGTCGGAACGACGGTTAGTCTAAATCTTGCGGCAATCGCCTGGGGTCTGGTGAATTTCGGCCTGATTCTCTGGCTTCCCGCCGATCTGCGCGCCAAGGGTTATAGCGTCGCCAGTTCCGATGCGCTGCTCGCCCGATCCGCCCTGCTCGCCCTGCCGACAGCAGCGATCACGGCGTGGCTGTATGCGCGATGGAGCACCAAGGGAACGCTGCTGCTGCTTTCGGCGGTCACCGCCCTCGGGCTGGTGGGTATTTCGCTGCTCGGCAGTAGCCTTCCGCTGCCCGACGGCAGCCCTGTTGTCCTTATCAGCCTGTTGATGATCGGCACCAACGGCATCATCGCCGTGCTGCTGCCCTACAGCACCGAAAGCTATCCGTTGCATATCCGGGGCCGCGGCACCGGCTTCGTTGCCGGCAGCAGCAAGTTCGGGGGCATCATTGTGCAGGTCGTCAACCTGGCCGCCATGGTGCCGCCACTGGCGACGGCGGCGATCGTGCTGGTCGTACCAGTCGTGGCTTCGGCCGTGCTGATCGGCAAGTTTGGTGGGGAAAGCCGGGGCCGGCGGCTCGACGTGCCGGCGGAGTGACGACGGTGATGTCCGGCCGGTTGCTGACGATGCGGCTGCCGCGCCCGGACATCTCATTCCTTGCCTCAAGAAGGCTTAAGACAAATTAGAAAAATGCCCATCGCATGAAGCCATCCAAGTAGCCTAAAGCGTTGCGATTTCGACACCGTGATGATATCTAACCAAGTAGGAGTATTCTTAATGCGTGGTGCCGCGGCATGATCGTCAGTGATGTTTTAGGCAATTGCGCCACGGACGCAAAAACCCGCGACAATTTCATCACCGATGGTTCGTTTACCGTTGCGTACCACGAGCTTTGTGCGCTGCTTGACGAAACGGCTAAAGCCCTGGCCGGTCACGGCGTTCAACCCGGCGATTGCCTAGCCGTCGAATGCGCCAATTCGGTTGCCGGCGCGCTTCTTCTGCTCACCTTGATGCGTGACGGTTACAGTTTCGTCCTGGTACCACCCGCCGTTAACGCCGAGATCAAGCCCACGCCGCTGTTTTGCCGCTTCAGCATCGCGGTCGGCGCCGGCGTCTCGCTGCAACCGGCGGCGGCGTTCATGTCGGTAACCGCGAATCCGGAATGGAACCGCAAAAGCATACCGTCGGCGAAGTTGTTACTACGTACCTCCGGTAGCATGGGCACATCGAAGATCGTCGTGCATGGCCATGACAAGCTGATGGGCAATGCGGCAAACTGCGTGCGCAAGTATGGTTTTCGGGCAGAAAGCCGCTGCGTCATCCCGGTCCCGATCGCGCATATGTATGGGTTCGGCGCAGAGTTTCTACCCGCCATTCAGGTCGGCGCATCGATCGACCTTCAGGACAAGACAAACATCATCAAATACCTGGACCGCGAAAAGCGTTTCCAGCCGACCATTGCGTTCGTCACACCAGCCATCTGCGAAATGCTTTTGAAAGCGTATAAAAGTCCGCGCACCAATTATGAGGTCATCGTCACGTCCGGCCAACGCATCAGCGAGGACGTGTTCGCGGCCTTCGATGAACGGATCGGCGGGCGGTTGATCAATCAGTACGGTAGTACCGAAATGGGCGCCACCTCGGCCTGCGACCCGGGCGACAGTTTCGAAATGCGCAGCCAGACCATCGGCAAGCCGATGCACGATGTTCAGTTGCGGATCACCGACGGCGACCCCGGCGAACTGAACGTGCTGCACCCGTTTGGCTATGACGGCTATCTCGACGACGCCGGCGAATGGATTCACATAGCCGAACCCAATGCCTGGTATCGGACCGGGGATCTGGCCAAGGCCGATGCAGAAGGCGCGATCAAAGTACTTGGACGCGCCGGTACCAGCGTCAACCGGGATGGCTATCTCGTCCTGCTCGAAGATATCGAGCGCATCATCGAAAAGCTGCCGGATATCTTGCAGGTCGTGGTGACCGCCACGCCCGGGCTATCGGGACACGGGCAGCGTATTGCGGCCTTCTGCGTCCCCAAGGCTGACGCGGTGTTGGATGGACAGCAGATCCGCGCGCGGTGCTTCGATTTACTACCGCGCTACGCCTTACCAGACGAAGTCCATGTGGTGGAAACCATGCCGTTGCTCGCCAGCGGCAAGGTGGACCGGCGGACGTTGGCGGCCGAGCTGAATCATATGCAACAATGAAGTCGAACCGATGATCGAAGACACGATTGAACAACTACGCAAGCTGGTGGCTGAACGTCTGGACGTGAACCGGACGCTGGACGAAATCACCTCCGACGCCGCGCTTCTTGGCGGTGGGCTGGGTCTGGATTCCCTGGCACTCGTCGAACTCGTCAGTTTGACCGAGGAATGCTTCGGTATCGAATTTGGCGAGAACGAACTGAATATGGACTCTTTCGCCAGCATACGTTCGCTTGCCACTGTTGTGGTGGAAATGCGAGCGCGGGATGTCCAGCCCATCGCAGTATGAGGGTCCGGGACACGGCCGCGCTGTCGCAGGGTACGGCGCCCCTGCCCCGAATTGGCCGGCCATGATGTGTTGTTTCGGCTCCCATCCTGATCGTCAGGACAACTCCCCACCCGCGTCGTTTTGCAGCATTGGCCTGGACTGAATGGAATTGCATCGACTAACCACGGAAGAGATGCTCGCGGATTGCCTGCTGGATCCTGAAATTCAGTTCCGGCACCCGGTATCTCCCCATGCCCTTTCCCCGCGGGCGGCGTGCCTGACGGGCGCGACCGGCTTCCTGGGCGGGTATCTGCTGCATGACCTGATGACTAAGACCGGCGCGGACGCCTATTGCCTCGTGCGTGGGACGGACGGGCCAGAGGCGTATGCACGTCTGGTCCGGCACCTCACCGGATATGAGCTTTGGGACGAAGCGTTTCGCAAGCGGGTCCATGTCATACAAGTGCAGGACCTCGCCGACCGCCAATTCGGCATGACAGACGCCGATTTTCGTGAACTCGCCGCCACGGTGGATGTCATCTTTCACAGCGCCGGCTCGCTTAATATGGCGTTCCCCTACGATCGCCTGAAGCGAACCAACGTTACGGGCACGGTGGAAGTGCTGCGTCTTGCGGCGGCCGAACAAACGAAGCCGGTCCACTTCCTGTCCAGCCTGGTGGTGTTCTTCACGGACGCGCACATCGCGGATTCGCTGCTGCGCGAATCC
>JANXLQ010000222.1 GCA_025355085.1 Rhodopila sp.
CGATTCGCCATGCCATGCCAGGACACATTTGACTCCCCCTTATTCGACGGACAACCGTCAGAATCTCAGTTTTTCCCAAATCGTGGCAATCCGGACTCACCCCAGCGCTATGGAGTCGCCACTTTCAGCGCGCGGCACTAGTGCGGGCCGGATCCTTCCGCGCGCAAGAACGCTTCGTCCGCCAACGAACTATATCGGCTGCTTCGCGACGCCCGGTTGGCTACGACTGTCCGACCGAACCCATGATCGCTCTAATCCATCGCCGCATGCACCTCCGCCGGCGCGGCCGATGCCCGCTTTGGCCGGCGAAGCAGCAGAAGCAACGCCAGCGACGGCAGCGTGGTAAAAATCATCATCCAGTAATCGTCGATATAAGCCGTGATCTGTGCTTGGTGGTTAACGATCCGATCCAACATCGCCGCACCATGCGGCTGCATCGGGTTCCACGCCTGACTGACCGCCCCGCCACCCTGCAACGCTCGGTTGAACGGCGTCACTGAGGCGCCGATCGACTCATGAAGAACCTGCGTGTTGTGCGCCAGCATGAAGGACGTCACCGACACTCCGACCGCCGCGCCGAGATTGCGGAACAAACTGAACAAGGACGCGCCGTCGGTGCGGTATTGCGGCGGCAAGGTCGCGAACGCCAGCACCTGCAGCGGCAGGAACACGAACCCGAGCCCGGCACCCTGCACAATGATCGTCACCACGATCGTCCACTGCGCCACGTCGGGGGTCCAGGTCGTCATCTCCCACATCGACCAGGCGAGCGCCAGAATACCGCCGGCCATCAGCAAGCGTGGGTCCAACCGGCTCGACAGCCGGCCCCCGGTCAGCATCGCGGTCATCGTACCGATGCCACGCGGCGCCATTATCAGCCCCGCCGTCTCCACCGGATAATTCGCCAAATTTTGTAGCCACGGCGCCATCAACGATGAGCTGGACACCAGAATCGTTCCGGTCGCGAACATCAGTAGCAGTCCGGCCGAGAAATTGCGGTCCTTGAACATTACAGCCGGAATGAACGGCTTCTTCGCCGTTATCATGTGAACGATGAACAGATAGACGCCCAGCCCGCCCAAAACCGCCTCGGCGATCACCTCCGTGGACGTGAACCAATCCTGGTTCTGGCCCCGGTCGAGCATCAACTGAAGGCTGCCTATCCCCAGCGACAGGACGGCAAACCCGATCCAATCGAACCGCAAATTGAAATTGCCGAACGACCGGGGCATGAAGAAAATCAGTCCCAGCGTCGCCAGAATGCCGAACGGCAGATTGATATAGAAGACGTAGCGCCAGTTGTACATCTCGGTCAGATAACCGCCGAGTGTCGGCCCCAGGATCGGCCCGACCATGACGCCGACTCCCCAGATCGCCATGGCTTTGCCGCGCTGTTCGGGTGGGTAGATGTCCATCATGGTGGTTTGCGACAGCGGCACCAGGGCGGCGCCAAACATGCCCTGCAACAGCCGGAAAATCACGATCTGTGTCAGCGATTGCGCCGCGCCGCACATCATGGATGTAACGGTGAAGCCAATCAGGCAGGTAATGAACAGGTATTTCCGCCCAAACCGCGACGCCAGCCACCCTACCGGCGCCGTCATGATCGCGGCGGCGGTAATGTAGGAGGTCAGGACCCAGGTAATCTCGTCATACGTCGCCGACAGGCTGCCTTGCATATAAGGCAACGCCACGTTGGCAATCGTCTGATCCAGCGCCTGCATCAACGTCGCACCGACCGTGCATAACGTAATGATCAGCCGATGCGGAACCGGGTCGTAAGTCCCCTTTGACTGTGAGATGGACGACATCCGTTAAAACAGGTCGTGCCAGGTGCGACGATGACCGGTGTCGATCT
The DNA here is from genome assembly GCA_025355085.1 of Rhodopila sp. GTDB lineage: Bacteria > Pseudomonadota > Alphaproteobacteria > Acetobacterales > Acetobacteraceae > Rhodopila. The sequence goes on from JANXLQ010000222.1 coordinate 1,859, forward strand.
CGGCGACCACACTCATGCCCGCACGCAGTTCCGGACCGCCGGCTTTGTGTTCGATCTTGATCCGCACCGGGATGCGCTGCACCACCTTAACCCAGTTTCCGGACGTGTTCTGCGCCGGCAGGACCGAGAATTCCGATCCGCTGTTGGGCGCGATCGACTGCACCTCGGCCTTCAACGTCAGGCCCGGATAGGTATCCACCGTCACCGTCACCGGATCGCCCAGCTTCACATGCGTCATCTCGGTTTCTTTTGGATTGGCTTCCACCCAAACGTTATCGGTCGAAACCAAACCAAATGCCGCAGTCGCCGCTGCCAGATACATGCCCGGCTGCACCGTCTCCACCTGCGTCACGATGCCACCGAACGGCGCGTAGATCATGGTGTGGTCCAACTGCCGCTTCGCCTCATCTACCCTGGCTTTGGCCTGAAGGTAGTCGGACATGGTGGTGACATCGACGTTGGGATCACCACCAAGACGCGCCAATTGCACGGCAGCGGCCATCTTCAGGGCCGCGACCGCCTGCTTGTCGGCCATCACCAGAAAGCGGACGTTGTCATAGTCGGCCCGCGTCACGCCGCCGCTTTTGACCAACCCCGCGTAGCGGTCGAAACTCGCCTGATCGGACTCCAGTTGAGCCTGCTTCACATCCACATCCCGCAGCATGCGCTGGTATTCGAGCTTCATGGCGTTCAGCGTCGAGACCATGCCGTTTTGGTTGGCTGTCGCGCCAGCCAACGCAATCTCAAACGGCCGCCGGTCCAGTTGCAACAGCACGTCACCTTGCTTGACGCGCTGACCCTCATGCACCGGCACGCTGGCCACAATGCCCGACACGTCGGTGGCGATGACTTCCTTCGCCGCCCGCACATAGGCGTTGTCGATCGACACGATCCGGCCGCCGGTCACCCAGTAAAAGGCCCCCCCGACGATCACCACGGCAATACCGCCCAGCATCAGGATCGGGCGCACCAGGCTTCGGCCGATCCGCGCCCGGGCCGGCGATCCGGTCACACGCGGAGCCATCGTGGTTTGGGACATCAAACGGTCTCCTGAACATGAGTGTCGGACGGCTCCGCCCGGTTTCGCGATGCGTGAGCCTCTTGGGTCAGGGTCGCTTTCATCCGCATCAGTGCCTCGGTCATGATTTCAATGGAATTTTCGTTGATACCCGCACTCACCATGTGGGTCATATCGGCGCGCTGTTTTTCGATTTCGCCCAAAACCTCGCAGGCCGGCGGCAGCAGATGCAGCCGCCATATCCGGCGGTCGCGCGGATCGGGCCGGCGTTCGACCATGCCGCGGGTTTCCAACCGGTCGATCAGACGGGCGACGGTGATCGGCTCGACTTCAAGAATTTCCGACAGTTCCTTTTGGGACAGGCCGGGTTGACGTTCCAGCCAGATCAGGATCGCCCATTGCGCCCGCGTCATGCCATGCTGGCGCGCCCGCTTGTCCGCATCGACGCGCAGAAGCCGGGCGACATCGTGTAACAGAAACAGCAGATCGCGGTGAAATTCGTCCAACTGGCACATTCCTTGGGTGGGCTTATAATAAGCGACGTTATCATATGGATGCCAGCCCGGTTGTCATGCACCGCGCGCAAGGCGGCTACCCGGCGATAAGCGGCGCCGGCGTAATGGCCCTTTGAGGCGTTCGCAAAAATCCGCTATGGCCGCACCCTGTACGGAGGAAATAGACGATGAAACGGCGCGACTTCCTGGCGGCGGCTGCCGCGACAACCCTGGTTCGGCCGGCCATCGCGCAAGGCGTGAAGCCGCTGATCTTTGTCCCGCAGTCAAACCTGACCAGCCTGGACCCGATCTGGACCACCGCCACCGTCACCCGAAACTATGCCTTCCTGGTATTTGAGACGCTGTACGGCCTAGATGCCAAATTGAACCCCCACCCGCAGATGGCCGAGGGGCACGTTGTCGAGGACGATGGCAAGCGCTGGACGATCAAGCTGCGCGAAGGTCTGATATTCCATGACGGCGCCAAGGTCCTGGCCAGCGACTGCGTCCCGTCCCTGCAACGCTGGATGAAGCGCGACGCGGTGGGACAGATACTCGCCGACCGTTTGGATGCGCTGGAAGCCCCTGACGACCGCACCCTGGTATTCCGCCTGAAGAAGCCATTTTCAGCGCTGCCCTTCGCCCTGGCCCGCACGCAACCCAGCCCGCCGGTCATCATGCCGGCCCGTATCGCCGCGACCGACCCATACAAGCAGATCGCCGAAGTCGTCGGCAGTGGGCCCTTCCGCTTCGAGGCATCGGAATACATCTCCGGCAGCCGGGCGGTGTTTTCAAAGGCAACCGGGTACGTGCCGCGGCAGGAGACGCCGGACTTCACCTCCGGCGCCAAGCGCGCGCTGGTGGAGCGGATCGAATGGCACATCGTCCCCGACGCCTCGACCGCTGCCAACGCGTTGCAGAACGGTGAGGTTGACTGGCTGGAATCCCCCCTGCCCGACCTGCTGCCGCTGCTGCGCAAGAACAAGGATGTGGTGGTGGACCGGCTCGACCAATACGGCCTGTATCCCGTTGCGCGGATGAACTCCATACAAGGCCCGACCGCCAATATCGGCGTGCGGCAGGCCATTCTGGCAGCGATCGATCAGGTCGAGGTCATGCAGGCGGTCATGGGTGAGGACGCCTCCGGCTACAACGCCCCGGTCGGCGTCTTCCTGCCCGGCACCGACAGCGCCAGCACCGTCGGCATGGACCGGCTCGGTGCCAAAAAATCCCCCGGCGAGTTGCGGGCCATGCTGAAAGCCGCCGGCTACAACGGTGAAAAGGTGGTGCTGCTGCACCCCACCGATCAGACGTTCTACGACGCCATGTGCCAGGTGATCGCCGCCCGGATGAAGGCGATCGGCATCAACGTCGATGACCAGTCAATGGACTGGGGCACCGTGGTGCAACGCCGAGCAAGCCGGGAGCCGATCGAAAAAGGCGGCTGGTCGATCTTTTGCGCGTCGTTCCCGGCAGTGGATCACCTCAATCCACTTGCCACGCCGGCAGCGCGCGGCAATGGCGGCAAGGCGTGGTTCGGCTGGCCGGACGACCCGAAGCTGGAGGCGCTGCACGACCAGTGGATCGACAGCGGCGATGCGACCGAGCAGAAAGGTTTGGCCTCCGCAATTCAGGACGAGGTTCTTACCTACGCCCCGTACGTTCCGCTCGGGCAGTACTTCCCGTCCACAGCCTGGCGGAAGACGGTGACCGGGCAGCTCAAGGGTCCGGTGCCGGTGTTCTGGAACATAGCGAAGGCGTAATCAGGCATGGGGGCATGGGTCGCGGTGGCAGTCGGCGGCGCAATGGGAAGCGTCGCCCGGTTCTGGCTAACTGGCGCGATGACGGCTCTGACCGGGCCTAGGTTTCCGTGGGGCACGCTGCTGATTAACGTGCTGGGGTCGTTGGTTATCGGGCTGGTGGCCGGGATGACGCTGACGCCTGCCCGTATCGGGGTGCATCCCGACTTCCGGATATTTCTGATGACCGGCATCTGCGGCGGGTTCACGACGTTCTCGGCGTTCAGTTTGCAGACGCTGGAGTTGATGCAGAACGGCGATTTCGTTCCCGCGTTCGGCTATGCCGCCGGTTCGGTGGTGCTGTGCGTAGCCGCTACCTACTGCGGATGGATGCTGGGCCGCCTTTAAAGCGTTTTCGCGCTGACTGGAATCGTGTCCTCATTGTCATGGCCGCGCCTGTCCCGGCCATCCCGGTGGCGGATACCCGAACCGCCTAAAATGAGAATCGCCGCATGCAATCCGTAAACCTTTACAGACCCGCCATACACCTGCACGCTGGTAACGCCACAAAGGAAACTGCATGGACCTGGTTATCCGCAACGCGCGCATCTTCGGTGGATCGCCGGTCTATATAAGGTTCGCGGCCGGTAGGATTGTCGCGATCGAAGCGGGATTGGCGGCCGATGCGCCGACGTACACAGATCGTTCGGCGCGACCGATGAATTTATCCGACTATGGCATCGCGGTTGGCAATCCAGCGGATATCGTCATTTTCGATGCTACGACGCCAGAGGAAGCGATAGCCGAGGTCCGAGGGCCTCTGGTCGCATTCAAAAAAGGCGTTCGCACGGTAACGCGGCCACGGGCAGGAGTTGCACAAGCCATGAAACTATCCGACATCGCACAAGTCATTCGCAGCAAGAACGCCGGTCCTCGGCGCCTGACGCTGGACATCATTTTTGGATCGGACGCGGACTATCAGCGTGTCGCCCAGTCTCCGGCGCTGGGCGCGGAGAATATCGGGCGGCTGTACCATGTGCCGGCGGAACAGGTGACGATCATTCCGTACCCGGTCGGACGCGCGATTAAGATCGTAATGGCCCGAACGATTATGGCGGGCGACCCAGGTGATCTGGATGTTTACGGGGCGCAACAACATGCGCCGTTGCTGGGGATCGAGATATGAACTCCGATCTTGTCCCGTATCACGGTCGGGCCTGGCCCCATAAGCATCAGGACCAGCAATCGGCGGAAAAAAGTCCCACGCGGGAGAGCATCACACTCTCTGCCCGTAAGCATCAGGACCAGCAATGCGCGGAAAGAAGTCCCGCGCGGAAGGGCATATCACTCTCTCCGTCATGGCCGGGCTTGGCCCGGCCACCCACGACTTGCGCTGCCGCAGCCAGCAAAGCCGTGGATTGCCCGGCCCGGTCAGACCATCGCAATAAGGTAAATCCTTCCTGCGACACACCTTATCCAGATGCCCGTGGCGCTTGGTGCGGCTACCCACGACCCTCCCGGCACTCAGCGCAAAAGTCCCGGATGGCCGGACCACGCCCTGCCGTGAAGCAAACAGCAGATTCCGTCACCGTGACGATAGAAAGTGCAACACCATGAGTGCATCCGGACGCATCATCGCCGAATTCCGCCGTTCCCCTCGCCCGATGCGCCTGTTGGGTGCCTCCGGCCAACTCGGATACGGCATCCCCGCCGCATCGTTCAAAGCCGGCATCGAACGCAAGCCCGACCTGATCGGTTGCGACATGGGATCGATCGATATCGGCCCCACCTATCTGGGCAAAGGCGAGATGGCAACCTCGCCCGAGGCCACACGCCGGGATCTGCGCCGCGTGCTGCTGGCGGCGCGCGGCCTGGACGTGCCGCTGGTGATCGGAACAGCAGGATCGGCCGGCGCCGGGCCGCATTTGGACGCGACGCTGGCGATGCTGCGCGATATTGCCCGCGCCGATGGACTAAATTTCCGCATGGCCGTCATGCGGGCCGACATTGCTCGGCCACTACTATTGGAAGCAGTCCGTTCCGGTAAAGTCACCAGTTTCGACAGCATGCCGGCACTGACCGAGGAAGACGTTACAGAGGCATCGCATATCGTCGGGCAGATGGGCATGGGTCCATTTCGAAAAGCCCTGGCGGCCGATGTCGATGTGATCGTGGCCGGACGCGCCTGCGATACCGCGATCTTCGCGTCGCTGCCCGCACTTCTTGGCTTCCCGGTGGGCCTCGCGATGCACATGGCCAAGATCATCGAGTGCGGTTCACTGTGCTGCGTTCCGGGCGGCCGCGATCCGATCCTGGCCGAACTCGACCACGATGGTTTCGTTCTGGAAAGTATGAATCCGGAACGGCGGGCGACCCCCATTTCGGTAGCCGCACACAGTTTGTACGAACAATCCGACCCGTTCACCATGCAGGAACCCGACGGCACGCTGGACCTGTCCCGCGCCCATTACGAGGCAGTGGACGACCGGCGCGCCCGCGTCACCGGGGCTACATGGCGGGACACCACCGCACCGACCATCAAGCTGGAGGGCGCGATCAAAGTCGGGGAGCGTGCGGTGTTACTGTGCGGATCGGCCGATCCAAAATTCATTGCGCAGTGCAAGGGGCTACTGCCGAAGGTCGCCGACCTCGTCGAAAGCCTGGTCTGCGAGGATCAGCCGATGGACTACACGTTGCGCTTCCGCGTGTACGGCATCGACGGCGTGCGTATGGTGGTGCCGAAGAACGAACCGCCGCCGGGCGAGGTGTTCATCATGGGTGAATGCATCGCCCCAACCCGCGAGCGTGCGTCGGAAGTCGTGCGGACCTGCAAACAATTCCTGCTGCATTTCGGCTACCCGGGACGGTTGTCCACGGCTGGGAATATTGCGTTTCCGTTCACCCCGCCAGAGGTTTCACTGGGGGCAGCCTATCGGTTCAATGTTTACCATCTGCTGCACGTTGACGACGCGGATGCGCTGTTTCCGGTAGAAATCGAAACAATTTGATATAACCCCCGTGGACTTGATCGGGGAACCCGTCTGGCCTCCGGCAGATGACCGGGTTCCCGGATCAAGTCCACGGGGGAAAGAGTTGCGGCCCTACCCCTCCAGCCGCGCCAGCACCACCGCCGCCCGCTTGGCCGCGGCTTCATCCGCCGAACGCAACGGTGGCCGCATCCGGAGCCAGATCGATTCGTCTTCCATCGCCGCCAAAACCGCTTTCATCATCGGAATGCCGGCGACCCGGGAACACGCCTCCTCCATGTCGCGTTGGGCGCCCGTCCCATCGAACATCCGCCGCACCAAACCGGGCACCAAATTCGCCATCCCGCAGATCGTCCCAGCCCCACCCTCGGCCAACGCCCGGGCGATCAATACTTCCGCGCCGACCAGCACGGCGGCATCAGGGGCCTCCCTCCGGAACGCCCGAAAACTTTCGAAATCCCCGGTGCTGTCCTTCACCCCGGCCACCACAGCGCCATAGCGCGCACGTAACCGCCCCAACACCGCCGCCGGCACGCCAACGCCGCTGACCTGCGGAATGTGATACAAACACGCCGACAAACGCTGATCCCTCACGCCATCTATCACTTCGGCGAAAGCGTCCTCAATCCCCTCATCCGGGGCGCCGGCGAAGTAGAACGGCGGCAGAATCATCGCCCGCACGATCCCCAGCGCCAGACACGCGCGCGTCATGGCGATCGTATCGACAACCGCCGGACACCCGGTTCCCACCGCCAGCTTTTCCGCCGGCACGCCGGACCGCAGCACGGCTTCGACCGCCGCCAGCCGTTGCGCGATAGAAAGTGATGGCCCCTCGCCCGACGTCCCGAACAACACCAGCCCGTCGCAGCCGCGCGCAAGCAGCCGATGTGCGTGGTTCGCGAATGCCGCGTGATCGACCGCCCCATCCGCCCCCACCGGTGTAGCGGAGGCAGCCCAAAGACCAGAGATCATGTGTATCTCACTTCACTCGAACGAAGCGGAAGGGGAAGAAATTATCGGCCGGCTGAGCAAGTTCCACATTGGTCTTCGACGCCCAAACGATCACCTGCTGGTGTAACGGAATGGTCGGCATATCCTTTTGCAGGATTTCAATCGTTTGATGCAGCATCGCCGCGCGCTTCGGTGCATCCGTTTCGACACCAATCTTATCGATCAGATCGTCCAGCACCGGGTTGGAATACCCCCCGTTGTTGACCTCACCGCGCTTACCGTTCCGGGTGCCCAACAGCGTATAAAGCACGTTGTGCGCGTCATAGGTCGCCGGAGTCCAACCCAGCATGTAAAAATCGCTGTCGTAATTCGGATAGTTGATCTTGGTGAAGAACTTCGATTTCGTCTGCGCGTTCAGGTCGATCTTAATACCAACGCGCGCCAGCATCGGCACGATCGCCGTGCAAATCTGCTCATCCATCACATAGCGGTCGTTCGGGCAGTCCAAACCAAGCCGAAAGCCGTTCGGATATCCGGCATCGGCAAGTAGCTGTTTCGCCTTCGCCGCATCCGGCTTTGGCCGCACATCCAGCGCGGCGTCATAGCCGTTGACCCCCGGCCCCCACATCTCGGCCGTTGGGTGCCCCAATCCCAGCATCACCCGGCTGGCAATGGCCGGCTCGTCGATTGCCAGCGCAACCGCTTCCCGCACCCGAACGTCGCGCAACGGGTTCTTGCCCTTGATGTCGGAGCTTGGCAGTTCGTCGCGGCTGAGATTGAAGGACAGAAAAATGGTACGCAGTTCTGGCGTTTGCCACAGCTTCAGACCCTCGGTCTGCTTGATCCGCGCGATATCCTGCGGCGGAACGCTGTAGATCATATCGACCTCGCCCGACAGCAGGGCGGCGACGCGGGTTGGCGCCGAAGAAATGACGTTGAACTCCACCCGGTCGATATTGTGCTCCGGCTTGTCCCACCATGCCGGGTTCTTCTCCAGGACCGTCTTTCGATCCGGCTCCCGCGAGACCAAACTGAACGGGCCGGTTCCCATCGCGTAGTGCAATGCGTAGGTATCCTCCTTGCCGATCACGACCGGAACGACGGTGTTGTGCGCCTCGCACCATGCCTTCGACATAATCAGCAGATTCGTCTGCTCTTGCAGGAAAATCGGGTCGGGCACAGTCGTTTCGAAATCCACCGTCAGGTCGTCGATCTTGCGCACATCCTTCACCGGCGACATCGGCGCCCGCATGGACGAATTCGGCGCCTGGAAACGCTTCAGCGTGAACACCACATCGTCGGCGGTGAATGCCGAACCATCCTGCCACTTCACGCCCTGACGCAGGTGGAACCGCCAAACGGTGGGTGACGTCTGCTCCCACGAGGTTGCCAACGCAGGCTCCAGCCCCAGGTCGCGATTGCGGCGCACCAGTGGCTCATAGATGTTCGCCAGGAAACTGAGTTGCACTGTTTCCTGCCGCGTCACCGGGTCCATGGCGTTCACATCGCCGTCGTTTGCCCAACGGAAGGTCACGGCGTTCGCCGGAGCGGCGGATAAGGCTGCCAGTAAAGCGATGGCGGTTAACGGGAAACGCAGCATACGATGTGCTCCTGGAGAGTCTTGTTCATCCAACCAAACCGCGCAACGCTAAACCGGCTGAACCGGTCTGAACAGGGCCAGACTGAACAGGGCCAATCTGAACAGGGCCAATCTGAACAGGGTCAATCTGAACAGGGTCAATTTGAGGGCCGGTCGAAACAGGGAGACTGCGGATGCAAATCGATCCCCGGCACGATATTCTCGGGCTGATCGACGTTCAACCCACCTTCATGCCGGGTGGCGAGTTACCGGTGACGGACGGTGATGCTGTCCTGCCCGTTATCAACCGGCTGTTGCGCCGGTTCGGCCATGCGTTCGCGACGCAGGACTGGCATCCGGCTGGCCACGCGTCCTTCGCCAGCGCGCATCCCGGACGGCAGCCATACGACACGATAGAGATGCCGTATGGACAGCAGGTGCTGTGGCCCGATCACGGGATTGCCGGGACTCCATCGGCCGAGATTCACCACGATATCGACCAGACCCGAATCGAGGTGATCATCCGCAAGGGATTTCGTCCGCATCTCGACAGCTACTCGGCGTTGTTTGAGAACGACCGGGAGACTCCGACCGGGCTGGAGGCATGGCTCCGCCAGCGCGAATTCACCCGAATCTTCCTATGCGGCCTCGCCACCGATTTCTGCGTCGCCTGGTCGGCGGAGGATGCCGTGCATCTGGGTTTCACCGTTATTGTAATACAGAATGCCTGCCGGGGAATCGGGTTACCGGCATCGGACAGCCGCACCACGATGGACAACGCCCGGGACCGGCTGACTGCGCTTGGGGTAATGTTCATCGACAGCGGCGCTTTGCATCCAGCCTGACGGTTCACCAATGCGAAGGCCGTGAGGACGCAAGCCCCCGGCAGTTCGCTATAACAGTGATTTCCATCGATCGGACCGCATGCAACGCTTTCTCGCCGTCATCGCGCTTCTCCTTCTGTGCGCCACCCCATCCCCGGCTGAACAGACACCGGCCGGCCATTGGCTAACGCAGGACCAGGACGGAGTGATCGCGATCTCACCCTGTGACGCCGGTCTTTGCGCACACATCGCCGGGGTTTTCCTGGACCAACCAAACGATCCCATGCCGCTGGATTATCGCGGCATATCGCAATGCCATCTGCCGCTGATAACCGACGCCCGGCAAATCCACGCCAACCTCTGGAAAGGCCATATTCTCGACCCGCGCAACGGCAACATATACGGTGTAGAACTTCACCTCGACCCCAACGGCAACCTCGCCGTTCGCGGCTTCCTAGGCATCCCTTTTCTCGGAGAGACCCAAACCTGGACCCGCTACAGCCGCGATCTACCCGCCGGCTGCCGTATCGCCCCCAACCCAAACCTTGCCGATCCCGCACCGTCAGGCACAATAGCCAATCGCCGCTAAGGACTCACACCATGCAGATGAAAGCCGCCGTGTTGCGCGAACAGGGCAAGCCCCGCCCGTACGCCATCAGCAAACCACTGACGATCGAAACCGTCGAACTGGACCCGCCCGGCCCCGGCGAAGTTCTGTATAAGATCATCGGCGCCGGCCTCTGCCACTCCGACCTGTCCACTATCGAGAACCTGCGCCCGCGCAAGCTGCCCACCATCCCCGGACACGAGGCCGCCGGCATCGTCGAGGAAGTCGGCCCTGGCGTCACCAGACTGAAACCCGGCGATCACGTCATCAGCGTCTTCGTCACGAGTTGCAACGAATGCCGCTATTGCAACGGCGGCCGTCCCAACCTGTGCCAAAGCTCCAACACCTCCCGCACCAACGGCACGTTGATCTCCGGCGCCCGCCGCCTGTCGCTGAACGGGGAGCCGATTTACCACTACAGCGGCCTGTCGGTGTTCGCGCAGTACGCCGTCGTGTCGCAGAACGCATTGATAAAAATCCCCAAAGACGTGCCGCTGGAGGACGCCACCATCTTCGGCTGTGCCGTCGTCACCGGAGTCGGTGCCGTGTTGAACACCGCGAAAGTCCCTCCCGGTGGGCAGATGGCCGTGGTCGGCCTGGGCGGAGTCGGCATGAACGCACTGCTCGGTGGAGTCATCGCCGGCGCCGAACGCATCGTCGCGGTCGATCTCAACGCCGATAAACTGCGTCTGGCCCGAGAACTCGGCGCCACCGACACGTTCCTTGCGGGCAACGCGGATGTGGTGGAGGAAATCCGTCAGGCCACCGGCGGCGGCCTGGACTACGTGATCGAAACCGCCGGCTCGATCCCCGCGATGAACCT
>JANXLQ010000264.1 GCA_025355085.1 Rhodopila sp.
CCGCCCGACAAACGCGCGTTCATCGGCCTCCACCATCGGATGCAGAATGTGCTCCAGCACAGTCAAAGCCTCACGGTTACCCAGCACGGCATTGCGTAGAGCAGTACGATCCACCGCCCCATCCTTCGTGCTCCCCGGAAAAGCCGCCCCGATCACCCTCACCGCTCGGCCACCCCTGGCCTGCATCCGATGCACCGCGAGGTCGGCATCGAACACCGGAATGCGGGCACGCCGAAAGGCTGCGGCGGCGGTGGACTTTCCCATCCCGATGCCGCCGGTCAGGCCGATTATTCTCATCCTGGCAGAAGGTCTGACGCGACGAAACGGATCAGCTCGTCATCAACCACAGGCTCCACCCCGAACCAGGCATGGAACGCCGGCACAGCCTGATGCAGCAGCATCCCCAGGCCCCCGACGGCCGGCAGGCCACGCGTGCGGGCGGCCGCCAGCAACGGTGTTTCCATCGGCACATAGACGATATCCGCCACCGCCATTCCCGGTGCGGCGCGATCGAGATCGATTTGCATTGGTGGATTGTCACCCATGCCAAGCGATGTGCAATTGACCAGCAGCGACTGACCGGGCAGGGCGGTGTCACGGTCGTCCCAGTCGATCACGTTCAGTCCGGGCAGCAGGGCGGCCAGTTCCTCGGCCCGGTCACGCGTGCGGTTCGCGATGGTGACCGGAATGCCGAGTTGCAGCAGCACCGCGACAATCGCCCGCGCGCCGCCACCCGCCCCCAGGATCAGTGCCGCTCCGGCAGCCGGATCGACGCCATGCGCGCGCAAATTGCCGAGGAACCCCAGTCCGTCCGTGTTGCGCCCTGTGATGCGGCCGTTTTGGAACACCAGCAGGTTCACCGCACCGGCGCGTTTGGCCGACTCGTCCACCGTGTCGCAGATCGCGAAAGCTGCGAGCTTATGCGGAATCGTCACGTTGACGCCGGCAAACCCCGCCAGCATCAGTCCGCGGACGGCCGCCGGAAAGTCCTCGGGCGCGATCGGCAGCGGCACGTAGGCGCCATCGATTCCATGCCTCTCCAGCCAGAACCCGTGCAAACGGGGAGAGCGTGAGTGGCTGACCGGCCACCCGGTGATGCCCGCGACACGGGCTTTGCCCGACAGAATGGTCATACGCCGAGGAACTTTTCCGTCCAGGTTTTGTAGTCGCCCTCACGGGTGACACGCGCCATCATTTCGGCCGAAGCAACACCCTTCAGTTCGGAGGGTTTGGTTCCCTCGCGCAACGCTTTAAGCGTGTCATACGTCGCCTTCACCGCCGCCGAGAACGGCTGGTGTCCCTGCAGTGCGACGCGAACGCCCCGGCTGGAGAGGTATTCTTTATCCTGCAAATCAGCCGGAATCCCACCCAGCATCAATGGAATTTTTATTTCTTCGGCGATGGAATCCAGATCGTGGCGGGTCAGGCCCCCGGCAATGAACAAGGCATCGACGCCGGCCGCCTCATAAGCTTTCAGCCGCCTGATCCCGTCCGCCAAACCAGTGATCGATGGCGAACTGGTGCGGCCGATAATGGTCAGCGCCTTGTCCTCACGTGCTTCCAGGGCGGCGCGCATCTTGCCCACGCCTTCCTCGATGGAGATCACGGTCGGTTTTTTCTCGCCATACGTGCGCGGCAGCAGCGTGTCCTCGATCATCAGCGCCGCGACGCCGGCGGTTTCCAGTTCCTGCACGGTTCGCATCACGTTCAGTGCGTTTCCGTAACCGTGATCGGCATCGACCATCAGCGGCAGCTTGCCGGCGCGGTTGATCCGGTAGGCCTGGGCGGCGAACTCCGTCAGCGTCAGTACGATCAGGTCGGGAACACCAAGCACGGCGAATGAACCGATCGACCCCGCGAACATGCCGATCTCGAATCCCAGTTCTTCGGCGATGCGGGCGGAGATTGCATCGTACACCGATCCGGGGTGGATACAGGCACTGCCCGCGATGGTTGCGCGATAGCGTTCGCGGCGATCTGTCCAATGCATGATGGTTTCCCCCAAGTGAATATAGCGCCATGATAAAGCCGTTAAGGACGATGGGGAAGGGTGACGGGCCATGGAACATGCGTTTGCCGATCTGGGGGACGTGCGGCTGCACTATGTGACGGCCGGAAGCGGCTTTCCCGTGGTGCTCCTGCACGGCTGGCCGCAAAGCTGGCACGAGTGGCGGCACATCATCCCCGGTCTGTCCGAACGCTTCCGAGTGATCGCGCCCGACCTGCGAGGGCTGGGTGATTCGTCCAGGCCCGCGGCCGGGTATGATAAGAAGACGATCGGCAACGATATCTGGCGGCTGGTCCACGATGTTCTCGGCATTTCCGAGTTCTATCTGGTCGGTCACGACTGGGGCGGTCCCACAGCCTACGCCGTCGCGGCGGCGCATCCCGATTCGGTGCGGAAGCTGGCGATCTTGGATGTAACGATCCCCGGTGACGGCAGTCCAAGCATCAGTCAGGGCGGCCGGCGATGGCACCACGCGTTCCACCAAACGCTGGATTTGCCCGAGGCATTGGTCACCGGCCGGGAAGACATTTACTTCCGCTGGTTCTACAGCAACTACGGTGCTCGGCCCGATGCTTTGTCCGAGGCCGATATCGCCGAGTATCTGCGGACTTACCGCCAACCTGGCGCTTTGAGGGCCGGGTTTTCGTATTATCGAGCGATCCCGCAGGATATCGCCGACAACGCAACCACGGCGGCAACGTTCAAGCTGCCGATGCCGGTACTGGCGCTGGGTGGCGACGGGTCGTGGGGCAGGGGAACCGAGGTCGTGGAGTCCCTCCGGCGTCTGGCCGTGGATGTGCAAGGTGGCGTAGTTGAGAACTGCGGACATTGGATGCCCGAGGAGCAGCCGGCGGAATTACTGCGGCGGCTGCTGGCATTTTTTGGATGAAAGGACAGCGGCACGTTGGTGGGTTTCGGCAGCCCGCCAGACGCACCGCACCGCCGGCCGCCCTCGCATCGTCATGGTGCGCGAAGGTGCACCATCCATGTCTTTGTTTGGACGAACAAAAGACGTGGATGCCGACCTTCGTCGGCATGACGGGTTGGATGGCAGTACGTCAACGTCAACGCCGGTTGGTATAATACCAACGGCCCTATGTTCTAAGCCGTCACAGTCATGGCGGGCGAAGGCCCGGCCGCCTCGGTTCGGACAAAGATGTGAATGGCAGGCCTTTACCTGCCATGACGAGAAGGGGCCGAACCGTCGAAACATTGTCCGGTGGTATAACCGGCCCAATCGGCGTCGTCCCGGCCGACCCGCGACAGGTGCTACATCGGGGCAGACTGGTATTATCTACCGCTGCATCTGCATGATCCTATCCATCGGCATCATGTTCTGATTCAGATGGGACATGATCCACAGAGAACCGGAGATCAGCAGCAACACGATCAGGACCCCAAAGGCCAAGGCCATAACGTTGTTGACGTTATCAGGACCCGTCGTGATATGAAGAAAAAAGACGAGATGAACACCCATCTGCGCTATAGCCAGGACACCCAGCGCAACGGGAATGCTCGGTTGCCACACTAACGTGGTTTGGGCGACGAAGAAAGATACGCCCGTCAGCAGGACAGCAAGCCCTAGACCGACGAGGTAGCTGCTAATGCTACCAGTTTCATAACCATCGAAGGATGGGTCGCCCGGTGGTTTGTCGGCGGGTTCAGTGGGATTCATTGTCCGGCTCCCATCAGGTAAACCACGGTGAACACGCCGACCCAGACAATATCCAGGGCGTGCCAGAACAGTCTAAAGCATAAGATGCGCCGTAGTATATCGGGCCGGTATCCTTTGGCGAATACATGCGCCATCATTGTCAGCAACCACAGAAGACCGGCCAATACGTGCAGGCCATGAC
>JANXLQ010000329.1 GCA_025355085.1 Rhodopila sp.
ATGATAGAGGACCGCCAGCGCGTGCTCGGTGGCGATCATCCGGCCCTTGCCGACGATCTGCGCGATCTCGGGCGCCTGTCGCATGAACTCGGCGACATGATGGACGCACAGGCGCAACTCCACCGCGCCCTGGCACTGCACACCGAGGAATTCGGAGCGGAGCATCCGGAAGCAGCCACCGACATCAACCATATCGGCCTGATCCTGCACGACATCGGCGACCTGGACGGCGCGCACGCCGCGTTCGAACGCGCATTGGCGATCGATGAAACGGCACTCGGGCAGGACCATCCCAGTGTGGGCCGCGATGCCAACAATCTGGCAGGGGTGCTGCGCGATATGGGCGACGGATTTTCAGCGCGGGAGGCGTTGGACTGGGCGCTGTCGATCTACACCAAGGCGCTTGGTCCCGATCACCCGACGACCAGATCGGTGGCCCGAAACCGCGCCGGGCTTGGGTAAGGTCAGGCCGATCGAAAGGGGCCGGATGCACCTCGGGCCGTGCGAGATAAACCAAATCGCCACCTGATAGCATGATCGTTTGAGGTTGCTTTCACCCCGAACGATCATGGTCTAAACGGCCTTAAGCAGGCCCAGCAGTTTCTCGCTTACGATGACATAATCGGCGCTTCGGGCAATCGCGGCACTGACGGCGGTGGCCGCGCGCTCCGCGCTTGAATCCGCACAGGTCACGCTCAGCGCGGCACTTTCGGCGGCGCGGGCGGCACTTTCCGCGATCCATTGCGCCCGCGCCGGTGCTGCGTTCTCAGACGTTTCCGCGGCGGCGGCCCAGGCCGCGATTGCCGCGTGTTCGGCCGCGTCCTTATCGACCGGGCGGCCTTCCATCAATGGCACCAACACGCCGGCACATTGCTTTACCGCATCGTTAACCGCCGGCCGGTCGCGTTCTTCAGGGCTACCGCCGGTCAGAATCCCATGCAGCAAGTGCCATGCGACACGGGACAGGTCTTTTCCGGGCTCGATGGACGACAAAAACCGCTCGGGCCAGGTCTTTGCCAACCTGTTGGGCAACCCCTCGAAGATAACGTCCTCCAACCATGCCAATATTCGCGGAATGCCGAGCTCACGCTCAAAATCGCCATGCGAGTCACCATGGATGGTGCAACCGACCGCACAGCCTTTCCCGGCTTCCCAATATCGTCCCTTGACGATCTCGTCGGCAGCGGCGTGGCCTTCCACACGGGCGAGATAGTTGGCCTTGATCGCGGGGTCGGAATGATAGGACAGCATGCGGCATCCTATACGTCGTTGCCATCGAATGGCGAAATTTCGGGTGAACGGCGATTGCACCATCGCTGGTTAACCGTGACTGATTCGGCACTGTCGCGAACGTGTGATACCAAGCCGCCCGGACGTGCTTGGCCCCAACGCAACCCAGCGTTACCCGGGACAGGCTTCCGGTCGTCGTCCTACTGTTGTAAACGGCGGCCCGTTACCTGACCGCTGCCCGTTCCCGAAGCTGCCGGAGCCTGTATGACCGCCCCGTTCCCTGCCGCCGCCTTTGCGCCGGACATGACAACTCCGCTGATCCTGGCGCTGCCCAAGGGGCGCATCCTGTCGGAATGCGGCCCGTTGCTGGCGCGCGCCGGCATCGTGCCGTCCCCCGATTACGCCGATGAGGACAGCCGCCGGCTGCGCTTCCCGACCGAAAACCCGTTGCTGGACGTGGTCCGCGTGCGGCCGTTCGACGTTGCGACCTTCGTCGCCTTCGGGGCCGCGCATATCGGCATCTGCGGCGCCGACGTGCTGATGGAGTTCGACTACCCCGAGGTTTACGCACCCCTCGACCTGGGCATCGGCCGCTGCCGGGTGTCGGTCGCGGAACCCGTCGAAACCGCCGGAATGGACGATTCCTCGCGCTGGAGCCAGATCCGCGTCGCTTCTAAATACCCCAACATCGCCCGCCGCCACTATGCCAGCCGAGGCATCCACGCCGAGGTTGTGCATCTGAATGGCGCGATGGAACTGGCTCCCGGCCTGGGCCTGTGCCGGGTGATCGTCGATCTGGTGCAGACCGGGTCCACTTTGAAGGCCAACGGACTGGTGGAAACCGAGATCATCGCCCCGGTCACCAGCCGCCTGATCGTTAACCGCACGGCGCTGAAGACCCAGCCCGAGGCGGTCGGCGCCTGGATCGCCAAATTCCGCGCTGCGCTGGAGACGGCATGATTTCGATTGACACAAAGGTAGCACAGTGCTACCTTTTTAGCCTGTGACGGCACCTGCTAATCCTTTGGAACTGGTTCGCCGTCTGGCTGAATCCGAAGACAACTGCGTTATCTACCAGCCCGTTATGACCGAACTCCGGCATTACGGGTTAGATTCAGATGATCTCCGGGACATTCTCTGTTCCGAGCTTGGCGAAGGTCACTGTTTCAAGTCCAGTCCGACACGAAAATACTACCCGGCGACGGTTTCGGACTCTTATTCAATATGGATCAACGAGTGCGGCGCCAAAATGTACATAAAACTGCTGATCAGCGGCGAGCGTTTGGTGATCACGTCCTTCAAGAAGGATGAACGGTATGCCTGATTTATGTTCCGTTTGCGACACTGGCACTCTCACCGAACAGGTGGTGCCGTTCCTTTTGTCTCATGGCAGCAAGGAAATCATGATCGAGGACCATCGGACGGTTTGCGACGCCTGCGGAGCTGTGAGCTATGTTGGCGAGCAGATTTCACGCCACGAACTCGCGGTAGCGTCTAAAATCCGCGAGATGGACGGCCTGTTAAGCGCGGATACGCTGCGCCGCATTCGCCTGAAATACAAGTTCCGGCAGACGGACCTGGAGGCCATGCTTTCGGTCGGCCCCAAGACCTGGACGCGGTGGGAGAGGGGCAAAGTGCCCCAGAGCAAAACCGCCGACACGCTGATCCGGGTTCTTGCGGACGACCCCGAAGTCGCCAGACGCTTAATGCAACAGGCACGGATCGATAATCCTGACGCCGCAGAAGTGTTCGCTGCAATCGATGAGGATACGAAGCGTCTTGCAGAGGCGAATCTGCGTACCCAGATAGGCCTCTCGACCCTTGACATAAATCCAGAGGACTTAGCGCAACGCGCAATCGCAGCCGTGCGGAAAGCACGACTTGAATGGAGAGAAAAGGCGGCATGACCGGGCAAACCGATGACCTTTTTATTGCAACCGCCGGCGCCATGCATCATCTGACAGCTCACCGGAAACTCCGTTCCCAAAGTGTCGCCAAAACAGTGGACCAGGCCAGTTCAGCATACACGATAAAGCTGTGATGGCAATATTTCGTAAGTGGGACCAGCGTCGAGCCAGGTAAGTCCCGCTGGTGTAACGCGATGGATTTTTCAGCCATTCAAGTGGATCGCCATGACTCGCCGAGAGGGTTAGGTTAAAGCTTCCCGCATGATCCGTCTCTCCACCACCTCCGCCGGCTTCGAAGCCCAGTTCATCGCCCTCCTGTCCCAGGCGCGCGAGACCACCGAAACCGTGGACCGCGCAGTCTCCGAAATCATCGCCGCCGTCCGCGCACACGGCGATGCGGCGGTCATCGACTACACCGCTCGCTTCGACCGGCTGGTGTTGACACCTGACCGCCTGCGCATCTCCACCGCCGAGATCGACGCCGCGGTTGCCTCCATCCCCGCCGCACTGGCAGCCGCGCTGGACTTAGCCGCAACGCGGATCGAGGCGTTCCATCAGGCGCAATTGCCGCAGGACCTGCGGATGACCGACGCGGCCGGCGTCACGATGGGCATGCGGTGGAACGCGCTGGATGCGGTCGGGCTGTATGTTCCCGGCGGTAAGGCGTCGTATCCGTCCTCCGTTCTGATGAACGCGATTCCGGCGCGTGCCGCCGGTGTGTCGCGGATCGCCATGTGTGTGCCGGCTCCGGATGGTGTGTTGAACCCTCTGGTCCTGGCGGCGGCCCGTCGCGCCGGGGTTACCGAAATCTATCGGGTGGGCGGGGCTCAGGCAGTCGCGGCATTGGCGTACGGCACCGCCAGCATACCGCCGGTGGACCGCATCGTCGGACCCGGCAACGCCTACGTCGCCGAGGCCAAACGCCAGGTGTTCGGCCGCGTCGGCATCGACAACATCGCCGGCCCGTCCGAGGTCGTCGTGCTGGCCGATGCGGACAACGACCCGCGCCGGATCGCCGTCGATCTGTTGGCGCAGGCCGAACATGATGAAGCGGCTCAATCGATCCTGATCACCGACAACGCCGCCTTTGCTGATGCCGTCGCAGCCGCCGTGCTGGCCGAACTCCCCACCCTGCCCCGCGCCGCCATCGCCGGTGCAAGCTGGGAAACTCACGGCGCGATCATCCTGGTACGCAACTGGGACGAAGCCATTGCGTTGGTCGATCGTCTCGCGCCCGAACACCTGCAATTGATGCTGCCCGGCCCGGAGGCGGTGTTCGCCCGCGTTCGCCATGCCGGCGCCGTGTTCCTTGGCGCGTTCTGCCCGGAAGCGGTTGGCGATTACGTTGCCGGGCCGAACCATGTGCTGCCGACGGGACGCACCGCGAGGTTCGCCTCCGGCCTGTCGGTTTACGATTTCCTCAAGCGCACGACGTTTGTTTCGGCGACGCAGGCGGCTTTGAACGCAGTCGGACCGGCTGGGGTGGCATTGGCGGAAGCCGAGGGCTTGCAGGCCCACGCCCGCAGTATCGCGTTGCGGTTGGGCGGCTAAACCTGCCCTGACCGCCGGGTGTAACCAGTTGACGCCCCGGGGCTGCTAATCAATCCTACCCCCCGAAGCCGGCCACGCCGCAAGAGCGTGAGCGACACAGGGAGGCTGCGTTGAACACCATCGAGCCAATCGAAACCGCCAGCGTCGATGAACTGCGCGCCCTGCAACTCGGGCGGATGCGAGACGCGCTCCACCGCGCCTACACCCGCGTCCCGCACTACTCAGCCGCCTTCGACGCCGCCGGAGTCCACCCCGACGACCTCGGCCGTCTGGAGGACATCTCCAAATTTCCCCTGACCGCCAAAGAGCATCTGCGGCAAAACTACCCCTACGGCATGTTCGCCGTGCCGATGGAGAAGATCGTCCGCATCCATGCCTCCAGCGGCACAACAGGCAAACCCACGGTCTGCGGCTACACCAAGAACGACATCGATACCTGGTCGCACCTAATGGCTCGGTCTATCCGTGCCGCCGGCGGCCGGTCGTCCGACAAAATCCATGTCGCCTTCGGGTATGGCTTGTTCACCGGCGGTCTCGGTGCCCATTACGGCGGCGAATACCTAGGCGCCGCCGTTATCCCGGTCAGTGGAGGATTCACCGAGCGTCAGGTGCAGATTATCGTCGATTTCAAACCCGATATAATCATGGTCACGCCGTCCTATATGCTGGCCATCGCCGACGCGTTCGAACAGCAGGGGCTGACCGCCGCCGATTGCAGCCTGCGCCTTGGGATTTTCGGCGCCGAACCCTGGGGCGAAGGCATGCGTGCCGACATCGAACGGCGCATGGGCCTGCAGGCATTGGACGTCTATGGGTTGTCGGAGGTCATGGGGCCAGGGGTCGCGCAGGAATGCATCGAAACCAAAGACGGCCTGACCATCTGGGAAGACCATTTCTTCCCCGAGATCATAAATCCGGCAACCGGCCAAATCCTTCCCGACGGTGAACACGGCGAACTGGTCATTACCACACTGACCAAAGAGGGCATGCCCCTGATCCGCTACCGCACCCGCGACCTGACCCGCCTGTTACCCGGCACCGCGCGCACCATGCGGCGGATCGAGCGTATCTGCGGCCGTAGCGACGACATGCTGATCATTCGCGGCGTCAACGTGTTCCCGTCGAATATCGAAGCCGTTCTGGCCAAGGAAGAAAGCCTTTCTCCGCATTATGTACTGGAACTACGGCGGCCCGGTAACATGGACGAACTGGATGTTCTGGTGGAAACCCGCTCGGTACTGGCGGGCCGAATAAGCAGCGCCGATCTGGCAGCACTGGAACGGCGCACCGAACACGCAATCAAGGTGTTCATCGGCGTAACAACGAAAGTGCGTATCGTGGAGCCGGGAACGCTTGAACGCTCCCAGGGGAAAGCGAAACGAGTCCTCGACCTTCGGCCCAAGGATTGATGCCCATGCAGTTCCATGATCGAGCCACCCGCGACCGATTCCTGCGGGACAACATCGAATCGGTTTACGGCGCCCTGACCGGCGGTTTCACCCGGTTCGTGCGGATCGAGGACATCGTGCTGCGTGCCGCCGAAGCCTATCCCGGATTGGTGCCGGCAAGCACGCAGCTTGCCGCCGAAGCGGGGCTGAAGCTGAAGGACAAACAGGGGCTGGAACGGGATCAGAGCCTGTTGCTGTCCCACATCCTGGCCCATCCGCGCTGCGGTACGCATCTTTGCCACGCCATGCTGCTACCGCGTGCGGAAACCACGGCGGCGCTGGCAACACTGGACTCGCAAGGTTACGTCGATCTCGGCCCCGTCCGGGTGGAACGCCACGGCCGGGCGGTGCACCTGCTCAGTACCAATCCGCGTTATTTGAATGCCGAAGACCAGGCCACGATCGACGCCATGGAAATCGGTGTCGATGTCGCAACGCTGGACCCCGCCACCGACATCGCGGTGCTGCGCGGACAGCCGGTGCAAAACGCCAAATACGCCGGCCGCCGCATCTTCGGCAGCGGCATCAACCTGACCCATCTGTATCGCGGGAGCATCCCGTATTTGTGGTACGTGCAACGAGAACTCGGCTTCATCCACAAATACTTCCGAGGCGTCGCAACACCCGAAGTCTTACCCGACGATGTCAACGGCGCGGGCATGGAAAAACCATGGATCGCGGCGGTGGAGGGTTGGGCCATCGGCGGCCACTGCCAGATACTGCTGACGATGGACTACGTGCTGGCAGCGCATGATGCCTACATGACGTTACCTGCTCGTAAAGAAGGTATCATCCCCGGCGCCGCCAACATGCGCCTGCCTCGATTCACCGGCGATCGTCTCGCCCGGCAATTGATCCAAGCCGAACGGCGCCTGGACTGCGACAGCGCGGAGGGCCGTCTTCTCTGCGACGAAATCGTTCCCGCCGGTGACATGGACGCGGCGATAGAACGCACCGTGGAGATGCTGACCAGCGCCGGCGCGGTCGGTGCTATCGGCAACCGCCGCGCTTTCCGCGTCGCGGTAGAGCCTCTGGACCTGTTCCGTCGTTACTGTGCCGTCTATACGCGGGAGCAGGCCGCGTGCCATTTCAGCCCCGCGCTGATCGATAACCTTGAACGCAACTGGGGCGCGGGAAGCCGAACGTAACAAATAAATCGCCCCGGAGGAACGGCAGGACCTTTTTCCCCGTCATGGTTCGGCTTTGAAGATAACAGGGCCGCGCCGTCGTTCAACCGCCTGCCCTGGCTGCCTCAACCGATGGGCTGGATCGAATGGCTACCGGCGGGTAGCCTGTTCGCTGTCTGCAAAAATGGAGGAAACAATGGCTGGATTATTAGACGGACAATCGGCGCTGATCACAGGCGGCGGTGGCGGCATCGGACGGGCAACCTCGCTCATCTTCGCTCGGGAAGGTGCGCGCCTGGCAGTCGCCGACGCAAATGCCAACGCAGCGGCAGAAACAGTGGCACTCGTGAACAAAGCCGGTGGACAGGCGATCGCTCTATCTGGTGACGTAACGGATTCGGCCGCCGTCCAGGCGATGATGGGCGCCGTCATCAGCGCATACGGCCGGATCGATTGCGCGTTCAACAACGCCGGGATCGCAGGATACCAGGTCAATGCCGGCGGCAAGCGAACCCACGAATGGGCCGACGAATCCTTCGACCGAATGGTCGATGTGAACCTCAAAGGCGTCTGGCTCTGCATGAAGCATGAACTCGTGCAGATGCTCGCGCAGGGCGGCGGCGTCATTGTCAACACCGGTTCCATCGCTGGATTGGTCGGGCTGCCGACATCGTCGGTGTACGTCGCCGCAAAACACGGCGTGCTCGGTTTAACGAAAACGGCAGCGTTAGAATATGCCCGAGATCATATTCGGGTGAACGCCGTTTGCCCCGGTTACATCGAAACAGCCATGACCGAAGACACCATGCGCCGTCGGGGCGACGAGCTGATGGGACGGGTTCCCGTCGGCCGCATGGGCAAACCGGAAGAAATCGGCGAAATGGTGCTGTTCTTGTGCAGCGACCGCAGTTCTTACATCACCGGCGGCTGCTATAACGTCGATGGCGGTTATATGGCGATTTAATACAGTCGCCCAGGCCGGCGACAAGGCCCTGACCGGCGGCAAGGCCCTGACCGGGCTTTGTCGTCATGGTGCGCAAGGGCGCACCATCCACATCGTCATCGTGCGCAAAGGCGCACCATGACGACGCGGGCGACAGCCGCCACAAACGCCAAAATGAGAACTGCTGGCGATGCTGGCGCCGGATGCGAAAAAATCGTGCGTAATCGAACAGGCTGTGTCAGGCTGCCCGGAATGCTTCTCACCCGCCAATAAAGGAGACCCGGCTCATCGACCAGGCACGCCTTCACCGCTTTATCGCGGAAATGCCAAAAGCAGAATTGCACCTTCATATCGAGGGCACGCTGGAGCCGGCGATGATGATGGCGCTGGCGAAGCGCAACGACGTGACGTTACCCTATAACAGTATAGACGCTATTCGTGAAGCCTATAAATTCGGGTCGTTGCAGGACTTCCTAGATCTATATTACATGGGGATGTCCGTGCTGCGGAAAAGCCTGGACTTTTTCGATCTCGCCTTTGCCTACCTGGAAAAAATGGCGGCGCAGAATGTCACCCATGTCGAGATTTTCTTCGATCCCCAGGCACACACCGAACGCGGCGTATCGTTCGATACAGTCGTGTCCGGACTGGTGGATGCCCTGGACAAAGGGCGCCGGGATTTCGGGATCACGTCGAAACTGATCATGTGCTTCCTGCGGCATTTACCGGAGGAGCAGGCTTTCGAAACACTAAAACACGCATGCCGGTGCAAGGAGCATATTTTCGCCGTCGGACTCGATTCCTCCGAGAAAGGACATCCACCCTCCAAATTCGCCCGCGTGTTCGCCGAGGCGCGGAATCAAGGTTTCGTGCCCGTCGCTCATGCCGGAGAGGAAGGGCCGCCGCCATTCGTGACCGAGGCACTCGATATATTGCAGGTAAAGCGCATCGATCACGGTAACCGGGCGATGGAGGACCCGGCACTGGTGGCCAGGATCGCGCGGGATCGCATACCGCTGACAGTATGCCCGCTGTCGAACAAAGCATTGCAGTCGTGCCCGGATCTGACGCTGCACCCATTGCGCCAGATGCTGGCGGCGGGGTTGGTCGTTACGGTTAACTCCGACGATCCATCGTATTTCGGTGGCTATGTGAACGAGAATTTTGTCGCGATACAGCAGGCGTTGGGATTGACCCGGTCGGAGATCGCGACCCTGGCCCGGAATTCGTTCGTGGCGTCGTTCCTGCCGGATCGGGAGAAGGCAATTCGTTTGGCGGCATTCGAGGCGTTTCAGGCGAAGTGGTGATGGGCGGATCGTCTCGCGGTTCCCGATGCCTCGGAGAATGGTCAAACTGGCCGGGATCAAAGTTATACCAACGGCCCAATGTTTCGACCGTTCGGCCCCTTATCGTCATGGCAGGCGAAGGCCTGCCATCCATGCCTTTGTCCGAACCAGAATCGCGATTCGTGGATGGCGGTCAGGACAAGGGCCGTTAGTATGAGTATGCCCTAGCGGACACGCGGGCCATGACGATGTTGGGTGAGAGTCGAACTCAAGGCCGTCCACAGATAGTATAAGCATTTTCAACCGCGGATAAACATATATCCGTGCTTCAGAGGCGACCAAGAGCCTGTTTTGAAGCTATTTTTCATCAGGCCGGAGGCGAATCTGCGTTTATCCGCGGTTGAAATGCTTGCTTTGGCCGGTTCGACCCATGAGCGATCATCGGATCAGTGTTCATTCGCAATTGCCCCGGATATAATTCATCCTTCGCTTCCCTGTGACGTTTTCGTGCTAAGAGAGAATCGACATATTGCGGGAGATCGAATTGCTGACCAAAAGCCCAATTGGCCTGAACCGACGCCACCGCCGGGTTTCGGCCGCTCTCGACGTCATCATGGCGATCGGGTCGATACCGCGATGATCGGGGGCGCCCTTTTCAGCCGATATTACCTGGATGAAGGTATCAAGCAGGATGCCGCTTGGTCAGCCCTTTCGGACGCCGATGCCGTCGCGTTCGCGGACGTCGCGACGACGCGTTTTTCCAACGTTCCAGCCTCTGGAAAACTGGGCGAGGCCGAAACCGAATCCCTCATTATCTTTCCGATCCTGAACGCCCTCGGCTGGTTCCATCTTCCGCAACAATCGGCTGGCAAGCGCCGCGAAGACGTTCCCGACGCCTTGCTGTTCCTGGACCCGGCGGCACAACAGCAGGCATTGGCCCTGCCGGCAGGGATCGAACGATGGAAACAGGCTGGCGCGGTCAATGAGAACAAGGCCTGGGACCTGCCGCTTGATCGGGCCGCGGGCAAGATCGCTCGCACTCCGGCATCGCAGGCGCTGCGTTACCTTCGCCTCGCGGACGAACACACGACGGGCTTGCTTCGCTGGGCGTTGCTGACCAACGGCCGGATTTGGCGCTTGTATTACGCTGGCGCATCGTCGATGGCGGATCGGTTCCTGGAGGCCGATCTACCCGCGCTGGTCGCGGGTGCCGGCACACCGGACGGTCTGGTTCGGCTGAAGACTTTCCTATTGTTCTTTCACAGAAACGCTTTCGCGCAGGACGCGGCCGGCCGTTCGTTTCTGCTGCATGCCATGGATGAAGGCCGGGCATGGCAGGAACGTGTCACCGCTGGTCTGTCACGCAGCGTTTTTGACATCGTCTATCCCGAACTCCTCAAGGCGCTCGGTGCCGCCGATCCGGCGCGCAATCCTTCCGATCCGGCGTGGCCCGATACCATCCGTCACAGCGCCGTGGTGCTGCTGTATCGCCTGCTGTTTCTACTGTACGCCGAGGACCGGGATCTGCTGCCGGTCACCCACAAGGGCTATCAACCCCGCTCGCTGACCCATCTGCGGCAACAGGTCGCGACCGCGCTCGATACCAAACATCCGCTGTCTGAAACCGACGCGTTTTGGTGGGGCGCGCTGCACACCCTGTTCAAGGCGATCGACAAGGGCAGCGATGCCATGGGCTTGCCGGCCTATAACGGCGGTCTGTTCGACCGGCGCGAAGCCCCGCTGCTGCACACAGCGGAACTACCCGACGCGGCGCTGGCTCGGATTTTGGACGGCCTGTCCCGCCGCAAGGATGGGGCCGAGATGCGGTCGGTGAACTACCGCGACCTGTCGGTGCAACAGTTGGGCGCGATCTATGAACGATTGCTGGATTTCGACGTGGCGGTCGATGCCAATGGCGCCGTGACGCTCAGCGCGGACAGCACGGCCCGCAAGTTGAGCGGGTCGTTCTATACCCCGCCGTCTTTGGTGCGGTTGATTCTGGATTCGACGATCGGCCCCCACGTCACGGATCGGCGCGCTGCGTTCAAGGCGAAAGCGGAGGGCGTGAAGGGTGATCGCCGGCCAGCCGTCGAACGGATCGCCGATCTGCGCCGGTTCGATCCGGCCGAGGCGCTGCTGGGGTTGAAGCTGGTGGACCCGTCGATGGGGTCCGGACATTTCCTTGTGACGGTGGTGGATCGGCTCGCCGACGCCGTGCTGCTGAGCATGGAAGAGGCTGCGGTGATCGCGCAATTGGACGGCGGGGTGGAAGGCTATACCTCGCCGCTGGCCGACCGGATCGAGGCGGAACGGGCCAAGATAGAGGGCGCGGCGAAGCTGCACGGCTGGGCATACCGCTCCGAACATCTGGACGACCGGCATCTGGTGCGGCGGTTGGTGCTGAAGCGCGTCGTCTATGGCGTGGACCGCAATCCGCTGGCGGTGGAACTGGCGAAACTGTCGCTGTGGCTGCACAGTTTCACCGTCGGGGCACCGCTGTCGTTTCTGGACCATCACCTGCGCTGCGGGGATTCGCTGTTCGGCGCGTGGGTCGCTGACGTTGAATCTTCCACCAGCGGCGTTGGCGAAGCCAAGGCGGGTGGGTTGGCGCTGTACAGCGCTATAGCCACAGCCAAGGGTGCTGCCGCCGGCATGGCGCGGATTGAGGAACTGGCGGACGCCGATATCTCCCAGGTTCGAGAAAGCATCGAGGCGTTTGAGGTCGTGGAGGAGGCGACGGCTCCGCTGCGTGCGTTCCTGAATTGCTGGCACGCGTTGTTGTGGTTGCCGCCGGTCGCGGACGGTGTTCCCGCCAGCGCCGACCGGCGGGCGCGAGCGAAGGTGGTGAAAGCCGCCGAGCAGCAGCGCAAAAGTGCGATCAATGCATGGCTGGATGGGTTGTGCGGCGATCCCGTGGCTCTGGCTGGCGGTGCGAAGCCCAAGGGTAATGCCGTCACGGTGCGGGCGGTGGGTGCGCTGCTGACGGCTTTACGGGAGATCGCGACGCGGCAGCGGTTGCTGCACTGGCAGCCGGCGTTTCCAGGAGTTTGGAACGAGTGGAAGGGGATGGACGCGCGCGGCGGATTCGACGCGGTGATCGGGAACCCGCCGTGGGTCCGGCAGGAGTCGCTGGCCGGAATAAAAGACGTGCTGAAGGAACGATACGAGACTTATGAGGGAAAGTCGGACCTCTACACATTCTTCCTGGAACAAGCATTGAACTTGGTGCGCCCCGGTGGTCGTGTTGGGTTTGTCGTACCCAACAAATTCTTCAAAGCGGAATATGGTGAGCCTCTGCGCCAGTTTCTGGATACCAAGACCTGGATCGAGAGCATTGTGGACTTCGGCCATAACCGAGATCTGTTCCCGGATGCCGACGTGTTTCCTTGCGTTCTGGTGACCCGCCGGCCCGCAGCGGCCGAAGTTCGACCCGAGAATGCGGCAGTGGCGATAATTCCGGGAGACCGAGTGGCGCAAGATCGCCTTACCATGACGGTATCCGAGCTCAAGTTCCCCTTTCCGCTGCGGTCGTTCGATAAATCGGGATGGGTACTTGAACCACCTTCGGTGCGCTCGCTTCTCGAAAGAGTCCAACGCACCAATCATACGCTCGTGGACTACGCGGGAGTTCGCCCCTATCGGGGTCTTCTCACAGGCTTTAACGAGGCCTTTATCGTCAACACAGCAACGCGTGATCGACTGGTGAAGGCGGACACTGGCTCAACCGGCCTCTTTCATCCGTTGCTTCGCGGGCAGGACATCGAGCGGTGGACTGCCGATTGGCAAGACTTGTGGATGATCACTGTAAAGTCAAGCGGCGACCATGCATGGCCATGGAGCAACGAAAAAGATTTGAAGGCAGCGGAGAGAATTTTCGCGGATACCTACCCTAGCCTGCATAAGCATATGGCAGGTCATGCTTTGAAACTGAAAAACCGAGAAGATCAGGGTCGATTCTGGTGGGAATTGCGATCATGCGCCTATTATGGTTCTTTCGACAAGCCAAAAATATTATATCAAGAAATACAATTTTATCCAGCATACAGTATCGACACGACAGGTCTGTATTTGAATAATAAAGGCTTCATGATCGCCAGCTCAGACCCGTTCTTGCTTGCGGCGTTAAACAGCCCGTTGCTGTGGTGGTTCGGTTGGCGGCACTTCGCCCACATGAAGGACGAAGCACTGACCCCGGCCGGCTACAAAATGGAAAGCCTCCCCATCGCCCGCCCGAACCAACAGCAATCCGAGCGGGCCGCCGACCTGACCGAACGTCTCGCCGCGACCCACCGGGCACGCCATGAAGCAGGCCGTGCGCTCGGCGATTGGCTTCGGGTCGAGTGGGGTCTCGCCAATCCGCCCGCCGCGCTGGAGGCTCCGTTTGCGCTGTCCGCCGACGCCTTCGCGGACGCGTTGCGAAAAGTCCTGCCCAAGAAACAGAAGTTGGGTGTCGCCGACGTTGCCGCGATCAAGAAGGCGCATGCCGGCACGGTCTCCCCGATCGCCACCCGCCTGAACGAAGCGGCGGCGCAGGAACGGGAACTGTCGGCGATCGTCAATGCCGCCTATGGGATCACGCCAGAGGAAGAGGCCCTGATTTGGCGCACCGCCCCGCCCCGGATGCCAATTGCCTCGCCCGTCCTGGCCTCGGCGACGGAGGATGCACCGCCCCGGGCAGCCGCGTAGCCAATTTAATCGGGGTTTGCATTATCGTCTGAACGCTTCGGCCCGCATTGGCACTTTGACGCTGCTCCGCGAATGTTTGCACGGAGGGCGACGGAGGACCGCGAAGGGCCACGGAGGGTGTCACGCCTCACACGATGAAGCGTAGCAAACCGTC
>JANXLQ010000331.1 GCA_025355085.1 Rhodopila sp.
GAACCCGCGCCGATCAACCCCTTACGCCTGCCAGATACGGTCCAAAACGCGGTCCAGCCAGCGAAGGTGGAGGTGCGGTTATATTAGTATCTATACCGCAATATAACCGCACCGTCCGATACCGTGAATAAGATGGGCTAACAACACTTACCACCGCGACCCTTGACACCTCTCCGCGCCTGAACCTTCATCGTCGCGATATCAAGGGCGGGGAGCCGATGACCCAAAACTCCAAACTACGAAGTAGTTTCGCGGACGCCGTCGCCGACATTCCCGATGGCAGCACCATTGCGTTTGGCGGCTTTGCCATGCCGGGAACGCCATTCAATCTGATTAAGGCGTTGATGGAGCAAGGCGCCAAACGCCTGACGCTGATCGGCAACACCACCGGCGGCACGCAGCAGCCCCGGATGCCTGACATCGGCATGCTGGTGGAGAACGGACAGGTCGCCAAAGTAATCTGCGCGTTTACGGCGGCGACCCGGCCAACCGAGGTGTTGCCGTTCACCAAGTATTATGACTCCGGAGAGGTCGATGCCGAATTAGTTCCCCAGGGCACACTGGCGGAACGGCTGCGGGCTGCGGGAGCGGGGATTCCGGCTTTCTACACCCCCACCGCCGTCGGCACCGAACTCGCCGAGGGCCGCGAAACCCGCGTGATCAATGGCCGTGAATACCTGTTGGAATACGCCCTTCCGGTGGACTACGCGTTCATTCGCGCCCGCACCGCTGACACGGTTGGGAACCTGCGGTTCCACCGCTCCCAGCGCAATTTCGGACCGATCATGGCGACTGCCGCCCGTGTAACGATCGCCGAGATCGACGACCCTATCGTTGCGGCTGGTAGTATCGACCCTGACGACGTGCATACATCCGGTATCTACGTGCATCGCCTCGTGCAGGTCCCACCGGAACCCGAAGGACTCTGGCCCACCAAGAGGCAAGCCAGAGGGCAGGAGATCAAACAATGAGCGGAACAAAAGGCCTCAATCGCCAGCAAATGGCCGACCGCGTGGCGCGCGAATTCCAGGACGGCTGGATCGTCAACCTCGGCGTTGGCATCCCGACGATGTGCTCCAACACCGATATCGGCGGGACGGACATCACGTATCATTCCGAAAACGGCGTGATCGGCTACGGCGCCGTCGCGGCCGAGGGCCACGAGGACCTTAACCTCGTCAACGCCGGCGGTCAGAACGTCACGCTGAAGCCGGGCGCGGCGGTGGTGCATCACGCCGACAGCTTCGGGGTGATCCGGGGCGGCCACATTGATGCGACGGTGATGGGTGCTTACCAGGTCTCGATGACCGGGGATTTCGCCAACTGGAAGCTGAAGGGCCAGAAAGGCGGCGGCATCGGCGGCGCGATGGATTTGGCGGCATGCGCCAAACGGGTGTTCATCATCCTGGAGCATGTGACCCGAGACGGCAGCTCCCGGCTGGTGACCGCCTGCGATCTACCCGTGACGGCGCGTGGTGTCGTTACTTTGGTGGCCACGCATTACGGACTGTTCGAACCGACCAAGACCGGGTTCCATCTGCGGGAAATCGCACCGGGGCTAACGGTGGATGAAATCCGGGCGGTGACGGGCGGGACGCTGACAGTGGCGGACGGGCTGAAGCAGATCGCGGTCAGCGGATAGGTTTTCGGCCCGTTCCTTTGCGGTATTCCACATGATATACGAAGCCGCGTTGAGACCGTTCCACGTCGTATAATCTTTAGGCCCCCGTTGTCCGGGCCACTTGTCAAGCGTGTGCCCCATCATGGCCCGGACGAGCCGGGTCATGATGGGGCGAGGAGTTTTAGTTGCATCAATCATCTAGCCGTCTGGCATCGCCCAAGAATCATGCCTGATTTTCGCTTCCTCCACGCCGCCGACCTGCACCTCGACAGTCCTCTGCGCGGCCTGGAAGCGGACCCGACAGCGCCTGCCGAGCGCATTCGAAACGCAACGCGAAAAGCATTGGGCTATCTGGTAGATCTTGCGATCGAGCAGAATGTTGCGTTTGTCCTGATCGCCGGGGACATCTACGATGGCGATTGGTTGGATTTTGGTACCGGCCGGTTCTTTTCGAACCAGATGCGCCGCCTCACGCAAACCGGGATTCCTGTGTTCACAATCCGAGGCAATCACGACGCGGCCAATCGCATGACGCGATCCTTGCACATGCCGCACGTCACGACGTTCGACCACGACCGTGCCCACACCCATCGGCTGGAAACTCTGGGCGTCGCGATCCACGGCCAAAGTTTCGCCGATCAGGCGATCCTGGAGGATCTGTCGAAGGACTATCCCCGCCCGATCGACGGACTGTTCAACATCGGCCTGCTGCACACCTCCGCCGAGGGCTACGCCGCGCACGACCGCTACGCCCCGTGCGACATCCAGCGGCTCAAGTCCCA
>JANXLQ010000333.1 GCA_025355085.1 Rhodopila sp.
CATGCGTGGTCGCAACCATCGCTCAGGCGGTGGCGGTGGCGGTGGTGGGTCAGGCGGCGGCGGCGGGCCAGTTCGCCATCATTCGGGCGGCGGAGCACCGCTAAATCGCAACCATGTTTTCGATAGCAACGGGCCGGAAATCCGGGTCCGCGGCACCGCTCAACAATTGTTCGAGAAATATCTCCAGCTTGGCCGCGACGCGACGAGCAGCGGAGACCGTGTGACAGCCGAGGCATTTTTCCAGCACGCCGAACACTACTTCCGTATCCTGAACGCGATGAATCAGGCGCAACAGCAGGGTCAGGGCGGTGGCCAGGCTCCGCAGCAACAGCAACATCCGCAGAGTAATCAGCGGCGGGGGTTTCAGCAAGGCGATGGTTACCAGGGCAACGAAGACGGCCCGGGCGACCAGGACGACGGCGAGCAACGGAACGATCAGCGGACTCCGGGTATGGGCGACCAGCCGGAAGCCCGCGAAATTCCGATTGCCGCGGCAACCCCGGAAAGCTGATTAAGAGACATCCTGTAACTGCCCGGGCGGTCTCCGGGAATCAGGTCTGTGATCGAGTGTGCGCGGCTTCGAGGACGTTCTGCGGTACAAACTGGCCCACAGGCTGGATTTAGGCGACCTATCTGGGTAGTTACGACATCCTTTGTCATGGCCCGGTCGATCCGAGCCATTGGCGCGGTTGGCCGCTGGGCAACATCCGTTAGGGAAGTAACGGCCGTTGAGGCGGGGTGGGACAGGCTTGTCTCGACGCCTTATACCAACGGCCTTATATTCTTCTGATCTGTCGCCGTCATGGCGGGCGAAGTCTCGCCATCCACAAATCGTGATGCTGGTTCAAACAAAGACGTGGATGGCCTACCTTATATCCCGCCTTACCAATGGCGACGCTGCCATCCACCGCCATATCCCCAGCCGCCGCCCACAACCACCGCCGGTCCGTAGTAGCCCGGGCCATAGTAGGGGGCTGGATAATAGCCGGGGGGATAACCGCCACCGGGATAGTAGCCAGAGGGGAAACCGCCACCGGCATAACCCCCGCCGGCATAGCCGCCCGGTGCGCTCTGCACGGTGTCGCCGCGGGAATACATGCATTGGGTGTACGCCGTGTCGTAGCGCGCCTGCACATTGCCGCCCGCCGCCTGAGCGTTCCCTGCCCCGATCGCACTGCCCGCGAGCAGACCCGTCGCGCCGCCGATCGCCGCGCCCGCCCCCATCGCTCCGCCAACCGAACCAAGCGCCGCGCCGACGCCGGCACCAAGGGCGGTGCCAATAACGGCGCTGCCGACGGCACTGTTGTTGGCGGCCTGTGCAGATGACGCACCGCCGGTCTGCTGCGACGCGTAGCCGCGGCACATCCCGTCGTCTTGTTGGAACGCCTCAAAGCTTTTGCCTTGCGGGGGCAATGCCATGACACTCGGACCTTGCGGCGGTGCAACCGCGCAGGCACTCAGCGCCAGAACCGAAACAACCCCGATGACGGAATGCGCGCGAGTCATGTGACAGGTTTCCATGAAAATATCCGGAGCGGTCTTAGAGGCCGGACGCTTATCTAACCAAATACCGGTTTAGCCGGCTGTCAGATTAGAACATTCGATGCCGACGAGACGTGACATAGTGTCAACATGCAAAAATACGAGCGATTTAGGATACCGAAACGCGACACCTAACCGTTTTCAAGGCCCGTGGCCGCCGCCGTCCCGCTTCACGGCGGTGGGCATGTTTCGCCCCCGAAAAGTACGCGCCCGACCTTCGCGCCTAGACCACCCAGGACTTGAACAACTCCAGGTCGATATTGCCGCCGCTGGCGATCAGAGCAACGCGCTTCCCTGCCATCGCCGAACCTTCCTGAACCAGAGCGGCAAGCGGGGCCGCGCCGGCGCCTTCGATGAGGTTGTGGGTGTCGGTCCAATACGCGGCGATGGCCGACGCGATTTCCCGGTCGGTTACCGTCACTATCCTATCGGCACCAGCCAGGATAATTCGCAGCGCCGCCTCATCGGGTTGCCGCACAGCGATGCCGTCGGCCTTGGTGTCTGCCCGATTACCCGGGACGAGATGGCTTGCCGCGAAGGATTGGGCATAGCAATCCGCCCCGGTGCTCTGCACACCGATCACTTTCGTCTTCAGTCTCAACAAATCCCGCGCCAGTATCGTGCCGCAAATACCGGAACCAAGCCCGATCGGCACATACACCGCGTCGATATCCGGGACAGCCTGAAAAAGTTCCAGAGCGTATGTCGCGACACCTTTGACCAGATCGGGTGCGAAAGACGGAACGAATACCATATCCTCGGCGGAGGCGATGCGATACGCCTCTTCACGGGCTTCCTCGAAATCAGCGCCATGCTCGATCAGTGTCGCGCCGAGGGCCGCCATCGCCGCATTTTTTTCGGAACTGTTCCCATGCGGGACGACGATCATGACGGCAAGGCCGCACCGGCTGCCTGCCCACGCAAGCGACTGACCATGATTGCCACGCGTCGCGGAGATCAGGCCCCGGCCATTGCCCTCTCGGCATTGACGGTCGGCGAACACAATGCCGCCGCGCACTTTGAAGGCGCCGGTCGGAAGATGATTTTCGTGCTTGACCCAAAGATCGGTGCCGGTACGTCGGGCCAGCAGCGGCCACTGGATTTGCGGGGTAACCAACGCATGGCCGTGGACAAGATCAGCGGCACTGTAAAGGTCAGTCAAGGAAAACACGGGCCGGATCACTTTCGAAGGCGAAGCCGAATCAACGATCTATTTCTGCACCACCTGAGGCGGGGCCGGTAAAACGCCTGGACATGTGGAAGCGGACAATCAGGCCAATTTTAGATTGGTCGCCGCGGCTTTGCCACGCTCCATCTCGACTTCGTAACTGACCTTTTGACCATCGTTCAGTCCCTTGAGGCCAGCGGCCTGGACGGCTGTGATATGAACGAATACATCTTTGCCGCCGTCTGGCGGCATGATGAAGCCAAATCCCTTGGTCGCATTGAACCATTTAACCGTCCCGACGGCCATGATTTTTCCTCCTTCGAATTGACGACCGGCTGCATTCCCAGCCGGTCGCTTAATCCTGACGTCAGCAGCCGCTATCGATCGTCCCTGCCCGAAAAGAGCCGGGACGATCGCGGTTTACATCGGCTTTAGATTGGTCGCGGTGGACTTTCCACGTTCCATCGCAACGTCGAAGGACACCTTTTGTCCTTCATCCAGGCCACGAAGGCCAGCGGCCTGAACAGCAGTGATGTGAACGAACACATCCTTGCCGCCGTCCT
>JANXLQ010000381.1 GCA_025355085.1 Rhodopila sp.
GGCGCCGGCGGGCAGGGGCGCGCATCCGGCCCCGGGAAGCCCGTCCTTGGTTTTGTCGTTGGACTGGCAGCAGAAGCTCGCATAGCCGCCCGGTTCGGTTATCCGGTCCAGGCAGGCGGGGGCACACCGGAGGGCGCGGCACGGGCTGCCTCACGACTGGTTGAGCAAGGCGTGACAGCTTTGGTCAGCTTTGGATTGGCGGGCGGGTTGGACCCGGCGTTGCGGCCGGGCGCAGTGGTTGTTCCAGATTCGATAGTCCTGGACGGTGAGATTTTTCACGCCAATGCAGAGCTGGCGGAACCGTTTGGCGGGTTCACCGGCCACATCGTTCTCGCCGGCCGGGTGGTTGTGGCGGACGCGGTGGAGAAGCGACGCCTGCACCGCACCACCCACGCCCATGCCATCGACCTTGAGAGTGTCTCTGTCGTTCGGATTGCCCTGGCGGTTGGCCTGCCGTTCATTGTCGTGCGGGCAATTTGCGACCCGGCTGAACGGAACCTGCCGCCGGCCGCCTTGGTTGCCCTGGACCCGGCAGGCAGGATCGGTCTGCTGCCGGTGCTGCGATCCGTTGCGCGGCATCCCGGCCAGATTCCGGACCTTCTGGCCTTGGCTCGCGATGCTGCGTACGCACGTCGTGCATTGGCCGGGCTGGCGGCGAAGTACCGATCGCGGGTTTGAAAGCCGCTCAGACCGTTTGTGTTGATGAAAAAGCGACGTATAGGGCGGGGCATGACACAACACATCGAAACCGACGTGGCGATCGTCGGTGCCGGCCCGGTCGGTTTGTTCGCCGTTTTCGAACTTGGGATGCTCAAGCTTTCGAGCGTGCTGATCGACGCTTTGCCGGAGGTCGGCGGCCAATGCACCGCGCTGTATCCGGAAAAGCCGATCTATGACATTCCCGGCCATCCGGCGATCGAGGCGGGCGCCCTGGTCACTGCATTGGAGGCCCAAATCGCGCCATTTCCAGTGCCCAGGCTGCTTGGGCGGCAGGTCACTGGATTGAGCGGCGAATCCGGGGCGTTCACCCTGACCACAGACCAGGGCGACACGATCCGCGCCAAAGCGGTGATCCTGGCCGCCGGGGCGGGCGCGTTCGGACCCAACCGGCCGCCGCTGGACGGCCTGCCAGCCTATGAGGCCAGCGGCGCAGTGCAATACTTCGTCCGGCGGCGGGAGGATTTGCGCGGCAAACGGGTGGTGATCGCGGGCGGTGGGGATTCGGCAGTGGACTGGGCGCTGGCGCTGAAGGACATCGCGACAGTGTCCGTGGTGCATCGACGGGCGAAGTTCCGGGCTGCTCCCGAAAGTGCGGCACAGTTGGATGAGGCGGCGCGGAAGGGGGAGATCGAGATGGTCATCCCGTATCAGCTCCATGGTCTGGCCGGGGCGGATGGCGTGCTGTCGGCGGTGGAGGTCGCGACGCTGGACGGCGCGGTGAAGGCGATCCCGGCGGATGTGCTGCTGCCGTTCTTCGGGCTGTCGATGGATCTGGGGCCGATCGCCGCCTGGGGGCTGCAAAGCGTGGCGCATCATGTGACGGTCGATCCCTCGACTTGCCAGACCAGCCTGCCGGGCGTGTTCGCGATCGGCGATGTGGCGACATATCCGGGTAAGCTGAAGCTGATCCTGCAAGGGTTTAGCGAGGCAGCGGTCGCGGCCCATGCGATCCATCCGATCGTGCATCCGGGTCAGGCGCTGCATTTCGAGTATTCCACAACCAAGGGCGTGCCGGGGTAGTATTCGAGGCGAACCATCCGGCCCGCCAGGTAGGAGACGCTTGCGTAACCCGGCGAACCGATCGGACGCTGCCCGCTGCCGGGGCGTTCCGGCCTCTGGGCGTTGACGGATGTGCGTTTGCGCAAGGGTAGGGCATTCCCGTTGCGGGGGTGTTTGTGCGAAAGAAGGACAGCCCTGCGAGATGAGATGGATATGAACGACGTGAATACTCCGAATGCCGGCCGGATCGTTATCCGGCAACCCGACGACTGGCATGTGCATCTGCGAGACGGTGCGATGATGCATGCGGTGCTGCCGTGGACGGCGGCGCAGTTCGCCCGAGCGATTGTTATGCCGAATTTGGGGCCGCCGGTGACGACGGTGGCGGCGGCTTCCGCGTATAGGGATCGGATTTTGGCGGCTCGGCCCGCAGGTTCGGCGTTTGAGCCGTTGATGACGTGCTATCTGACCGACTCCACCGATCCGGACGAAATCGAACGCGGATTTGCCGATGGCGTTTGGGTGGCCGCCAAGCTGTATCCGGCTGGGGCGACGACCAATTCCCACGGCGGCGTCACCGACCTTCGACGGGTTGCGGGGGTGTTGGAGCGGATGGAACGCATCGGTATGCCGCTGCTGATTCATGGGGAGGTCACCGATCCGGATGTGGATATTTTCGACCGCGAGGCAGTGTTCCTCGACACCGTGCTGACGCCGCTGCTGGCGGCGCATCGGGGGCTGAAGGCGGTGCTGGAACATGTCACCACCACCGAGGCGGTCGATTTCGTGCGGGCGCATGCGGTTCGTTTGGCAGCGACGATCACGCCGCATCATCTGATGATCAATCGCACCTCGCTGTTTCAGGGCGGGTTGCGGCCGCATCTGTATTGCCTGCCGGTGGCCAAGCGGGAGCGGCATCGGCTGGCGCTGCGCAAGGCGGCGACCGGCGGGGAGGCTTGTTTCTTCCTCGGCACCGACACCGCGCCGCATACCGCCAGCACCAAGGAAACCGCGTGCGGTTGTGCGGGGTGCTTTGTCGGGCCGACCGCGATGCAATGCTACACGCAGGTGTTCGATGAGGAAGGCGCGCTGAGCCGGTTGGAGGCGTTTGCGTCTTTGAACGGGCCGGCATTCTACGGGCTGCCGGTGAATGCCGGGACGATGACGCTGGTGCGCAAGGCTGCTTTGACCG
Organism: Rhodopila sp.; assembly: GCA_025355085.1. Taxonomy (GTDB): domain Bacteria; phylum Pseudomonadota; class Alphaproteobacteria; order Acetobacterales; family Acetobacteraceae; genus Rhodopila. Next base: position 2,912 of record JANXLQ010000381.1, read on the forward strand.
TGGACGCGGTGCCGGTGGATGGCGACCGGATTGTTGTGTTCCGGGGTGGGGAAGTGATGCCCTGGTCCATCGCGGGCTAGCCGGCCAGTGCGACGCCCCGGGCGGTGGCCGTGACCGCGTTCTGTCTTGCGGCGTTTGCCTGATTTTTTCTTAGGTTCTCGGCGATGCGCTTGGCCGCCTGACGTTGCTGATACCCCTTTGTCCAGCTTTGACCGCTGTTGCCGGCGGCGGTTGGGGGCGCTGCCCTGGTGGCCTCAACCAGTTGGATGGCTTTGTCGATTCGGGGGCTAACGTGCTGCGGCTGTGGGGCAGGGGCCTGCTGCGGCTGGACCGGTATCCCGGCCGCGCGGGCTTTTTGAAGCTGGTCGAGTTTGCGCCGGGATTTGTGGGCTTCGCGGCTGAGGCTGACGGCGCTGCCGCGAAGCCGAAGCTGCATCACCTTGATTGTTGCGCGCCACCTTCCGGGCGGAAGGTGGGCAATGCGGGACGCCGGTTGCCTAGAACGCGACCCGGGGCAACGCCTCAAATCCGGGCTTGGCGAAAAGGTAACCCTGGAACAGCGTGACGCCGATCGCCCGCAGCGCCGCAAGCTCGGCGGCCGTCTCCACGCCCTCCGCCACCACCTCGGTCGATAGGTCCCGGCAAATGCGGACGATGCCGCCGACAATGGCGTGGCGGCGGGCGTCCGTGTCCAGGCCACGAAGCAGCGACATGTCGATCTTTACAACATCGGGCTGGAAATGCGCGAGCAGGCTGAGCCCGGAGAAGCCGGTGCCGAAATCGTCAAGGGCCGTACGGAAGCTTTGCGCACGGTAAACCTTGAAGATACTCTCCAGCTTGGCGTAGTCAGCCACCTCCTCGTTTTCGGTCAGCTCGAAGATGAGCCGATTGGCTGGGAACTGGTGCCGGCGCGCCGCCGCCAAGGTTTGGCGCACGCAGTTCTCGGGCTCATACATCGCGCCGGGGATGAAGTTGATCGAGAGGTTCGCTCCGATGGCCTGCAGACCGAGCCGACTCGCCAGTTCGATTGCCTTCACGCGGCAGGACTGGTCGAAGGCGTAGCGATTGGCCAGAGTGACTTTGTCCAGGACGGTCTTGGCGGATTCCCCGGACGGGCCGCGGACCAGGGCTTCGTAGGCGTAGATACGGCCTGCGGCGAGATCGACGATCGGCTGGAAGGCCATCGTGAACTCGAACGGGAGCGAGATGCCGTCGCTGCAAGCGCCACATCGGTCGCCCGTAGCTGGCTGGCGCTCTTTTGACGTGTTCATGGTCACTCCTTTGTCGGGATTGCCGTCCAACAAGAAATCCAGCCGCTTGCGCCGACAAGCTGACGGCAAGTATTGGCTTAGGCGACCTATGCGGTCGCTGCCTGCTTATACCAACCTGCGATGACGTTGACTTACCGCCATCCAACCCATCATGCCGACGAAAGCCGACATGATGATGCAATGACGGTCGGCGATACGTCAATATCAAATGCCAGTTGATATTAAGCTATATTTGAATAAAAATATGTTAATATATTATTAAAGCGAATTGAAATTCCGTAGCGAACAACGCCCGGGCGGATCTCGCTACGGAACTTCAATCCGCCCCTTCAGGATGAAGGGGGCGGTCGGCCAGTTACCGGAGATCATCCGCCGAAGGACCCGTCCCGGGTGGGCCTTCTTCGACGAAACCGCTACCCGATCGGCGCCACCTTCTCCTCGATCCGGTCCCAGATCGCTTTTTCGATATGCACGCCGTCGAACCGGGCGATCTCTTGCAGGCCGGTGGGGGAGGTGACGTTGATCTCGGTGAGATAGTCTCCGATCACGTCGATGCCGACAAAAATCAGGCCCTGGTCGCGCAACGTCGGCCCGATCGCCGCGCAAATTTCCAGATCGCGGGCGGTCAGTGGGGATCGTTCCGGGCGGCCGCCGACGTGCATATTGGACCGCGCCTCGCCAGCCGCCGGGACGCGGTTGATGGCACCGAGCGGCTCACCATCGACGAGGATGATGCGTTTGTCGCCTTGGCGGACGGCGGCCTCATACCGCTGGATCATCAGCGGTTCCCGCGACCGGGCGAAGTGCATTTCCAGTAAGGAGGCCAGGTTTTCGTCGTCAGGCTTGATCCGGAACACGCCGGCGCCGCCGTTGCCGTACAGGGGTTTGACGATGATGTCTTTGTATTCGGCGCGGAAGGAGCGGATTGCCTCCACATCCCAGGTGATCAGGGTTGGCGGCATCAGGTCGGGGAAGTGGGTGACCAGGATTTTTTCGGGGGCATTTCGCACGGCGGCCGGATCGTTGACGATCAGCGTGCCGGGCTGGATGTGTTCGAGCATGTGCGTCGCGGTGATGTAGGCCATGTCGAACGGCGGGTCCTGGCGCATCAGCACCACATCCATGCTACCGAGGTCCCTGGTCTCCATCGGGCCGAACTCGAAATGGGCGCCATGGCGGCGGACAACCTTCACGGTGTGCCCGCGGGCGAACAGGCGTTCCTCGCGTTTGCCGCCTTCGGGGCGGGAGACGCCCTCTTTCAGCGCCATGTGCCGCACTTCGTAGTGCCACAGCGCATGGCCGCGCGATTGTGCCTCCAGCATCAACGCAAACGTCGAGTCGCCATCTATGTTGATACTGTCGATCGGGTCCATCTGGACCGCGACCTGCAACGACCGAGCCATGTACTATCCCCTGTCTGGTTGGCTCGTTCATTAGGGCGTGAACCGGATCAGGGGAAGAGGCCGGCACCCCCGGGGGTACAAGCGCTGCCGATCGCGGGAGTCGATTATTCTAAGGCGACGCCCAACAATAAGCTGTTCGGCCAGTATGCCCTTCCTCGCCATGGCTCGGCTCGTCCGCTACGGGATTGCACGCCTCCCGAGACGGGTCGTCAGGTGGGCCGGGTTGTCAGTTTGGTATGTGGCCGAAGGATGCGGGCAACTATCGGCGATGCCGGATTTCTGCGAGTGCGCTACTTCAGTACGCTGCAAACGCGAAAACCGTGCTATGAGTGAAGCATGGATCAAGCCTACTCCGACGCGCTCCAGATGCCCGTTCCCGCCAACCTTGTCGGGACGTGGCGGCGTTTTGGTTCGGTTGGCCCGGTTTACGAAATCATCGGCGCAGGTGTGGAGCTGACCGGTGGCGACCGTCTGATGCGCATCCGTGTCGTCGAAACTGGCGAGGAGATCGATTACCGCCTTACGGAAATCCTCGACGACCCGCGGGAGCGTTGATGTTCGCCATAGCTTTCGACCTCGTCGTGGCGGAGACGGCGCAAAATCACCCCAAAGGCGTGT
>JANXLQ010000114.1 GCA_025355085.1 Rhodopila sp.
TGCCGTATTGTCCGGCGGCAAGCCCGGTCCGCATCCAATCCAGGGCATCGGCGCCGGCTTCGTGCCGGACATCCTGAGCACCGAGGCGATCGACGAGGTCATCCAGGTCACCAACGACGAAACCCTCGCCACCGCACGGCGTTTGGCTCGCACCGAAGGCATTCCGGGCGGGATTTCGTCAGGCGCCGCGCTGGCAGCGGCGTTGAAGCTGGGCAAGCGTCCGGAATACGCCGGCAAGCGGATCGTCGTGATTATCCCGTCGTTTGCGGAGCGTTACATCACGACCGTGTTGTTCGAAGGACTCTAAGCAACCGCTCGGTTACCCGCGACCTGCGATGCTTAAGCAAGGCCGCGGGTAACCGGGAAAGCCCCGTGAGCGTAAAGCGATAGCCGGAGGCGGATTTTCTTCGATCGTAATGGCCGGTCTTATGCCGGCCATCCACACACCGGCCATCCACACACCGGCCGTTCGTGTGCAGATGGCCGGGCCTGTCCCGGCCATAATGGTGAACACACGACCGAACTTAATAGTATCCGGCCTCGCTTAATCTAAACCCCGGGGGCCGGAACACCATGTCACAAATAGAACAACAGTAGGTAATTCGCAGTTAAGTCCCAATCTTTCCGGTATATTTTTCCAACACAGACCAGGCATCGGCGCCGTATTTCGCCTTCCACTTGTCGTAGAACCCGGCCTTGATCAGCACCTGCCGGAACGCCTCGGGATCAGGATCATTGAAGATAATCCCTTGCTTTTCCAACATTGTGTGGAACGTTCCATCCGAATTCGCATAATCCGCGCGCTGATCCTCCGCCGACCCGTTCAGATTCTTCGAAATCACCGCCTGCACATCCGGCGGCAGGCTTTTCCAGTTTTTCCCGTTCGCCAACATGATAAACCCGTCCCACATATGCCGGGTCATCGAGATATACTTCTGCACTTCGTACAGTTTGGCGGTATGGATATTGACCAGGGGATTTTCCTGCCCCTCGACAATCTTCGTTTGCAGCGCGGAGTAAACCTCGCTGAAATTGATGCTCGCGGGCGCCGCGCCGAACGCTTCGAACATGCTGGTCCACAGCGGACTGACCGGCACGCGGATCTTGTAGCCCTTCAGATCGTCCGGGCTGCGGATCGGATGCGTGCTGCTGCTGATCTGGCGGAAGCCGTTGTCCCAAACTTTCTCAAACCCATACAGGCCGGACTTACCGATCGAATCACGAATCATCGTACCCAGGTCGCCGTCAACCGCAGCCCAGACCTTGCTGTAGTCCGAAAACGCGTAACCAATCCCGTAAATTGAGCTCAATGGCGTGAACGTCGAAAGGATCAACCCCGACAACGTCATGAACTCCAGCGCACCGGACCGAAGCTGCGACAGCATGTCGGTATCGCCGCCAAGCTGGTTGTTCGGGAACACCGAAATCTTCACCCGGCCATTTGTTTCCTTCAGAATACGCTCCACCGCTTCCTGCTGGCGAATGGAGTTCGGGTGCGACATGGGGTTGTCGTTTCCCATTTTCATTTCGAATTCCGGGGTGTCGCCGCGGGCGCGAATTAAGCCGGGAAGTGGCAGCACCGCGGCGGTCGTGCCGAGCAGCAGGCGTCGTGTCACCAGACTAACCATAACGTTTCCTCCATTCGCCGGGTCGTTGCCGCCCGTGCTGACCGAAACCTGTCGGCGCCTCGACATAAGGTCAAGTGGGGATTGAAGCGATAGCTGTGATCGCTAAGCCAGACGTGATATGCTACGGAATTCAGGCACAGGGGTGGCATGAGCAAACAGTTTACCGTGTGGCACCACGACCAGATCGGGTCCACCAACGATGAGGCTCGGAGGCTTGCCCTGGAAGGCGCGCCGCACGGCACGGTCGTCCATGCCGATGAGCAAACCGCCGGCCGTGGCCGCCTGTCCCATACGTGGTTCAGTCCGCCCGGAAACCTGTATTTGTCTATTGTGTTGCGCACCGGGCAACCCGCATCGCGCAGTTCGGAACTCAGCTTCCTGGCAGCCCTGGCCGTTGCGGACACGGTGGAAACACTGTTGCCGCGCCAGATACGCGCCATGCTGAAATGGCCCAACGACGTGCTGGTGAACGGCGCCAAGATCGCCGGAATCCTGTTGGAACAGGTGGACGACGCGATAATCATGGGCATTGGGCTGAACGTGCTGGAGGCACCCTCGAACACCGCATACAAGACCACAACCGTGGTCGCGAATGCTGGCATCGCCACGGTCGATGGCGCCCGCGACATCCTGCTGGACCGGTTGGCATACCATCTGTCGTCCTGGCACACCGACGGCTTCCCACCGATCCGCGAACAATGGCTCAACCGGTCCTATCCGGTCGGGGCGGCAATCCGGGCAAACGCCGGCGGGCAGCCGGTCGCCGGTCATTTCGCGGGCCTGGACGACGACGGGGCGCTGCTGCTCGACACAAACCAGGGCCGCCAGCGGATCGTGGCGGGCGAGGTGCTGCCGGGGTAAGTCGATCGTTGTCATCCACCGGCTCGATACAGCGGCCCGTCTGTGGGGCAGCTTGTCCGCACGAAACCGATGCCCAGCGTTTGACCGGGGCTTCCGCGAGTGGGAGCATCCATCGGGAACGTCAGTAACAAGAGCAAATCCGCATGGGTAAGATCGTCTCGCCTTTAACAGTAATCTGGCGAATGGCACCTTCCAAGCGCCATACAGCGTGTTGGTCGAGGGTATAATCATGCCCCTGTCAAGATTTCGGATAGTGCAGATCGGGTCAGGCATCGCATTGGATTATTGCGGAAAGCTGTTCGCCGATTTCGGCGCCGATGTCGTGAAACTGGAACCACGCGAAGGCGATGCGTTAAGGTCGTTCCCCCCGGTCCTGGAGAACGGCGAGAGCGGCGTGTTTGCGTGGTTGAACACGAACAAACGCAGCGTGACCGAAACAGCGGACGCGATGAATGCGTTGTTGCCGGGGGCCGATTTACTGCTTGATGGCCGCGCCCCGGGTTCATTGCCACAGGCGGATGTTTCAACAACGGCGATCTCCTGGTTCGGCGATCACGGTCCCTACGCAGGCTTCGCCGCGACAGAAGCAACAATCCGGGCACTCGGTGGACTTGTGGCGTTGACGGGCCGGGCAGACGGGCCGCCGACACTCGCGACCGATTGCCAGTCCGGCATCGTCGCCGGTCTGGCCGCCTTCATCGCGTCCTGCGCCGGCCTGTTCGACCGCAAATCCGGCAGCCGCCGCTTTTCCCTCAGCATCCACGAAACCGCCGTCAATATCGCGGAATATGAGGCTGCCGTCGCCTGGGATTCGGGATTCTCCCGCAAGCGCCCCGGCGTCAACCGTTTCGGACGCAACTACCCCGTCGGCATCTACCAGACCAAAAATGGTCTGATCGGCGTAACCATCGTCACCCCCGGCCAATGGCGCGGCATCTGCGGAATGCTCGGTATGCCGGAACTCGCCAAAAATTCTCGTTACGCGGTAAGCACGGATCGGCTGGCCCACGCGCAAGAGATCGATGCGCTGTTTCAGCCGGTCTGGGAAACCCGAACCGCGACCGAATGGTTCGAACTCGCATTGGAATACAAACTGCCGATGGCGGTGGTCCCGACCATGGCCGAACTGTTGGAACAATCCGTCCACCGCGCACGCGGCGCCTTTGTGCCGGTCCGCATCGGCGACGTGGCGTTCGAGGCACCCGTCCTGCCGCAACACCTGCTTGCAACCCCACCCCGCACCGGCGGCACCGCCCCTATGGCCGGCGAGGACCATGCCGTGTGGTTCGTTCCTGGATCGGATAACCCTGCCGAACCGGCGCCCACTGGATCGTTGCCGTTGCAAGGCATACGCATCATCGACCTCACCATGGGTTGGGCCGGCCCCACCGCCGCTCGGCATTTAGGGGAACTCGGCGCGGAGGTCATCAAAGTAGAGGCCTGCCAATACCCCGACTGGTGGCGCGGCACCGATTTGCGCGCGGCGTTCATCGCGGCACAAAACTATGAGAAAATACCCTGGTTCCAGCTTATGAACCGCAACAAGCTGGATGTTACCCTGGACCTGACCCAACCAGACGGCGTCGCCTTGTTAAAACGGCTTGTTGCCGGTGCCGACGCGGTCATTGAAAATTATTCGTCGGAAGTGCTAACGAAACTCGGCCTCGATTACCGCGTATTGAAAGAGGTGAAGCCAGATCTGGTCATGCTGTCGATGCCCGCCTTCGGGTCGAATAACGCCTGGAGCGCCTGTCGCGGTTACGGTTCGACGCTGGAACAAGCATCCGGTCTGCCAACGATCACCGGCTTTCCAGAAGACCCGCCGACGATGAACCAGACCGCATACGGCGACCCCATCGGCGGCTTCAACGCGGCGGCCTCGCTGATGGTCGCCCTGTTGCACAAACAGGCAACAGGCCAGGGCCAGAACATCGACCTTTCGCAGGTGGAGTGCATGCTACCCCTGGTCGCCCCGGCCCTGATCGAGCAATCCGCCACCGGACAGACACCTCCCCGCATCGGTAACCGGCATCCGCTGTACGTGCCGCAAGGCTGCTTTCGGTGCGCCGGCGAAGATGCCTGGATCGCGATTTCCGTGACCGGCGATACAATGTGGCAGTCGCTGTGCCGGGTGCTGAACAAGCCGTCGCTTACGGACCTGACGGCAACGGAGCGGCGGGAGCAGCAGGGAACCCTGGAAACAGCGATCGGTGACTGGACGTTGGATCGTGACCCGGATGCTGCCATGGCCACGTTGCAAGCCGCAGGCATCGCCGCCGGGGCCGTTCGCACGCCGCTGGCACTGACCGGCGACTCGCACCTGCTCGCCCGCGGATTTTGGCGCAGTCTGGACCGTCCGTTCATCGGGCTGCACTGGCAATCCTCCGCGCCGTTTCGGGAAGGCCCTGACCCATACCCGGTGCGTCGCGCCGCGCCCACCCTCGGTCAGGATAACGACGCCATCCTGGGCGGGCGCCTGGGCCTGGATCGCGAAGAAATCGACCGCCTGACCGCCGCCGATGTGATAGGCACGATACCGAAGCCCAGACGAGCACAGAGCGACCAATGAACACGCCCCTTCAACGGACCGAAGTGAAATCCCTCGCTCTGATCTGCGCCGCGCATCTGGTTAGTCATTTTTACTACCTCGTGCTGGTGCCGTTGTTTCCAATGCTGAGAGACCGCCTTGGCCTGGGATTCGTAGAGCTTGGCTTTGCACTCACACTGTTCAACATCGTCGGCGGTATTGTGCAGACCCCGATGGGGTACGTCGTAGATCGTTTCGGTGCCCGGCGCGTCCTGGTCGCCGGACTGATCCTGGGCGGCGCCGCATATGTGTCCATCGGATTTTTCCCGTCCTATCCCTGGATTCTATGCGCGATGGTCCTCGCCGGTATCGCCAACGCGGTCTATCATCCCGCCGACTATGCCATCCTGGGCGCCGTCATAGAGCCAAGCCGGCTGGGCAAGGCGTTTTCATTCCACACCTTCGCCGGCTTTCTCGGCAGCGCCATCGCCCCGATCCTGATGCTGCTGGGCGCCCGGGTTTTCGGCTTTCAGGCTGCCATCATCGCCGCCGGCGTGTTGGGGATTATCGTGGCCATTCCGCTGGCGATGGCGGGGTGGTTGGATGTCCATGCGGCTTCTCGTGCGCCAGCCGCGACAACACCGCATATTCCGATGCGAAAGCTGCTGACACCGGCCGTGTTGGGGCTGGTGGGTTTCTTCGCCCTACTCAGCCTGAGCAGTGGCGCACTGACCAATTACTCGGCGGTCGCGCTGGTCAGCGTCTATGGCGTGTCGCTGTCGTCGGCAAACCTCGCGCTGTCGGCGTTCCTGTTCATGTCGGCCATCGGAGTTCTGGCCGGGGGCATCATCGCGGACAAGACGACCCGGCACGGCGATGTCGCGGCGTTCGGTTTCGGCGGCGCCGCGGTTCTGATCCTGCTTGTCGGAACCATCGACCTCGGCGCCATCCTGCTAGTGGCGGCAATGGGTATGGCCGGCTTTCTGTCCGGTATGATCTCCCCATCGCGCGATATGCTGGTCAGGGCAGCCTCCCCGCCCGGTGCGTTCGGCAGGGTATTCGGTATCGTAACGACAGGCTTTAACATCGGCGGCACCGTCGGACCGCTGATCGGCGGCTGGATCATGGATCACAACCTGCCGCGTTGGGTGTTCTTCTCATCGGTCGCATTCATGGCCATGACATCCGTGATGGCACTCGCCAGCGGCTGGCGCACCCGCCGACGGTCCTCGCAGGAGATAACGGTATGAGCTTACCCGCCGCCGGCCCCGAAACGAAGGCCTGGTTTATCGCTTGGCTGGAGGGCTTTTCCGCCCATGTCCGCGCTGTGGATTATGCGTCGGCACGTCCGTTGTTCCACCCCGAGATTCTGGCATTCGGCACCCATAAGGACGTGCTGCCAAGCCTGGAGGCATGGGTGAACGCCCAATGGGACAACGTGTGGCCGCGCACCGAGGATTTCCGCTTCACCATCCCGGAAACGCATGTCCTGGTCTCTGACGATCGCAGCATGGCAGTCGTGGTGGCCCCCTGGACCAGCACCGGCTTTCACCCGGACGGATCGGCATTCGATCGACCCGGCCGAGCAACAATCGTGTTCCATAAGTCCGCCGGCGTCTGGATCGGCGTGCATTCGCATCTATCGTTGAACCGAGGCGTGCCGCAGACCAGCCACGGAACCCGCCCGGTCAAGGCGCGCTGACCGGGATCACATCGTCATGGCGCGTGCAGGGTCGCATCTGCGCTTCGCCGTGCTTGTTCGTACAAAGACGGGAAGGCAGATATTCACGTACCATGACGGGTCAGGACATAAGGCTGTTGGTATCGCTCCCTCGATAATGGAACCGAGAGTTGCACGACGGATATCAGACCGAATGTAATACCGAGATCGGACTGTCCGCCAACAACGACCCAATCGAAAGCGTCGGGTCCAGAGTAATACCAACGCCATCAGTCAACAGCCGTTTGCACCGGCGCCCCTGCAGATCGGTTGGAACCGACAAGCTATTATTCTCCAGGCAGCGGGGATCGAGTGAAAGTGCGTCCCCCTTCTGCAACAGCCGATAAACCATGCGCGGTACAACAACAATAACTATAGAATCGCCCCGGATACGGGCAAATGAAACTATGTGATTGTTCAGCGGCCCATTCACCTCCAGCGGCAGGTAGTCGCCGCATGCGAACAGTTCGGGCATTTGACGGCGTAGTCCGAGGATTTCCTGTATCATCGCCTGTTTTATCCTGCCGTCTCGCCATGTCCTTCGGCGATCCGCCCAATTGCTGCGTTCATGCAGAGCGGCACGCCGCATTTCATAATCGACCGGCCGGCGGTTATCCGGATCGACCAGACTGAAATCCCAGAATTCAGACCCTTGAAAGAAATCAGGCATCCCCGGCACAGTCATTTTCAGCACAGCCTGCGACAACCCATTCACCGCACCGGCCGGCGCAATCCTATTGACGAACGATCGGGCAAGCGGCAGAAAATCTCCGCCGAGCGCCAGAAGGTCAGTCAAAAAATCCCGGGCGGTATTCTCGTATTCTTCGTTGGGCGTGGTCCAGTCTGTGCGCAGTTTTGCTTCGCGGAGGGCTTTTTCCTGCCAACCCGCCAGCCGTTCAGCGAACGCCTGCACCTCCGGTTCATCCGACATCGTCAGATGCGGCGGCCAGGCCCCGACGATCATCTGATACAGCATAACCTCATCGGCCGGGTCGGGGCGCGTGGCGTCTATCGTTCTGCACTGAGCCAGGAAGGCCGCCCACTCATCGGGGATCTCACTGATGACGGCCAAACGGGCACGCAGATCCTCACCGCGCTTGTGATCGTGCGTGGCGGTCGCCAACATCGCATCCGGGAATGTAGCCAACCGATCGCCGCACGAACGATGGAAATCCGCGATAGACGCGCCGAGACGCGCGGCATCGAAACCAACATCGTTACGAGAAAGCAGTCTGCCGTATCGGTAGAATGCGGTGTCTTCAACGGCCTTTGCCGCAACGGGTGCGCTAAGTTGCTGAAACCGGGTTCCGGCGACCTTGTCTCCGGGGTCACCTCCCAGCCATCGATCGAGTTGATCCAGAATGGCATGCATTGATGCTGGCGATGACTGTTTCGCGGCGGCCAGGCCTTTCGCGAACGATGCTTCGTCCGTCGCCGATCGCTTCGATCCGGCATTGTAACCGCGATATACCGGAAAATGCGACAGCAGTGCGGTCAGCGCCCGTTGGATGGCGGCGGCCGAAAAGTCTCGTGTGTTACGATCCGATCTTGCGACGCGATGCAACGCCGCCGTGACCGCATTCAGTTGAGCACTGAACCCACGTTGCAGGATTTCCAGGCGAGCGGCCGATTCTTCGTCCTCGAAGGCGGCGGGTCGTTGCGTCAGGTCGTGCCACAGGCGGCCGAGTATCGCTGCATTGGAATCGTCATGTTGCAGCGCGCTGACTTCATTCATGAAATCGTAGCCGCTGGTGCCATCGACACCCCAGTCGGCCGGCAGCGATTCACCAGCGCCCAGAATTTTCTCGATCACCAGATAAGCACGCTTGCCGGGCGCCAACTCATCCAGGCGTTGGCGCAAGCGGCGACAATAGCCGGGTGGATCCGACAGTCCATCGACATGGTCCACCCGGAAACCGTCGATCAAGCCTTCTTCGTAAAGGCGAAACAGCGTCGCATGGGTTTCTTCGAAGACGGCCGGCACTTCGATCCGCAATCCTGCCAGTCCATTGATATCGAAGAAGCGCCGCCAGTTGATTTCGTCCCCCGCCACAGCCCACCAGGCAAGTCTATAATGCTGCGCCTCCAGCAGAGTATGGAGATGACAGCGGCCGCCGTCCGTCTCCGGATCGAAGGACTCGGTGCCGCTTTCGCAGATAGTGCTGTAATGATTTGGATCGATCGGAAATTCGCTGTCGAAGTAGCGGATCACCGGCTCCCCCAACGCGGTCTGCCCCAGTCGGATTTCGCCGGCGTCCAGCGCCTCTCCGTACGGCCGCCCAAGAAATGGGGCGAGTATTTTACCCCGTAGGTCCGGGTCCGGCGTTTCCCAGTCCACGTCGAAAAATTCAGCGTACCGGCTGGCCTTTCCGTACCGCAACAGGTCGGTCCACCACGGATCGTCCGCCCCACCGACTGCCATGTGGTTGGGAACGATATCGACAATCAGGCCCAGGCCGGCTTTGCGCAATACTGCCACAAAGGCGCGCAATCCCGCTTCTCCGCCAGGTTCCGGATTGACCGAGGTTGGATCGACCACATCGTAGCCATGGATCGATCCCACCCGAGAAGTCAGTATTGGAGAAGAATAAATGTGACTGATTCCTAAATCGGCCAGGTAAGGGACCACGGCAGCAGCATCGGCGAAGGTAAAGCCCTTGTGCAGTTGCAACCGCATGGTCGCGCGTGGGGTCACTGCCTTGGTCTCTCCGCCGCGACGAAATCTATGCGGCGGGCGACGGCTTCGTCCTGCAACACGGCGTCGGCCGGCATCGGCAATCTGCGGCGCCAGTTTGGATGTTCGGACACCGTGCCCGGCAGGTTGGGCTGTTCGACCTGACCCAACAAATCCTCAAGCGGGATCAAAGACAACGGCACTTCCGTTTTTGCAACAAAACGAACGGCGGCATCGACCACGCGATCTGTTTCTTCCGGACCCGGGACAGCTCCCTCTCCAACGTGTTCCCGCACGAACGCGTTCCACAGGCGGGGGCGGTCCTGTTCACGTTCATGGCGCACGGTGTCCGGATCGACGCCCTCACCCAGACGGCCGAACCGATGGCGAACATCGATATCGTTGCCCTTCCACCAACCGGCGACCGTCGGCAGGTCGTGGGTGGAGGTCATCGCCACATCGGTGCTTCCCCAGCCCCGGGACGGAACAAACCCGGTATGGGAGTCACGTTCGAACCACAGGACGCGCATGCCATGGATACCGCTTTGTTCAAGCATTTCGTGGAAACCCTCGGGCACCGTTCCAAGGTCTTCGCCTATCACGACCACGTTGTGACGCACCGATTCCAGGGCGAGCAGCCGCAATAAATCGGCCACCGGATAATTGAGATAAGCGCCATCGGCCGGTGATGCACCTTCTGGGATCAGCCATAGCCGCGCCAAACCCATTGCGTGATCGACGCGGATGCCGCCCACGTTGCACATTGCCGCGCGCAGGGTCGCGAGGAACGGTGCAAATCCGTTTTCCTCCAGCGCGCGGGGGGAAAATCCGGTCAGTCCCCAATCCTGCCCGTTCGGGTTCAGCAGGTCTGGCGGCGCGCCGATGGTCAAACCAAGCAAGATGTCGCTCTGCCTGCTCCAGGCATGGCTGCCGTTCGGGTCCATGCCCACGGCAAGGTCACCAATCAAGCCGATGCGCATGCCCGCCTGCCGCGCTACGTTCTGTGCCGCCGCCACGGACCTGTTGGAAATCCATTGCAGGAATTGGTGAAACAAAACCTCGTCGGGTTGCGAGGCGGCAAAGAACGCAACGGCGGAGCCTCTTGGATCGCGCAGATCCCCGGGCCATGACCGCCAGTCCCGTTGCGGCATGCGCGTGGCTTGTAATGCCTCAAAACACGCATGTTCCAGCAGCAATGCGCCGCCATCCGCCCGGAACCGCGCAAAATCCGCGCCCAGCGGTCCGTCCCAGTCTGGTCCGTCCAGGAATGAATCGAACAGTTTTCGCAACAGGGCGTATTTGGCCGGGGATGCTGCCGGCCAGTCGATCAGACCGTTCGATGGCGGCGCTTCGTCACCGGCGCCCTGTCCGAACACCAACTTCGGCGCCGCATGCAGTGGGTTAAGAAACAACCGGCTGGAAGGCGCGTAGGGGCCGAACCGGGTGGGGTCGGCCGCGTACAGGGCATGCATCGGGCTCAGCGCAATGGCGTCGGCGCCTTTTGAACCGGCCGCCCTCGCCAAATCCGCCGCGCCGGCCAAATCGCCGATGCCGACATCTCCGGGATGACTCAACCCATAGAGTTGCGCCGACAATCCCCATAGTCGAGCATCCGGAACGACATCCTCTATCGACCGGCATCGTGCAGGCGACACGGCCAAGACGATTTCACGGTCTTCAACCCTCAGCCGGTGGTAGCCAATTTCTGCAATCGCCGGTATACGCAACCGCCCCCTTGCCGGCAACAGCACGATTTGCCGGGTTTCGCCGCGTTCCAGCAGCAGTTCCGCCGGTTGCGACTGATTGCCCCCCACATCCAGGCGTGTCGGACGTCCCGCAACCGCGGTTACCAGCGGCGGCAGGTCCGCCAGGCTACTGCGCCTGGCCAGCAACCGGCGACTGAAGGACACTTCGCGGCTGGTATCGGCGGGCAGCCCAAGCGCGGCCAGGACACGCTTCAACACCTCTACCGTAACGACCCGAGGGCGTCCCGCGTAATCCTGCCATTCCACGGCAATTCCAGCCCGCCGGGCCAGATCTTTCAGGACTTCGTCGCTCATGCGGCAACCTCCAGATACGCGGCTGTCATCGGCCCGGTTTGACCAGTCGAATACAGCAAGCGTCCGGCCGGTGGGTCCACCGGCACGGTCTCCGATCCTAAATTTGTTACGATCGTTAGTTTGGCGCCATCACCCATTAACCACCTGGCCAGAACAGCTTTCGGCCCGATCGCATCGGCCCCTATAGATCTGGCACCCGGCAACCGAGGCACCACTTCCTTCATGCGAAGCGCGATCAGGTGCTGATAAAATGCAAACCGTTCCGGCGAGTCCGGTCGCGGAATGGAATCCGTGAACGTTGCGGCAGCATTCGGGTCCGGGATACGTTCGCGGTGTTCGGGATCGGTGAAGTGGGCAAATCCCGCGAACTCCTGCCGCCGTCCCTCGCGCACCGCATCCGCCAGTTCGTCATGATGATCGGTAAAGAACAGGAATGGGGTCCGCGATCCGAACTCCTCCCCCATGAACAGCAGAGGTATCTGCGGACACAGTATCTGGAGTGCAATCGCCGCGTCCATCTCCTTCGCCCCCGCCAACGACGTCAACCTTTCCCCAAATGCCCGGTTGCCTGTCTGATCATGGTTTTGGAGAAACAAAACGTGAGCATAAGGTGGCAACGCGCCGCTGGGTTCGCCACGCGGTCCCTTCAGGTAGGATGAGTGCTCACCTTGAAAAACCCAACCCTCCGCCAGGACGCGCGCCAGTTTCGCGGCCGGATCGTCGATGTAATCGGCATAGTAACCACCATCCTCACCGGTCAATAACACATGCAGCACGTTATGGCCGTCATCATTCCACTGTGCATCGATGGATTTGCGCAACAGCGAAGCAGCGTTGTGGTGTTCCATGACCAGATGCACATGCCGGTCGCAGGCCGCCCGCACCGCCGCTGCCATTTCCTCCACCCAATCCTGCTCTTGAATGGCATGCAAGGCGTCGAACCGCAGACCGTCGAAGCGATATTCCGTCAGCCACATCAGAACGTTGCAGGTAAAAAAATCGCGTACTTCTCGCCTACGGAAGTCTATCGCCGGCCCCCAGGGCGTGTTGACGTCAGCACGGAAGAACTGCGGCGCGTACGCTCCCATATAATTTCCATCGGGACCAAAATGGTTATAGACCACATCGAGGAATACCATCAGACCCAGGCCGTGGGCGGTATCGATTAAAGCTTTCAGGTCGCTTGGCGATCCATAGGTGCGATCGGGCGCATAGGGCAGAACTCCATCGTAACCCCAATTGCGTTTGCCGGGAAAATCGGCGATCGGCATTAGTTCGACTGCCGTAACGCCCAGGGCATGAAGCCGAGGCAGATCTTCGCGCAGCGCGGAAAAGCCCCCGGCAGCACCGACGTGAATTTCGTATATCACAACCTCGGTCCAGGGGCGTCCGCGCCAGCCGGGATGCTTCCACTCGTAAGCACCGGTGCCGACCACGCTCGCGTCATGAACATCGCCCGCCTGTCCGGCCGATGCCGGGTCTGGCACCATCGATCCGTCGGCCAGCCGGTATTTGTAACGTGTTCCATCCGGCACGCGGGCCGTCGCCTCGAACCAACCATCGGTGGATCGCTGCATTGGTGCCAGGTCACCGCCCTCAAACGCGACAGACACTGTTTCCTGGGCCGGCGCCCAGAGCCTGAATCTGACGGAACCGTCAGGCAGCCGGCTGGCGCCAAATCCGCAGGCGGAGTTTAATACATGCACCATATCCGCCTTCCTCGCCCAAGCTGCGGAACCCATTGCCGTTGGGTCCCGGTTCGTTTTCGTCAAGCACTGACAACAATTGTTCGTCCCTTCCGTTCCTTTGGTCGAAACATATTCTCGCAGCATCTCCGAAAGCGGTACGAATAAATCCGGACGGCAGAAAATGTATGGCTAATTGCCGGGAGAAAAGAAAACCGTGGAGAGCGGCGGTAAGGTAAGAAACAGTGCCTGCGCTTCTCCATGTATCTGGGAAGGCACAGTTTCAATGCCGCCGGAATTGCCCAAATTCGAACCGCCATAGATGCCCGCATCGGTGTTCAACAACTCCCGCCAATAGCCGGGCCGAGGCACACCGACCCCATATCCGATTCGCGGCACCGGCGTCATATTGCAGACGACCAAAACGATTCGGCCGTCTTCATCTCCCTGCCGCACAAACGCAAAGACCGAATTCGTGGAATCATCGCCAATGACCCAGCGGAAGCCTGTCGATAAAGAGTCTCTTTGATGCAACGCAGTATTTTCACGATAGAGCCTGTTCAGGTCTCGCACCAGTGTCTGAATACCACGATGCCGCGGTTGATCCAGCAAATCCCAGTCTATCGCGGCATCGTGATTCCATTCCCGCCATTGCGCGATCTCTCCGCCCATAAACAGCAGCTTTTTGCCGGGATGCCCCCACATGAAACCAAAATAGCATCGCAGGTTGGCGAACCGTTGCCATTCGTCGCCGGGCATCTTTTCAATCAGCGAGCCTTTGCCATAAACGACCTCATCATGCGACAGCGGTAGGACAAAGTTCTCCGAGAAGGCATACAGCAGGCCGAAGGTCATTTCGTTATGATGGAACCGCCGATGCACCGGATCGCATTCCATGTAATGCAACGTGTCGTGCATCCAACCCATGTTCCATTTGAAGGAAAAGCCCAGGCCGCCGTCGCCGATCGGACGTGAAACACCCGGCCATGCGGTGGATTCCTCGGCGATCGTCATGGCGCCGGGACACCGCTCCCGCACCACCGCGTTGAAATGGCGCAGGAAGCCGATCGCCTCCAGATTTTCTCTTCCGCCGTAGATGTTGGGCACCCATTCGCCCTGCTTGCGACTGTAATCGCGATACAGCATCGAAGCGACCGCATCGACGCGAAGGGCATCGACATGGAAGTGTTCCAGCCAATGCACGCCGCTGGCAATCAGGAAACCTTGCACTTCCCGCCTACCGAAATTGTAGATGCAGGTGTTCCAGTCCGGGTGAAATCCCTCCTTCGGGTCGGCATGCTCAAACAACGGCGTGCCGTCGAACCGCGCCAGTCCGTGGGCATCGGATGGAAAATGTGCCGGCACCCAATCGAGGATCACGCCGATGCCCGCGCAATGGCACGCATCGACGAACCGGCAAAAGCCCTCCGGGGGGCCGAAACGGCCCGACGGGGCGAACAACCCCAGCGGTTGATAGCCCCAGGACCCACCGAAAGGGTGTTCCGCTATCGGCATGAGTTCGACGTGGGTGAAACCAAGTTCTTGCACGTATGGCACCAGGCGGCCGGTCAGATCGTCCCAGCTTGCCGTCAGGTCCGGTCCCGGGCGGAACCAGGATGCGGCGTGGACCTCATACGCCGAGATCGGCGCCGATGCGGTATGCCGTGCGCCACGTTCCTGCATCCAGGTTTCGTCATGCCAGACATAGGGCACCGGGTCCGCAACGATCGATCCGGTCGCGGGCGCGGCCTCTGCCGCTTTTGCCAGCGGGTCTGCCTTATCCGGCAGGCGCCCGCCGTCCGCCCCAACCATCGCGAATTTATAACGTGTGTTCGGCCCGGCCCGCGGCAGGAACAACTCCCACACGCCGGACGGATAACGCAACCGCATCGGGTGCCGGCGATTGTCCCAGGTATTGAAATCACCAATGACCGACACTGCCCGGGCGTTAGGTGCCCACACAGCGAAACGCGTGCCGCGCACGCCGTCCACGGTCATTGGATTGGCACCGAGCGTAAATGCGATCTCGAACAGCCTGCCTTCGTTGAACAGATGAAGGTCGGTTTCGCTCAACAACAGATCGAAGCTGTAAGAGTCCTCGATCTCTTGAATCGCACCCGGCCATTGAATGCGGAAGCGATATGGCTGGTGACCGTCCACGCGGCCCGCGAACAAGCCATCCGGTTTCGCTGGTGACAGAGTTCCCAGATGCCGGCCGTCATCCCTGGCGACAACGTCCACACTTTGGGCGCCTGGAACGAAGGTACGGACAAAGCGGCCCAGCTCCGTTTCGAACGGCCCTAAAACCGCGAACGGGTCACGCAGCGCCCCGGTGGACAATTGCCACGCTTGTTCAGGAGAAATCGGCGGAACAACGACAGCGCCACTCATGCAACAGCCTCAGGTCCAAGCAGAAGCCGTGTCCGGCGTGCCAATCCATGCAGCGGAACATCGATCCAGGCCGGCCTGTTGGCTGCCTCATAGACCACCTCGTACGCTGCCTTCTCGATCAAGAACAAATCGAGCAACTCCATTTTGACCGTAATAAGCGCCTGCTCCCCATCCGATGCAACCGCTTCTCGATAACCCGTCAGAAACGCCTCGGTTGCCCGTTCGACGAAACCCTCCAGGAACAGGCTCACCTGCTCATCCGCCAGATGGGCGTGGCTGGCCAGGCTGCGCCGCTTGACCATGGCGGCGGCATAATCGAACGACCGGATCATGCCGGCGACATCGCGCAACGGATGGTCTTTGCGGCGGCGAAGTTCCACCGGTTTGACCGGTTCGCCCTCAAAATCGATGATGGCGACGTCGCCGCCGCACACCAGCACCTGACCCAGATGCATGTCGCCATGGATACGGCTCAGACCGGTTCCGGAGGCACCTTGCGCCAGTGCGGTCAGAGTATCGAACAGGGCCGGCCTGGCACCTTGCATGAACGCGCGGTCTGGCTCTTCCGTCGCCTCCATGACCTGATACGCCGCCACCAATTGGTTTCGCGCGCGTTCGGCGAAAGACGCTGCCGTTGCGTCGGTTGCGGTTTCCGGGGCGAAGTCGGGGTTAGAGGTTGGGCGGCCCAAAACCAAATGCATTTCGCCGATGCGCTGACCCAGCAGCGCCGCGAAACGCACATAATCGACGTGGTTGGCGGCATCGGCGGCCGCTGCCTCGTCGCCGCTGTTGATATCGGACAGGCCGCGCAACAGCAAATCCGTCGTCCAGGTCCAGGCATCGCCCTGGTTGCGGAGGAACGCCTGCGCTATGGCCAGCGCATGGCGGGTGCCGTCCGGATCGATGCGCACCACCTCTCCCAACAAAGCCGGGGTGTTGGCGAAGCCCTGGTCGGTCAGATACCTTCCCATCTCGGCTTCCGGGTGTGGACCATCCGTCACCAAGCGGAACATTTTGATGATTGCGATGTCGCCAACGATGACCGACGAATTCGATTGTTCCGCCGACACCCAGTTCATTTCAACACCGTCCGGCACGCTGATGTCCGCCATCCGCGCCGTCGGTTCGAACCGGATCGTGCCCCGATCGGTGGCGACGATGTCGTTCCGCGCCAGACCGGACAACACCACCCGAGGAAACGCGGGCAGCGCGAAGGCGTCGGTCAATAGTCCGACGATGGCACCGCGACGCACGCGGGCGAGGGCAAGCTGCGATTGCAACGGCGGCGCGGTTGTATCGCCCCAGGCAATACCAAGCGGCAACAGCCAGCGTGAGATACCGGAAGCCGTTTCCGTTTCGATTTCCATTAGAACCGCGTCGTTGGACGGAACCCGGGTCAACAGCGCGATGCGTACCGACAGCAGAACCTGGTCCTTCATCGCGAACCAGCGCCGTTTGGCGAGATATTGCGGCAGCACGTCTCGTTCGATCACGGCCCGGGAGGCCAGTATTGCGTCGAACAGGGAATGACGCATGACAATTGTCTGGTATTCAGGCATGGGTTCCGGCGCGGGTGTATGAAGGGATGGCCAATCGTCGGCCTCTGACAAAAGGAACCAATAGAAACCGTACGGGGGCAGCGTCAGCAAGTAAGGCAGTTGCCCGATCGGCGGAAATTGTGAATGTCCGTCGAGTTCGATTGGAACCCGCGCCTGGAACTCCGACAAGTCGAGTTCGACTGCCTGCGGTGTGCGCGACAGGTTGGCGACACACAGGATCGTAACATCCTCAAATGCGCGCAGATAGGCAAGGATCTTACGATTTTTCGGATACAGTTGGCGGTATGACCCGCGCCCGAAGACTTTGTATTGCCGCCGGATGGCAATGGTGCGCCGCATCCACATCAATAACGAATGTTGGTCGGATGCCTGGGATTCGACGTTGACGGTTTGATAGGCGTAAAGCGGGTCCATCACCATCGGCAGCACCAACCGGGACGGATCGGCAACGCGCGAAAACCCGCCGTTACGGTCGGGCGACCACTGCATAGGCGTCCGCACCCCGTTTCGATCGCCGAGGTGGATGTTGTCCCCCATGCCAATTTCATCGCCGTAATAGATAACCGGCGTGCCCGGCATAGACAGCAGCAGGTAATTCATCAATTCAACGCGCCGGCGGTCATGTTCCAACAGCGGGGCGAGGCGGCGGCGGATGCCGAGGTTAATCCGGGCGCGCCGGTCCGCGGCGTAGGTTTCCCAAAGGAAGTCGCGTTCGGACTCGGTAACCATCTCCAGCGTTAGCTCGTCATGATTCCGCAAGAAGATGGCCCACTGGCAGTTCGCGGGAATATCGGGTGTTTGCCGCAGTATATCGGTGATCGGAAACCGATCCTCCCGGGCGATGGCCATGTACATCCGCGGCATCAGCGGAAAGTGGAATGCCATATGGCATTCGTCGCCATCGCCAAAGTAATCCTTGGTATCCTCGGGCCACTGATTGGCCTCCGCCAGCAACATCTTGTCCGGATACAGTGCAGTCATTTCCGCCCGGATTCGTTTTAGAACCGCATGAGTTTCCGGCAGGTTTTCGTTGTTGGTACCTTCGCGTTCGACCAGATACGGCACGGCGTCCAGGCGTAGCCCGTCGATCCCCAGTTCCGCCCAGTAACGCAGCACCGACAGGATTTCACGCATCACACGCGGGTTGTCATAATTCAGGTCGGGCTGGTGATGGTAGAACCGGTGCCAGTAATAGGCCTTGGCAGTTTCGTCCCAGGTCCAGTTGGATCGTTCCGAATCGACGAAGATGATGCGGGTCCCGGCGTATTTACGGTCGTCCGTGGACCAGACGTAGAAATCCCGATACATTGACCCGGGCTTGGACATGCGGGCCCGCTGGAACCATGGATGCTGGTCGGACGTATGGTTGACCACCAACTCAGCGATCACCCGGATGCCTTTATCATGCGCGGCCGCGATGAAACGCTTCACATCGGCCAACGTCCCGTAATCCGGATGCACCCCGCGATAGTCGGCGATATCGTACCCATCGTCCAGTCTGGGGGAAGGATAAAACGGCAAGAGCCAAATCGTGTTCACCCCAAGTTCCGCGATGTAGTCAAGGCGCGCGATCAGGCCGGGGAAATCGCCTATTCCATCGTTATTGCCATCGAAAAAAGATTTTATATGAAGCTGGTAAATAATGGCATCCTTATACCATAACGGATCAGCATCGGTATCGGCCAGTATCTGAGGACGCGGATGCAGCACGTTCATGTCAAGGCGCCTCAAGCCGCCATATATTGAACGGTAGATCGGCCGGGTCCAGACGGATACGTTGATATTTGCCGAACCACATGAATTTTCCCCCGCGCATCAGGTTTGTCACCGAAATCGGTGCGTCGTCCGGCAATCCAAACGCCCACAGAGGCACCTCGATATCCGCTTCCTGTACGACATGGGGATCGAGGCTGACGGCCACCAGGACCATACTGCCGTCTATTGAATCACATTTTCCGTACAGAATGACCTGATCGTTGTACGCCGGATAGAACGTCAGGCCGAGATGCGATTGCAAAGCCGGATGTTGCCGCCTGATCCGGTTCAACGCAGCGATTTCCGCAACAATGTTATTAGGCTGGACGTAGTTCCTCGGCCTGATCTCATACTTCTCAGAATCCAGGTATTCCTCCCGTCCCGGCAGCGCCGCCGCCTCGCAGACCTCAAACCCCGAATAAATCCCCCATAAACCCGACAACGTCGCAGCCAGCGATGCTCGGATCAAAAAACCGGGCCGGCCAGAAGTCTGAAGGAAAACCGGATTGATATCAGGCGTATTGACGAAAAAATTCGGCCGGAAAAAATCCGCCGCCGGCAGGGTGGTAAGTTCGGTGAGGTACTCGGTGATCTCCTGTTTGGTAATGCGCCAGGTAAAATAAGTGTAGGACTGCGAAAATCCGATCTTGGCGAGCCGGTACATCAGCTTGGGACGGGTAAATGCCTCCGAGAGAAACAACACATCCGGATGCCGGCCTTGAATGCCGGCAATCATCCATTCCCAGAAAGGTAACGGTTTTGTGTGCGGATTATCCACGCGGAATATTTTTACCCCCTGATCGACCCAGAACTGGACCGTATCCCGCAACGCTATCCATACGGCGGGGAAGGAGGCGTCTCCGTAGAAATCCGGATTGACGATGTCTTCATACTTCTTGGGGGGATTCTCGGCGTATCGCAAGGAGCCATCGGGTCGCCAGCGAAACCAATCGCGGTGCTGGACCACCCAGGGATGATCCGGGGCACACTGGATGGCGAAATCGAGTGCCAGTTCCAGTCCGTGGCGGCCGGCGGCATGCAGCAATACCCGGAAATCATCCAGGGTTCCCAAAGCGGGATGAATAGCATCGTGGCCACCTTCGGCACCGCCGATGGCATACGGGCTGCCAACGTCAGACAGTTCCGACTTCAGATTATTGTTGCGGCCCTTGCGATTGACTTTCCCAATGGGATGGATCGGCGGAAAATACAGGACGTCGAAGCCCATGCTTCGAATCCGCGGCAATTGGCCGATAACTGACCGGAGTGTGCCGTGGACGCCCGCATCATGTGTGGCTGACCTGGGAAATAATTCGTACCAACTGGCAAACTCGGCTGCCGGCCGATCGACCCGGACGGTGTGGACTGCGCTCCTGGCGGCGAACGGCCGTGTATCGGCACGCTGCATTTCGGCGGCCAGGTCCGCCGACAGCAGCCCCTCATGGGTCGCCTGACCAGATCGTCCCAAAGTCACCTGAACCAACTGCCGGCCTTCCAGGAGTTCCAGTGTCACATCCTGGCCCGCTGCGGCCTTGGCATGCAGATCGTAGGTGAATGTGCCCCATCGATCCCACCAGCCTTCGACCGCGTATTGAAACAAACCGATGCGGTCAGGGCGTAGCGAGGCCGCCCACCGGTCGTTCGTCAGTTTTCGCATAGGCACGCGTTGCCAGCCGGCTTCGTCCAACGGTCTCCACAGCAAATCGGCGGCCAGCACGTCATGACCGTCACTAAAGATATCGGCACTGACATTGAAATCCCGGCCCACAACGGTTTTGGCGGGAAAATCGCCACCCGGAAGCACTGCTTCGACAGCGATGCGAGCTGACTCCGCCCACTCACGGATCAGTTCCCGGCCACGGCTCGTGACATCCGGTTTGCGGTGGCATTGCAAAATACGAACCTCTCCGGGTCGTAACGGTCCGTCGCCCCCGTCTTCGGCGGACAATGCCGCACCGGCCGCCGCCGGCAACGGCGCCAGGGGAAAGTCGATCGTGGCCGAATGAACAATGTCGGGGTTGATCAGCACCAAGACGTCCGACCGCATCAGGGCCGAGACCGCTGCCGCCGGCCCGGTGATCGGGCGCAGCGTTTCAACCGGCGGCAAATCCGTCGTCAGACGAATGGCGGCCGCGATATCCTGCGACAGGTCGGCTGCCCCAGCCTGCTGCGCTGCGGTAAAATCGGCTGGACCCGCCCGCGACGCATCGAAGCGGCGATTGGTGGCGAACTCAAACCCCATTGGCAGGAACAAGCCGGAACCGGTCGCAGCGGCAATGCCAAGGGCTAAACGATACGCTTGCGCTACATCTGTATCGGGGGGCAGGTGCTGGGCCAATCGGTCGAGGAACGAGGCTTCCGGTGCGGCCAAGGCTGGAGCCACATCGCGCAGTGACTGTTCGTCGCGGAACCACGACGCCCGGTCGTCCCATTTTCCCGCAGCCGCACAAGTCAAATCGAATCCGGCGCCGACGAAATCCTCCAGATCGGCCACTCCCGGGGTCCAGGCCAGAAACAGCGCCTCCGGGAACGCGGCCGTCAGGCGGCGCCAAAACGATGCCGGGACACGATCGAGAGTCAGACAGCGAAACCCGCCGATACCAGCCGCAGTCAGCCGTTCGATAAGGACTATCCACCATTCCGTTACCGCATCCGCCACCGCGGTCTCACCGAACCGCGGCACTGCGACATCGGTCCTGTGCTGCGGCCGTCTCGGGTCGGCCATCCAACCGCCGCCGGGCGAACCGAACCAGTCGGGGTGCCGCTGGTGCAAAGGCGAGCCGATCGCCACCTGACCGGGGGCGACATCCAACATCAGCGTCAGTCCGGCGCGATCGGCCATGTCCGCTGCCCGAGCAATGCCTTGATCGGCGGAACCGGTAAATCTAAGCGCCGGGTGCAGGCGGTCGAACGTTGCATGAACAAATATATCGCCCTGCTGGCCCGGCTCGAACGGCGGGGCGAGGCACACATGGCTGAAACCCATCGTGGCAATGCGGGCAAAAGCGGTTGCCCACTCGTCAAGCGGACCGGCAGCCAATGGATGCAAATGATAAATGTTCGCAACAGCGCCACGGTCATGCCGAGGCGTTTCAGGAGCGAGCGTGCCGGACCTGAGGAGATTCATCACGCCAGAACTAACGCCCGACATGCCAAGCGGTTCCGTCGCCCGGCAATTAATCCAGGATTAGAATACCGTTAAATTCACGTTAACGCTCCCTGAGCGATGCCGAAGCGGTGGCACTACTCCGCTGCGATCGATATTGGAACGAACCCGGCGTCGCGATGCATCAGATGTTCGCGGTCCAGGGCCCTGATTTCCCGGTAGATCGAATCGGTGATCTCTCGCGGTGAGAGGGCAAACCAGGCCTGATTGTCGTGACGGCCACGCACACGGGCGTAGGCATCCTGGAAAGTATGTTCGCTCATATAACCCCCCGCCTCGTTTCGATCGTTCCGGCGCCCTATTGCGTGGAATGATATTGACGTTAGACGAAATGCTAATACAACGTTAAAAAAACGTCAAAGCTTCATTTTTGCATAGGAACTGACACGAATGTCTGGCCACACTCGATACCTGCTCGCACTGTCTGCCCAAATCGTTGCTGCGCATGCCCGTCATAACGAAGTCCACATGGACGCAATAACTGATTCTATCCGGAACGTTTACAATACGTTGGCAGATATCAGTCCGGCCGGTTCGTGGACAGCGGCGCCCGCATCCCACATGCATTCCGGACATAATGGCCTTCAGCACGACCACGCCGAACACTCGCATCGCCCGGCCGACAACACATACGTACATCCCACCTATGGTCAGACGGTGTTCGGCGACCATCTGGTTTGCATGGAAGACGGGCTGAGCATGAAGATGCTCAAGCGTCATCTGCTGACGGTGCATAACATGACGCCGGACGAATACCGGGCGAAATGGGAATTGCCGGAAAGCTATCCGATGGTCGCCAGGGAATACGCGAAACTGCGCTCCAGCCTGGCATTGCAGAGCGGTCTTGGCCTGAAGCCCGATGACCGGTCGCCCAAGGGCCGCAAAGGCCGGATGGGCTAAAATCCGGCATCCAGGATGGGCTGAACCGCCTCGGTCCAGGCACCGCGGACCGGTGGCGAAACAGACGGGCGGTCGGGTACTAGGGCTGCCGGTTCGTCGCAGCAGCCATCGCCAATCGGGATTGTACGGCAGCATCAAGCTGCCGGGCTTGGCCGGCGCCCTTGCCAGATGGGCGACGGCCGTATCGCGGCATACAGCCGCC
The DNA here is from genome assembly GCA_025355085.1 of Rhodopila sp. Taxonomy (GTDB): domain Bacteria; phylum Pseudomonadota; class Alphaproteobacteria; order Acetobacterales; family Acetobacteraceae; genus Rhodopila. The sequence goes on from JANXLQ010000114.1 coordinate 23,129, forward strand.
GCCCATCTGGCAGGCGTTCGTTCAACCGCGCTTCTTGGCCGGAGACACGCGATGCACCGGCGCGGCGACCCGTTTGGCCTTAGGTGCGGGTTTCGGTGGAGTCTTACCAGCCCGAAGATCGGCAATTGTTGCCCGCGTGGTGATCTGATCGGGGTTGGTGCGCAGCTCGATCAGTGCCGGCTTGCCGCTTTCGACCGCACGGCGGAAGGCGGGGCCGAATTCCTCGGTGGTGGTGACGACTTCGCCGTGGCCGCCGAACGCCTCGATGTATTTGCAGAAGTCGGGGTTGGTCAGCGCGGTGCCGGACACGCGCCAGGGGTAGGCTTTTTCCTGATGCATACGGATCGTGCCGTACATCTGGTTGTTAAACACCATGATGATCGGGGCGACGCCGTGGTGAAAGGCGGTGGCGATCTCTTGCCCCGTCATCATGAAGCCGCCATCGCCGACCATGCCGACGACCATGCGATCCGGAAACGCGATCTTCGCACCGACTGCAGCCGGAACGCTGTAACCCATCGCGCCGTTGGTCGGCCCGATGTAGCGCTGGCCTTCCTTAAAGTTCAGGAATCGAGTCGCCCAACCCGCGAAATTGCCGGCGTCGGTGGTGACGATGGCATCCGGGGTCAGCATCGTTTCCAGTTCGCGCATCACCGTGCCGAGGTTCAAATTGCCCTCATAATTCGGCACGGCGCGCTGGGCTTCTCTTAATGACCGCAGTTCCTGCGTCCATTTGCCCCAAACCGGCTTCACCGGATCAAGGCCCGCCGCCGCGATGGCGAACGTATTCAGGTCGGACACAATCCCCAGGGCGGTGCGGAAAACCCGGCCGATATCGGCCCCGTCCGGTAGAACCTGAACGATCGGCGTACTACCCGCCATATCCAGCAGTGTGTACCCTTGTGTCACTGCGTCACCGAGCCGGCTGCCGATGGCGAGGATAAGGTCGGCTTCTTGCAGCTTGCCGATCAACCCCGGGTCCGATCCGACGCCCAAATCTCCGGCGAAATTATCCTGACTGCCGTCGTAGTGCGCCTGACGGCGGAACCCGACCGTCACCGGAACATTGTTTTCCAACAGGAATGTGTGCAACGCCGCGCGGCCGGCCTGCGTCCAGCAGGAGCCGCCAACGATGGCGATCGGCTTCTTCGCTTTGGTGAGTAAAGACCGCATTTTCAGCATCGCCGCCGGATCGGGGAAGGCGGGGCTGACGTCGCCTCGGGGCAGGTCCGGGATTTGCACCTGGTCTTTCTGCATTTCCTCCGACAGCGCGATCACCACCGGGCCGGGGCGTCCGCGGGTCGCGACATCGACCGCATGGGCAACGACCTCGGGGATGCGTTTGGCGTGGTCGATTTGGGTGACCCATTTCGCCAGCGGGGCGAACATCTGGCGGTAATCGACTTCCTGGAAGGCGTCGCGGCCGGTGTCCATGTGGGGGATTTGCCCAACAAACAACAGCATCGGCGTGCTGTCCTGGAACGCGACATGGACCCCGATCGCGCCATGACAGGCACCCGGGCCGCGAGTCACCATCGCCGCCGCCGGCCGTCCGGTGAGTTTGCCGTAAGCGTCGGCCATATTGACCGCCCCAGCCTCAAACCGGCACGTCACAAGTTTGATTTTGCCGCCCTGGTCATAAAGACCGTCGAGCGTATCGAGGAAGCTTTCGCCCGGTACCTCAAACACATGGTCGATGCCTTGCGCGACGAGTGCGTCCGCGAGCACTTTTCCGCCGTGCCGCAAAACGGTCTGCGCTTTCCGCGCCTTGGTAAGGTCCATCTGATGTTTTCTCCCGGTTGGTCTCGATTGCGGCAAGATAGGCGAGCGGCCCCGCCGCGTCACGCCCGCCTATCATCGTCACGCCCGCCTATCATCGTCACGCCCGCCTATCGTCGTCACGCCCGCCTATCATCGTCACGCCCGCCTATCGTCGTCACGCCCGCCTATCATCGTCATGGTGGGCGAAGGCCCACCATCCACGCCTTGCGGTGCCGGTTTCGGTGAAGTCGGCGGTGGAGGGCGCAACCGTCTCTGACATCGACATAATCGGCCCCGCTATCGCCCCCACCGCTCCTCGCGTTAACATGCTAACCGCAGGGGCGGGTTACGATGACCGCCGGTCCGGATACCAGGAGGCAACGATGCGAGCGATCTTCGTGCAGATCAAATGCGAGATGGGGCAGGCGTATCGCGTGGCGCGGGAGGCCGCCGACACAATCCCCGAAATGTCGGAGTTGTTCTCTACATCCGGGCAATACGATCTGCTGGGGAAATTCTATCTGGAGGCGGATCAGGACATTGGGCTATTCGTGACCGAGAAGGTCCAGACGTTGCCGGGGGTCAAGGACACCTACACGCTGATCGCGTTCAATGCGTTCGGTGGAGGTGGCGGGCGGTAGGCGGCAACGCCGTTGCGGCGACTTATTTTGGGCGAGACGGACCTTCGCACCGGATTATCGCACGCCTCAGACCGCTGATTTTGACGAAGCACACTTCGCTGTGGAATTTTTGAATCGGCCACCTAAATCGATAACAGACTGCTGACAAGGACCTGTTATCAGTCTGCTTGCAAACTGATCTCGGCCTTTGGTTCGGAACCAACGGCATCGCGGATATCCAGGCAGAACGCCGCGATCAGAGCTGAGATCAGGCCGAGTAGGGCAAGTCCAAACAAACCACCGGCGTAGCTGCCGGTAACATCCCGGATCACGCCAACATACCAGGGGCCGAAAAATCCGCCGAGGTTGCCGATGGAATTGATCCAGGCGAAAGAAGCGGCGGCTGCGCTGCCGGTCAGGAACATCGGCGGCATCGCCCAGAACGGGCCTTTCGAGCCATAAAAACCGATAGCCGCGATCGACATGCCGACCAGCGCCCACCAGGTACCCATGGTCAATCCAGCGACAATCAGGCCAACCGTGGACACAACGCAGGCACCAAGCAGGTTCCAGCGGCGTTCCTTCATTCGGTCGGATATGCGGCCCCAGACAACCAGGCTGACACCGCCGCAAAGGTAGGGCAGCGTGGTCAGCCAACCGACAGTCATGTTGTTGGTGACACCTATCGACTTAATGATCTGTGGAATGAAGAACAACATGCCAAGACTGGCGGTAACAATACCAAAATAGTTTAGGGACAGCAAAAGAACCTTGGGGTCGAACATCCCCTGCAACACGCTGAACGTCCGAACGGCTTCCTTGGCCTGTCGTTCGGAATCCAGTTTGGCCTTAAGCCACGCTTTTTCCTCAACGGTCAGGAAACTGGCTTGCTCCGGCCGGTCGGTCATCACGAATAGCGTTGCAATGCCGAATAAGACGGTGGGAACAGCTTCGGCGATATACATGATCTGCCAGCCTCGCAGCCCGAACAGTCCGTCAAGACTAAGAAGGCCGGTGGAAATTGGCGCACCGCCGGCTACTGCCACGACAAATCCCGCCAGAATACCGGAGACGATGCGCGCGTGATGGTAGGCCGGGAACCAATAGGTAAAATACAACACCATCCCGGGGAAGAAACCAGCCTCGGCGACGCCCAGCAGAAAGCGAACGGCGGCGAAGCTGACCGGGCCGGTGACCAGCGCGGTCAATCCGGCGAGGATGCCCCAGGTGATCATGATCCGTGCGATCCAAAGGCGCGCGCCAACCTTTTCCATAATGATATTGCTGGGAACCTCGAACAGGAAATAGCCCCAGTAGAATGTGCCGACCGCGAATCCGAAGGCTGTGGCGGACAGGCCGAGGTCGCCCCGCATGGTAAGGCCGGCAAATGTGACGTTGATTCGGTCGATATAGCAAAGACTATAGGTGATAAAGGCAAACGGAAGCAGCCTCAGGTAGATCTTCCGCATTGCGGATTTCTCGATTGCGTCAACCATGCCGCCCCCCTTTTGCTCCGGCCCCCCTTTTATGGAAGGTCGCGGAATACTCAAAAATCAAAACGTGTTCATCGATTCTATGTCTCGCTATGCTGACGTTTTCCGCACGGTCAGGCAACTGAATTCAACAGCAGCGATATCGCTGACTGGTTGGATTGAACAGCCCGGGCTTAGTCGAACAGCCTGAACTTAGTCGGACAGCCCGGGCTTAGTCGAACAAATGCAGATCGGACAGATGATGGCCCCTTCCTTGAATGTAAATGGACGGCGTTGCGGGTTCGCCGTCATCCGTCGTGTCGTGCTTCCACACAATCATCCTATCACCTTCTCGTCACGCAACGACCGCAGGCGTTCGGCATCATATCCCAGCAGCCTGCCCAAAACCTCGTCCGTATGCTGGCCCGGGGTTGGCACCGGTCCCACCCGGCCCGGCGTATGCGACATTTTCACCGTCACGCCCGGCACATAAACCTCACCGGCAACCGGATCGTCCATCTTCACCATCATCTCGCGCGCCCACATGTGCGGGTCTTTCACGACTTCGGGAATGGTCCGCACCGGCGCAACCGGCACACCGAGTTCAAGCAACGTCGTAACAATTTCATCAACCGTCCGAGACGCGCACCACGCATCCAGCGCGGCTCGGCGCGCATCGGCGGCGGCGGGAACGATCGGGCTCGTATCGGCTCCGGGGCCTGAAACCAATGTCATCAGCCGCGTCGCCATCTCACGCCCCACAGCGGAAATCACCACATAGCCGTCCTTGGCGCGATAAGGGGGGCGGCCGGTCTCGCCGCCCTCCTCACCCGTCGAAAGATAGTAAGAGCTTGGAATCTCAACCATCGTCAGCGCGGAATCCAGCAGGCAGACATCCACCATTTGGCCCTCGCCGGTGCGGTCGCGATGCCGCAGCGCAGCCAGCGTGCCGATGGTCGCGTGCAGCGCGGTGTATCGATCGACGACCGAGGACGCGACGCCCAGGGGCTGCCCAACCGGCCTGCCGGTTAGGTCCATCAAACCACTCATGGCCTGACCCAAAGGGTCGAACGCCGGCCGTTCGGTGTAAGGACCGTATTGGCCGAAGCCCGAAACCGACGTCAGGATGATGCCGCTGTTGATCGCCTTCAGCGATTCATAGCCAAACCCCATCGCCGCCATCGTGCCGGGGCGAAAGTTTTCCAGCACCACATCGGATCGCCTGACCAGATCGGTGAAGATCGCCTTGCCCTCGGCGCTGCGCATGTCGAGGCAAATGCTTTTTTTGCCACGGTTATAGACGCTGAAATAGATACTTTGGCCCCGCACCATGGGCGGGTTTTTGCGCGTTTCCTCGCCGCCGATCCGCTCGATTTTGATCACCTCCGCGCCGAGGTCGGACAAGATCATGCCGCCGCGCGGCCCGGCCTGATAGCGGGCCAGTTCAAGCACGCGTATTCCGTCGAGACTGAGGGTCATGGTTTCCTCCCGAGTTTGGGATCATGAAGAACCACCGGGCGGGTTGGCGCAAGCTTTCTCCGGGATCGCCGATGCGGCAACACGACGAACGCATCGGTCGCTCAAGAAATAAGATGGTCCATCGTGACCCTCCGACATTCGGGCCAAACCGAGCTTGTGCCTTTCGCGGCAGTAACCGATAGTTGGGCGATGCGGAGGGCATACGTGCTCGGTAAGCACAACTGATCTACTGTGATGGAGCCAAACACCATGCAAGGATCGTTTCGGAAATATGCGCTCGCTGCGGTGCTGTCGCTGTTCGCCCTGGCCATGACGCCGCAGGTAAGGGCCGAAGCCAACCAGGTACGCATCGTCATGCCGTACGGGCTGGGCTACCTTCCCACGTATGTCGCGGTTGACCGTGGCCTGATAGAGAAGCACGCCAAAGCCGCCGGCCTGGGCGACATCAAGGTTACGCTGATGCACATGGCCAGCGGCCCGGCGAGCAGCGACCTTCTGCTGGCTGGCGACGCCGATCTGGCAATGGGGGGCTTCGGTCCCGCCTTCGTCTTGTGGGACAAGACCCGGGGCGCTGGCAAGGTGCGGGTCGTCACGCCATTATCCAGTTCGCCCATATTGCTTCTGACAAACGACCCGCGCATTCACAGCATACGCGACTTCGGCCCCAACGATCGTATCGCCGTCAGCGCGATCAAGGTCACGGCCCAGGCACTGACCCTGCAAATGGCCGCAGCCAGGGAATACGGTTGGGAAGAGCGGTTTCGGTTGGATCCGAATATGGTTTCGATGTCCAATCCGGACGGCTTGGCAATGCTGTTAAGCGGCGCCGGGCCAATACGGTCCCAGGCCGCGATAATTCCGTTCAGCGTCGAGGCGCTGGAGTCCGGAAAGGTTCATCAGGTGTTGAGTTCGGCAGACTATCTGGAGCACGGTTCCTCCATCTCCGTCCTGTACGCCGGCGCCGGCTTCCACGACAACAATCCGAAGCTGTACGCCGCCACCGCCGCCGCGTTCGAAGAGGCGTTCGACTTCATCCATCGGCACCCCCGCGAATCAGCCGAACTCTACGTCGCGCGCGAACCGCAGAAGCACAATCTGGCCTGGATCGAAGCGATGATCGTCGATCCCCGGACGATCATCTATAGTTCCACCCCGCGCGGACTAAAAAAGCATGCCGACTTCATGTATGCCGCCGGCACGCTCAAGACCAAACCCGAGAAATGGCAAGATTTAGTGTGGGACAACCTGTGGACCAAAGACGGCAGCTAGCCGCAACGATCTCAGCCCGCCGTCAAACCGCCATCGATAACAAGTTCGCTGCCGGTCACCCAGGATGCTTCGTCAGACGCGAGATACAGGCAGCCCATGGCGATATCGATGGGCTTGCCGAAACGACCCAGCGGCGTGGCTTCCATGCGCGCCTTGCCGCTCTCATTGCCCAGCAATCCCGGACGCGCCATCGGCGTATCGACAAATCCGGGATGGACCGAGTTCACCCGGATCTGGTCCTTGGCATACTGGATCGCCGCGGATTTGGAGAAGATGCGGACCGCGCCTTTTGAAGCATGATAGGCGGCGTTGGCGAACGACCCGACAATGCCGCAAATGGACGAGATATTGATCACCGAACCCCCACCGGCCCGTTGCATCGCCGGGATGACGCTCTTTGTGCCCAGGAACACGCCCGTCGCATTCACCGCCATGATGCGGTTCCAGTTCTCCAGTGTTTGTTCCGTCAGCGGCGTGCCGGCGATGTTGCCGGTTTGAACGGTCATTCCGGCGGGTCTGCCAGAGATGCCGGCAATGTTCCCCAACACGTTCACCTTACCGTATTTCCGTTCGGTATCGGCCACAATAAAGAGCCAGCGATCCTCATCGCAAACATCCAGCGTGTGGTATTCGGCAACACCGCCGGCATCGGTAATCTCCTGTGCCACTCCGTGCCCAAGTTCGTCTTGCAGGTCGCACAAGACGACGCTGGCACCGTGCGCGGCAAACAAGCGTGCCGTCTCGGCGCCAATGCCGGAAGCGCCGCCGGAAATAATCGCCACTTTATCGAGAAGTCGTTTTCCAGGTTGCATGTCTGTTTCCTCCATGTTCGCGGGTTATGCTGCTCCGAATCCCGGGCCTACTCAACCGCTACCGAACCGCCGAGCGATAGAGTTCGGTGCTGAAATCCGGTGGTACATCGCCGTTCATGCGATTGCGCAGTATGGTCAGGTCATCGTGGAACAGATCGGCGCTGATTCGGCTGACAATCACCGGAATATCTCGCTTCATACTCGGGACATCGCCGATTGGCAGTCCGAAGCTCAGGAACCCCGCCGGATTCTGCACATGGATGTGCTTTAGCAAGGGCGATGCGCCGGGCGTTTTTTCCAGGAATTCGTGCCCTGCACCCAGATAAGGGTAAAAACCGAGCATTTCGTCGCGTTCGGCTTGGGGTGGCAGGAAACGATCGCGCCAAAGCAGGATATGGTTGGCAAAATCGATCAATTCTGGCCGCGATGCCAGGCCGGGGGAATAGCCGGTGCCGGCGATCACGAAATCAAAACGATAGGATTCACCATTTATCGTTGTCTCGGTTGCGTCGTTGCGTTCTGTCGCATTCGCCCAGAGCGCCGCGAGGTGCAAATGAAAATTGGGAAATTTCACAGTGCGCTCGATCGCGTCGGTCGTTGGCGTCGAACCGAAGCGGAAATACCGCATCGCCTGATGCCACCGGTCGGCGTCGGGAAGCTGGTAGTAGTTGTCATAAGCACCGGGAAAGCCGCGGGATCGGGTTATCGGCGTCGCGGCGATGGTGTCGCGCCGGGCGAACAGATGAACGGCGGCGGCGCCATGCTCCAACGCGACTCCAGCGGCGTCGAAGGCCGCGGCGGCACCCCCGATCACAGCGACAGTCCGGCCGCGCAGCGCGGTGAAGTCGATCGCGTCTTCTGTGTGGGCGTACAATGCGGGTGAAAGGTTAGCCGTCAGTACATCTGGAACGAACTTGCCGCCGCCGCCAAAGAAACCCGTGGCCAGGACGATCTTTCTGGTCGTTTCGGTCGTGACCCCATTTGGGCCATCAAGGTGCAACCGAAAATGATCCGTAAGCGGTTCAATCCGCGTCAGGCGGGTCGCATAGCGCGGATTGATACCAAGGAAATGCTTATACCAACGGATGTAATCAGCCCAATCGGTCCGTTTGATACGGTCGATCCCGGCGTAAGCCTGCTGCCCGTGGCGCGCTTCGTACCATGCCTGGAAACTGAGCGCCGGAATGCCGAGTTCCGGGCCCGGCAGTGCTTTCGGCGTCCGCAACAGGTTCATGCGCGCGGCATTCAACCAGATGCCGGCCCGTTGCTCGTTCGGTGCCGCTTCCAGCACAGTGACCTTGCCGATCCCGGAGCGCCGCAATGCAAACGCCAGCGCGCATCCGGTTTGTCCGCCGCCGGCGATCGTGACGTTGTGATCGATGCCCGGACGATCAGGCACCCAGTTGGCTGGATCGGGACCCAGCAGGCGAAGTGCTGTCCGGGCATCCGTGTCCGGATCGTGCGGCTGGGTCATGTGTTCTTTCCTCTACAGTTCGGTCGTTCCGTTGTCTGCCAACAACATCGGTCGCCAGCCGGCGGCCTCGCCGGCACCAGCATTCGGCGCTAACCGGCGCGCTAATCGAACATCGGCACCGTGCGTGCCATCTCGCCCACCCGCATGCTGGTAATGTCGGCACCCACCGCCTCGACCACGCCGGCGCCTTCGTGACCCAGTACGAAGGGCAGGTCCATGGGATAGCGGCTCAGTCCGTCCACGACGTGCAAATCGCTGTGACACACGCCGGTGGCAGCGGTACGGACCAGCACTTCCCGGCCTCGGGGTTTGTCGATGTCCACGGTTTCGATCGTCAGTGCTTCGTGGACCCGGCGAAAGATGGCGGCGCTGCTTTGCATGATGCTCGCTCCCTTATTGGTTGCGGCAAGTATAGCGCTCGCGCCGGGGTAGGGAAGATGCCGGCCAGGATACGAACGCTTCGGCCGGGAACGCCCGCCATCGCCAGTCCGTCTGCCATGCGCTATTCTGCTGGAAAGCAACGGGAGAATTCCATGCCGGCCACCAATCGTGTCGCATTGATCACCGGTTGCGGCAAACCTGTTGGTATCGGCAACTCCACCGCCCTCGTGCTGGCAGCTTCGGGCATCGCCGTGGTTGTCGCCGACCTCGCACCGTTCGGCATCACCGTCAACGCGGTGCTTCCCGGTCCGATCCGGACGACGCGGGCGATCAGCACCAATCGGCGCGAATACGGCGATGACCTGGAGGCCGGTTTCAGGGAGCGTGCGAAGGACATTCCCGTCGGTCGCTTCGGCTCCCCGGAGGAGGTCGCGGCGACCATCGCGTTCCTGGTTTCGGACGGGGCGAGCTTCGTCACCGGCCAGGCAATCGGTGTCGATGGCGGCTGGTAAGCCGATGGTGCAAGCGCCGTCGCTGGCGCCGAATCCGCCGTCATGCTCTACGCGATGCGGCTGATCGCCAATGGGCCGTTTAACCGCGGCCATAATGGTGACCAGCGCCGTTTGATCGGCTACGTATTGACCCCCACCACCTGACCGATGCCAATCGCGCATCGCCGGGTTATTCCGCAGAACCCACACCACGGGAAAACGATCCTATGCCTGGCATCCTGAGCGACCTTCGCATCGTGGAAGTGTCCGCCTTTATCGCGGCCCCATTGGGCGGCATGACCCTCGCGCAGCTCGGTGCCGACGTCATTCGTATCGATCCCATCGGTGGCAACATCGACGCAAAGCGTTGGCCCTTGGCGCCCGATGGCACCAGCCTGTACTGGGCCAGCCTGAACAAATCCAAGCGTTCGGTCTGCCTCGCGCTAAATACGCCGGAAGGGCAGGAGATCGCCCAGTCGCTGATCCGCGCACCGGGACCGAATGCGGGCATTCTGCTGACCAACCTGCCGGCGGGTAAATGGATGGGATACGATGTGCTGAAGCAGGGCCGCGAAGACCTGATCGTCCTGCGCCTGATGGGCAACTCCGACGGCGGCGCCGCCATCGACTACACCGTCAACTGCGCCAGTGGTTTTCCCTTCGCCACCGGCCGGGGCGGGGAACCCGTCAACCACGTCCTGCCCGCCTGGGACATCGCCACGGGCCTGTATCTCTCGACCGGTTTGCTGGCGGCGGAACGCGCCCGCCATCGCACCGGGCATGGCCAGGAGGTGACGCTGGCGCTGTCCGACGTGATGCTAGCCTCGGTCGCCAACCTTGGCTATGTCGCTGACGTTCAGGTTAACAACGCTGTGCGCCCGCCGCTGGGCAACGACCTGTACGGCGCGTTTGGCCGGGATTTTGCCACATCGGACGGACGCCGGATCATGCTGACCGCGATCTCCAACCGCCAATGGCGGGCGATCGGCAAGGCTACCGGCCTAACGGACAAGCTGGCGATGATCGGGCCGATGCTGGACCTCGACCTGGACACCGAAGGCGGGCGTTTCGAGGCAACAGACGCCATTTGCGCCGTGCTAAAGCCGTGGTTCGCCCGGCGCACGCTGGCCGAAATTCACGCGGCCCTGGATGGCAGCGGCGTGCTGTGGGGGCCGTATCAGGATTTTGGCCAATTGGTGCATGAAGACCCGCGCTGCTCGCTGGCAAACCCCATGTTCGGCGAAATAGACCAACCCGGAGCCGGCCGGATTTTGGCCAACGCCGTGCCATTGGCATTCAGCACCGACATCCGCCCGCCGGCGGCTCGGGCGCCGCGCCTGGGCGAGCATACCGAAGCCGTTCTGACCGGCCTGTTGGGCCTGTCGTCCGCCCAATACGGCAAGCTGCACGATGCCGGCGTCGTCGCCGGCCCCACAAATCGATAGGACATAGCGAACGTGTCGAACGCACAAGAAGCACTGTTGGGTCTCTGCGGCAGCGCAATGACGCTGGCGGAACAGTTGGTTGAGGCATCGCGTCGCGCCGTCTCCCTGCTGGTGACCGAGAACGGCAAGCCGAACGCAGCATTGATCGACGTGCATCAACTGGCGGCGCACGGTTTCGCCTGGCAGGCCACCTATATCGAGGCGCTGCGTCAGGCGCTGCGCTGGGCCAACGGCCTGCAGGCGGCTGGTAATTTTACGGATATCGAAGCGGCGATCCTGCGCTTGGGTTTTGCCGAGTATCTCTCGCAACTGGCGGGCGGTATCCCGATCAGCCAGACGGAGATGGTCCGCCCATCCGATATCGGTATTCCCCCCGAGGTGGCGCTCGGTCTTCTGACCAGCCCAATAATGGCGCGCCTGTCCGATCCCGCCGCATTGAATGCCGCCCGTCAGTGTCTGGCGAGCGCCTCGATAGACGGCCGCTTCGGCGACGTCGGCATCGAAGATGAAACGATCGCGGCCATTCGCGAACAGTTCCTGCGCTACGCGGCAACCGAGATCGCACCGCACGCCCAGGGCTGGCATCAGCGCGACGAACTCATCCCCATGCCGGTTGTTCAGCAACTGGCCGAGATGGGTGTCTTCGGTCTGACGGTGCGCGAAGAGGACGGCGGCAGCGGCCTGGGCAAGATCGCCATGTGCGTCGTGTCCGAAGCACTCAGCGGCGGCTACATCGGGGTCGGTTCACTGGGCACCCGAGCGGAAATCGCTGCCGAACTGATAGGCATTGCCGGGACAGCGGAGCAAAAGACACGCTGGCTCCCGAAGATCGCCTCCGGTGCGATTCTGCCCACGGCGGTGTTTACCGAACCGAACACCGGTTCCGATCTCGGCAGCCTGCGCACCCGCGCGGTGCGGGATGGCGACTACTACTATGTCACCGGGGCAAAAACCTGGATCACCCACGGATCGCGCTCCGACCTGATGACATTGCTGGTCCGCACTGACGCCTCGGCGCCGGGCTATCGTGGACTTTCGATGCTGCTGGCGGAAAAGCCGCGTGGCACTGACGAAAATCCATTCCCGGCCGAAGGTATGAGTGGCAGCGAAATCCAGGTCCTGGGTTACCGAGGGATGAAGGAATACGAGATCGCCTTTGAAAACTTCAAAGTTCCGGCCGCCAACCTGCTCGGTGGCGTAGAAGGCCAAGGCTTCAAGCAGTTGATGGAGACGTTCGAAAGCGCCCGCATTCAAACCGGCGCCCGCGCCCTGGGTGTGGCGCAGAATGCACTGGAACTCGGCGCGGCCTATGCCAGGGACCGTAATCAATTCGGCAAGGCGATCATCGGCTTCCCGCGTGTTGCCAACAAAATCGCCTGGATGATGACCGAAACCATGTTCGCCCGCCAACTGACCTATTTCGCCGCCCGCCAGAAAGACAGCGGCCAACGCTGCGATATCGAAGCCGGCATGGCGAAACTGTTGGCCGCTCGGGTGGCGTTCTCCAACGCCGACAGTGCGTTGCAAGTCCATGGCGGCAACGGCTACGCGGTGGAATACCCGATCAGCCGCGTGCTGTGCGATGCGCGTATTCTCTCGATTTTTGAGGGCGCGGCCGAGATACAGGCGCAGGTGATCGCGCGTGGATTGATGGGACGCCAGAACTAGCGGCCCGATCCCAACGCTTACGTCCCGGGCGTTGGTCGAATCGTCTGCCAAATCAATGGTTAGTGGTAAAATATGAGGGTTCTTGCCGTTAGATTTTACCACTGGCGCGTTCCAGTACCAGGCCGCACGATGGCTCAACCGGAGAAGGCGGCAACCTTGCGGGGCCGGCTTCAACCGTAACGCGCAAAAAGCCTAAACAAAATCATAAAGGGAAACGGACCATGGACAAACCTCGCATCGGCTACGTTGGCCTCGGCGTGATGGGTGGCGCGCTTGCCCGGCGTCTGCTGCGTGAGCACAAACTGACCGTCTTCGACCTATCGCCGGAACGGTGCGCCGACTTCGCTGCATTGGGCGCGACAGTGGTCGGTTCGCCGGCCGAGGTGGGCGCGGCGTCCGATATCGTCATGACCTGCCTGCCGACATCGACGCAGGTGAGGGAGGTGATTTTCGGTGATAATGATGGGTTGATCCGGGGCCTGCGACCGGGCGGCCTGATTGTCGATCAAACCTCTGGCGCAACCGCGGCCACACGGGCGATGGCAGCGGAACTGGAAGGGACCGGTATCGAATTGATCGACGCCCCGGTCAGCGGCGGGGCGCCGGGCGCGGACGCCGGCACGATCGCGATCATGGTTGGCGGCACACCGGAACAATACGCTCGTGTAGCGCCGGTGCTGACAGTCATCAGCCCGAACATCGCGCATGTGGGGCCGCTGGGTGCGGGTCACACGCTGAAGGCAGTGAACAACATGATGTCCGCCGCCAATCGGCTGCTGGCGTTCGAAGCCGTCAGCATCGCAGCCGCCAACGGGCTCGATCCCGCCATCGTGGTGGACATGATCAACAAGTCCTCCGGCCGCAACAGTGCAACCCTGGCGGTGTTTCCGAACAATATATTCTCCGGCAATTTCGAAGCCCGGTTCAGCATGGCGCTGATGGAAAAGGACGTGGCGCTGGCGGCGGAACTGGCGGGAAACGGGTTCGAACATTTGACGCTGACGCCGCTGATCCTGCGCAATTACCGCATGGGCATCGAACGGTTCGGCCGCAATGGCGATATTCACGAGATGGTGCGGTTTTATGAAGAGGCCGCCGGAGTGAAGATCGCGAAAAAGACCGCTTAAATCCAAATCGCGAGCGGTTTCGCAGGCCGCTGCTCCATCGCACGCAACATCGAGTAGCGTCAGGGCGGCGGTCGCAGTGGTGGTCATGCTCGCGTGCAGTCGCCGCGCGGGTGCAGGCAATTCATGCCGATCGGCATGCCGGGCGCAGGAACCGCCGGGTTCTATTCCACCGCGAAACCTTGCCTGCGTATTGCCGCCAGTGCGGTCCGAGCCGCGGTTTGCCCACTGAGCCATGCGCCTGCGACAGTCCCGGCGAACGGCACATGGCACGCCTCGCCCGCGAACATCAGGTGGCCATCGGACACTGGCTCCGCCAACGTATCGCGGGCGTGCGCCGATCCCGGGACCGCATAGCAGTAGGCACCCCGCACCAGGGGATCGGCATCCCAGTGCGTCACCAACGACGCCCCACCGGCGAATAACCGGTCCACCCGGCCACCGAATGCGCGGCGTAAATAGGACAGGGCGAAGTCCACGGCGGCGGCTTCTCCGGCCTTTGCCAGGTCCAGGGCGACGGACCCGCCGATCCAGCCCTGCACATAGTCGCGCCCGAACGGCCAACACTGGAACGGCATCAACGGCTCCCCCTGACGTTCAAGGATGCGATCCACCGAACAGTGCAACGGCAGGTCCAACCGGTCCGGACCGGTGGCGCGCAGGGCGACCTTCATCGCCAATCCCATGGGCAGGGACTGCACCGCATTCAGTACGCGTGCCGGCAGCACCGGGTCGAACGCCAGCATGCCGGAGGCCAGCACGCCGGTAGAAACTGTAACGATGCAGGCTCCGGCGGAGATCGATCCGGCCGGAGTTTCGACCGTGACCCGTCCACCCGCCCCGCCCCGGGACACCCGCGTGACCGGTGTGTTCAACCGGATAGCCAGGCCCCCGGTCAGCCGCCGCTGGACGAACGCCCCGATGCCGCCGTCCGGCACCAGATTGCTGCCGCCCAACGCATTGCGCCGCCAATCCAATGCACTGAACCGGCCGGCATCGACCGCGCAGATCACCGGGCCTTCCCATGCCTCGATGGTCGCCGCCCAAGGGTCATTGGGGCGTTGCCGCGTCACCTCGGCCAGGGAGGCATCGCCCCTTGACGCGATCAGCGCGTCGGCCGCCGCCTCGTAATCGGCCCATGCGTTGCCAAATGCCGCCAGTTCGGCCGGGTTCGCGAGGCGATTGCCGATAAAGGTGCGCTCCTTGCGGATTTCATCCGATCGCAACAGCGTGTCGCCCGCAGTCCGGGCAATCGGCACCAGCGGGTTGTGTTCCGCGTCGTGGAACCAGATCGCCCCCATATCGAACCAAACACCGCCAAGCGCCGCCGGATAATCCGTCCACGCCCGGCCGCCGACGCGGTTCGAGGCTTCGAGCACGACGGCACGCCGGCCCGCGTCGCGCACGGCCGCAGCCGCACCCAGGCCCGCAAGGCCGGCCCCGATGATGACGATGTCGGTTTCGGTCAACTGGCACTCCTTCATGTCGGGCCAACATCCGCACCATCATGGTTCGGCATGATGGGGGTTTAGTGCGTCCAACATGGCAAGTGCCGGGTGGCCGGGGCAAGGCCCGTCCGCATCGGGAAAAGCGGCGGCGGGAGCGATGACCCGGCACGTTTGGGTGCGGGTCCGAGGCTAGGCGTGGGTCCGGGTCCGGGTCCGGGTCCGGGTCCGGGTCCGGGTCCGGGCGTGGTTGCGGAGCCGGGCGTGGGCGTAGGCGCGGGTCGGGCGCGGGGCCGGCGATGATGGGGAAGAGCGGGCTGTGGCGGTCGTGACGGAGAAGGCCATACTCCGTCGCTTACCGATTGCGGTCCGCCCTACCGGACTACCTTCAACCCCGATCGAAACGTCTTGGCCAGTTCGCGATACACCTTTGCGTTGCGGTCGAAGCGGGTGCGTTCCTCGGTGTCCATCACGCGGCGCAGCTTGGCGGGGGCGCCGGTCCATAGTTCATTCGGGCCGATCACCTTGCCCGGAGTCAGCAGGCCGCCGGCGCCCAGCATGCCGCCTTCCTCGATCACCGCGCCGTCCAGCACCGTCGCGCTGATGCCAACGAAAGCTCGGTTTTTCAATGTGCAGGCGTGGATCACCGCGTTGTGGCCGACCGTCACGTCGTCGCCGATATGGGTGTCCATGCCGCCGGAGTCGAGATGGATCACCGTTCCGTCCTGGATGTTGGTGCGGGCGCCGATGCGGATGATGCCCATGTCGCCTCGGACCAGGCAGTGAAACCACACGCCGGTTTCCGATCCGATCACCACGTCGCCGATGATCGCGGCGGTGGGGGCGATGAAGGCGTCCTCGGCGATGATGGGTGTGACGCCGTTCAGGGAAAAGACGGTTCCGTATGGCCAGCTAGACATTCATCAACTCCCGCGCGCCGACGCCGGTGTGGAGACCGAGCATTAAGGCGATGTTTTGGACGGCGGCGCCGGAGGCACCTTTGCCGAGGTTGTCCAGGCGCGCGACCAGGATCGCCTGCCGGTGTTTCTCGTTGACGGCGACATACAGTTCGAGGCGGTCGCTGTCGTTCAGGGCCTCGGGTTCCAGTTTGCCGCCGGCGGGGGAGGGCACGACGCGGACCAGATCGCAGCCGGCATAGCGGGCTTCCAGCACGGCGCGCAGGTCGGCGCCGGTGGGTTTGCCGGGCAGGGTGTCCAGGTGCAGCGGGACAGAGACCAACATGCCCTTCATGTAGTGCCCGACGGAGGGAACGAAGATCGGCCGGCGGGTCAGGCCGCCATACAGTTCGGTTTCCGGCACATGCTTGTGCTCCAGGCCGAGGCCGTAAAGCTCGAACGCCGGGCCGTGTGTGGCGTCGTGGGCCTGGATCATGGCCTTGCCGCCGCCGGAGTAGCCGGAGACGGCGTTGATGGTGATGGGGTAGTCAGCCGGGATCAGGCCGGCATCGACCAGCGGGCGGATGAGGCCGATGGCGCCGGTCGGATAGCAGCCGGGGTTGGAGACGTTTTGCGCGGCGGCGATGCGCCCGGCCTGTCCGGGGAGCATTTCGGCGAACCCATAGGCCCAGTCGGGGGCGACTCGGTGGGCGCTGCTGGCGTCCAGCACTTTTGGTGCGGCGTTACCGAGGGAAGCGGCCATGGCGGCGGATTCTTTGGCGGCATCGTCGGGCAGGCACAGAACGATCAGGTCCACTTCCGCCATGATGTCACGTCTGGCCCCGGGATCGCGGCGCCGGTCGAACGGCAGGCTTTTCAGCATGACCGCCGGAATTGCCTCCAGGCGTTCGCGGATGCCGAGTCCCGTGGTGCCGGACTCGCCGTCGATGAAGACCGATGTCATGCGTTTTTTCCTTTCCTCGGGGCGGAAAGTCGCGGGGTGAGAGGAGAAAAGCAAGAGGGGGCTGCGCGGGGCAGGTCTGTTGCGCTTGACAGGAGGGGGAGGGGCAACTACCAACCGGCCCTTCGAGTTTGACCAGGATAGTAGCGCGTATCATGAGAGTCCGTAACAGCCTGCGTTCCGCCAAGGTCCGCGACAAGAACTGCCGTGTGGTCCGTCGCCGCGGGCGGGTTTATGTGATCAACAAGAAGAACCCGCGCATGAAGTGCCGGCAGGGGTAGGCTTCGCCACCTTCTTTGTTCGGGTCCGGCGATTGGTTTTGTTGGACGCATTGCTTCTACCTCATTGTTCCCGGGCTTGATTTGGGGATGCAGTCCAAAAGACTGGATATGCACGGATCGCCGGACCAAGTCCGGCGATGACGTGTTTGGGGTTCTTCGCTCGATTTTCGGGTCCAGCCCTCTTGGATGCGCTGGCGTTTATCCGCTTCCAGGCGTCCGGGTATTTTGCGCCGATAGCAGTAAATCTTCCAGCTTCGCCGACTGAATGTGCGCGTTCAGCGTCGATGCCGCGTGTCTGAAGCCGGCTGCGCCCAGGCGAGCGCCCAACGCCACATCTTGCGAGACGCGGTGCATGGCGACAGCCAAAGCCTCGACATCGCCGGGCGGGACTAACAGGCCGGTCGTGCCGTCGATGATGGTCTCGGCGATGCCTCCTTGATCCGATCCGATGACCGGACAGGCCTGAGCCATTGCCTCTGGAATCACACTCGGCAGCCCCTCGGCATCCCCATCGGTTGCCACCACGCTTGGGACCACCAGAGAAACGGCATTCGTCATGCGGGCGCGGACGGCGTCGGGTGTTAGCCAGCCGGTCAGGGCGATGCCCGGGATTTCGCGGGTCAGGGTCTCCAGCAAGGGGCGCAACGGGCCATCTCCGACACAGACCAGCGGGGTCATGTCACCCGCCGCCCTTAGACGCCGCATGGCACCGGCAAGGACGACGATCCCCTTCTTCTCCACGAACCGCCCCACGAACAGATGGGCGCTTGGGCGCCTGATCGCGGGATCGTTGGGGATTTCTACGCCGATGGGCAACACGACCAGCTTTTCGGGGGGCACACCGTGCGACATCGCGATCTCGGCGACGGCGGCGGAGACGCAAACGAAGCATGCAACTTCCCGCAGCATCGCCGGCCAGCGTTTGGCCAGCACGGTGCCGTCCCAGTTCTTGCGCTTGCTGACGTCGCCGCCATGGAGGGTGACGACCATGCGCAGGCCCAGGTGGCGGGCCAGCGGCAGGGCCAAGGCGCCGCCGCGGGCGAACTGGGCGTGCAGGACGGGTGCGAGGCCGGGGATGCCAAGCGATGGGACCAGCCCGAAGTGTCGGAACAACAGGCGATGGATCGGGCCGAACGGAGGGCCTCCACCGAGCAGCCGTGTGTCGGGGCTGATTTCGGCGGCATCGGGCAGTAAGGTGCGGCCGATCCAGACGGGATGCAGCCGGCTGAACCCGACATATTGGCGCCGTAGGAACCCGATCTCCGATGGGGCGCCGATGCGGTCGCGGTAAAC
>JANXLQ010000423.1 GCA_025355085.1 Rhodopila sp.
AGTATTGTCAGTGGCGGTGGGCATGGCAGATTCTGTCCGGGTGCCAGAGTTGGTGTCAGCACCCAATCTCTATGCGATTCCAGATAGTTAATCCATGCCCACCAGCGAATCCCTGCTATGCGGTGAATAAGATGGGTTAGCAGCGTAGCAACCGGAATAACGACCCCGGGCATTCAATCGCCAACGTTTAACGAACGCAATGTAACCTCACGGGTCGTGGTTCAGGACGGACAGACGGTCGGACTGGCGGGGTTGATTACCGACACGACGTCGGTGGGCAATCAGGGCATACCGTGGTTGAAGGACGTGCCAATCCTGGGGCTGTTGACGGGCAGTCAGAATGATACCCGGCAGCGGACGGAGTTGCTGATCTTGATTACCCCGCATGTCGTCCACGACCAGCGCGATGCGCGCGCTCTAACCGAGGATCTTAGAGATCGTCTGATAAACGCAGCCTCGGTCCCAGATATGCTGAACAACCGCAGCCCCTCTGGCCAATCCGATCCGTCGGCTCGGCTGCGGCAGCAACTCGGGCTACAACAATAGGCCCCTGCTGGAATCGGACCTTGCTGGCGACGGCCGATAAACCCGCTGGCGTTTCGCCGTCGGTGCGAATAATTTATTGGTTGCAGATTTGCTCCGTGCCTCCGGTCCCGGAGGGGCCTTCCGAGCACAGGTCGTATTCCCGGGCTGACCGGCTGGATGGGTTGCGAAAGACGTAAGGGTGATTCCAGGGATCGACCGGCTCGTTACCCTTAAGGTAGGGTCCGCTCCAATTTACAACGTTCCCTGGCCGTTCGATCAGCGCGCGCAGGCCCTGATCGGTAGTGGGGTAGCCGCCGACATCCAGCCTATAGAGGTCCAATACCCCTCCAATGCGTTCGATCGACTGTCGCGCCACAGACGTGCGGGCGCTGCCAAGTTGACGCAAGGCAGCGGGGGCGACCAGCCCGATCAACAATCCCAATATGGCGATTACGACCAGCAACTCCAGCAACGTGAAGCCAGCATCACGAACGTCCGGACGAGCATGCATTTCTTTGAACCATCCTGTTACGCGTACGGCATAGCAGTCGTTCGCTAACGGTGAAGTCACGGTCGGCTGAAGCCAGGCATTGGTGTCGAAATCTTTACTTCTTAACCGCCTGGATGCCGGAAGGTATCCGGCGTCCGAACAGCGATCCAGCCTCGGCAGTAACTTCTGCCCGATATTGCGCATCGCGATCGGGGGTGTGAGAGTAATAGTATCCGATTGCTATCATCACGTTTCCATGGGCCTCGGTGAGTTACACTCGCATGATGGCCGCTGCCGCTTCGATGTTGAAGCAAGGGTCGTTGATAAGGCGGGTGACCACGACCTTCCGAGATATGAGGGCATAGCGGGCGAGCGGTTCGACCCACATCGGAATGTGTCAACGACTTTGAGACAGCCTGGTTCGGAATTTACACTCGTTTTTCTGGCCTCACCTTCG
The DNA here is from genome assembly GCA_025355085.1 of Rhodopila sp. Taxonomy (GTDB): domain Bacteria; phylum Pseudomonadota; class Alphaproteobacteria; order Acetobacterales; family Acetobacteraceae; genus Rhodopila. The sequence continues at coordinate 1,473 of JANXLQ010000423.1, forward strand.
GCGGGTTGATCCACACCTCGGTGGGCTTATCAGGTGGCATCGGGGCTTTGTTCACGAAGCGCTGCGGATTGT
>JANXLQ010000426.1 GCA_025355085.1 Rhodopila sp.
GAACAACTGTCGGAGCACGCCATCGTCCCGCACCAGAATTTTGCGAACACCGCGGGCAAGAACGCCTCCGACATCGCGCTGGCGATCGACGCCATGGATCTGCTGCACAGCGGCCGGTTCGACGGCTTCTGCCTCGTGTCCTCCGACAGCGACTTCACCCGCCTGGCCTCGCGCATCCGGGAGCAAGGGTTGGCCGTCTATGGCTTCGGCGAGCAAAAGACTCCGGCCTCCTTCCGCCAGGCCTGCAAGCAGTTCTTTTACACCGAGCCCCTGCTGCCCGCGTTGCCGAAGCCGCCACCGCAGCCCAAGGCGGTGAAGGCGCCGAAAGCGGTCAAGCCGGCGAAGCAGAAGCCGGAACCGCCGGCAGCCACGTCAGAACCCCAGCCGGTTCGGATCATACGGCCCATCGACGAGGCTCTGGAGCTACTGAATGCAGCGGTAGCGCACCACGCCGGTAACGATGGCTGGACCCGCTTCGACGGTATCGGCGACTATCTTCGCACGCTGGCGCCCGACTTCGATCCACGTTCATTCGGGTGTGCGAAGCTGAGCGTTCTGTTCACGCGAACCGGGAAATTCGAGATGCGGCGGAACAAGACCAAACAGATATCCCTCCGGCCGATACCGTTCTGGGCGAACGCTCCGGACGAGGACACGGACTTCCTGGATGACCGGGAACCCGTGCTGTCGTGGGGCGAAGACCAGGATGAGCTGCCGTTTTGAGCAGGTGTCCGGCCGGGATTCTACCGCTGCGCCGCAGCGGGCGCGATCGGTCCGCACCGAGGCCCTGATCGAGGATTGCCGGGCCGGCGTGCAGGAACCCGGCGGACGAGCAAAATCCAGGCTTGCCGTGTGAGGCGAATGTCTCATATTCTCCTCATATTATGAGGTGAATATGTATATCTGGCAGCAACCCGACTGGCCGCACTTCCGCTGGGACAACACACGCCTGATCGAGCCGTTAGCCGCCGCGCGGTTGAAGCAAGGGCGTTTGCTGGGCAATATGAGCCGCCTTGGCTTCGACCTACGGCAACAGTCACAACTTGAGACGCTGACCGAGGACGTTCTGCGGTCCTCCGAAATCGAGGGCGAGAGGCTGGATCGGGTCGTTGTCCGATCATCCCTTGCGCGGCGTTTGGGCATACCGGACGCGGCAGTGGCGCCGGCTGACCGGCAGACGGATGGTGTCGTGGCGATGATGCTTGATGCGACGGAGAAATACGACGCGGCTTTGACCGCCGAACGGCTGTTCGGTTGGCAGGCGGCCTTGTTCCCGACCGGGTATTCCGGATTGCACACAGTAACGACCGGACGGTGGCGGGACGATTCCCATGGGCCGATGCAGGTGGTTTCGGGGCCGATCGGGCGGCAACGCGTGCATTTCGAGGCGCCTCCCGCTGGTGCCCTGGAGGACGACATGCGGCGTTTCCTGGACTGGTTCGGCGCCGGCCCCCGACCGGAGGGTTTGTTGCGCGCCGGTCTCGCGCACCTGTGGTTCGTGACGGTGCATCCGTTTGAGGACGGCAACGGCCGCGTCGCGCGCGCTATCGCCGATCAGGCGCTCGCGCAGTCGGAGGGCTCCGGGCAGCGATTCTACAGTATGTCCAGTCAGATCGGCCGTGAGCGGTCAGATTATTATGCGATGCTGGAGCGGACGCAAAAGGGCGGCCTGGATGTCTCTGACTGGCTGGAATGGTTTCTGGGATGTTTGTCGCGTGCGATCGACGGGGCGGACGCGCTGCGCGGTTCGGTGTTGCAAAAGGCGGATTTCTGGGAGCAATTTGCCGGGGAGGTTTTCTCGGCGCGGCAGAAGATGGTGCTGAACCGGTATCTGGATGGGTTCGACGGCAACCTGACTGCGAAGAAATGGGCCGCCATCGGCAAATGTTCGGTGCCCACGGCGCAGCGGGATATTCTTGAGATGATGGAGCGCGGGATGCTGCGGCGCGGCCCCGGGGGAAGTAAAAATACGCGTTATGAGGTGGTGGTTCGATCGCCCGGGCCGGACGCCGCCGGCCGTTTGTTCCCACCATCCTGAAGGCAACTTCGGGATAGATCGCGCTGAGGGGGCGGAGTCCGATTGTAGAGGTTCGCCCAGACAGAAAAAATTCTCTTCACCAAAACTCATGTGAAGCGGATTAAATATGGCTTTTGCCAGCAATATCTCGGGTCGGCTTTACGCCTAGCCCATCTTATTCACCGCATAGCAGGGATTCGCTGGTGGGCATGGATTAACTATCTGGAATCGCATAGAGATTGGGTGCTGACACCAACTCTGGCACCCGGACAGAATCTGCCATGCCCACCGCCACTGACAATACT
>JANXLQ010000451.1 GCA_025355085.1 Rhodopila sp.
GGAGATTTGTCCATAGACGCTGGCCGGGCCGCTGAACGGAGCATTTTGGCCGATTTTGATCTCGGTATCGGTGATGCCGACGACGGTCTTCTGCGCCGATGCGGGCAGCGCCGATAATCCCAGCAGCAGGGCCGCGCCTGCATATTTCGTTGCCGTGCCAGCTATTTTTGTCATGTTTGGACTCCCTTGGATTATCAGGCACTGTGGGAGACGTTGCGCTACAGTGCAAGCAGCAACAACAACACACGGTTGTCATGTAATCGTCAAGGAGAGCGCCGCTGAACGGGTTGATAAAACGCAGCTTTTCGCTGGCCGGGCATCGGACCAGCGTCGCTTTGGAGGAACCGTTCTGGGCCGTCCTGCTGCGAACAGCGGATGCGCGGGGCCAAACACTGTCCGCATTGGTCGCGGCGGCGGACTCGGCGCGCGGACCCGATCGGCCGCTGGCGTCGGCGCTCCGTGTAATGGCGCTGCTCGCTAATGAGGCGGGGTAGGTCGGATTTGGGGCGTCGGTGCGGTTGAAAGCCCGTCCTACAGCGTTCGCTGGTTCAATCGAACTGCGATCGTACGCAGCCGCCGTTCGGATAGGCCGGAACGACCGTAGTACGGCATGGATCGCTCGCCAGTGTCAGCCAACAGTGTCAGCCAACAGTGCCAGCCAACAGTGCCGGGCGCGAGCAGGGCAATCGGGTGAAGGCCGTCTCGCACGTTCCTCGTCATGATCCGCGAAGGCACGCCACTTACGCCTTTGCTGATTCAAGGCGCCAAAAGACGGGGATGGCTCGCTCTCCCGCACCATGACGACGGGAGACACCATCGCCGCTTTGCCAAAATGAGAACTGCTGCTGTAACACATCCCCGCTTGCATTTTGCGCCGCAGCATCCAACCATCTCTCCCATGCTCGGCTCCGACTCCGGTTTCGCTGCTCGCGTCAAGGCCGTCCTGGGCCCGACGAACACGGGCAAGACACACCTCGCGATCGAGCGCCTGCTCGCCCATTCATCCGGCATCATCGGGTTCCCACTCCGCCTGCTCGCACGGGAAAATTACGACCGCATGGTGGCGATCAAGGGCGCCCGCTACGTCGCGCTGATCACCGGCGAGGAAAAAATCATCCCGCCCGACGCGCGCTGGTTCTCCTGCACCGTCGAAGCCATGCCGCTCGACCGGCGCACCGAATTCGTCGCGGTGGACGAAATCCAGCTCTGCGCCGATCCCGACCGAGGCCACGTCTTCACCGACCGGTTGCTGCACGCCCGCGGCATGGTGGAAACCATGTTCCTCGGCGCCGAGACCATCGCCCCGCTGATCCGCCAGCTCGTGCCGGGGGTCCACATCGAAACCCGCCCGCGCCTGTCGCAATTGACCTACGCCGGCCCGGCCAAACTGGTGCGCCTGCCGCCCCGCACCGCCGTCGTCGCGTTCAGCGCCGCCGAGATTTATGCCCTCGCCGAACTGATCCGCCGCCGCAAAGGCGGTTGCGCGGTCGTCATGGGCCGTCTCTCCCCCCGCACCCGCAACGCCCAGGTCGCCCTCTACCAGGCTCGGGAGGTCGATTTCCTGGTCGCCACGGACGCGATCGGGATGGGCCTGAACATGAACGTCGATCACGTCGCGTTCGCCGGCCTCGGCAAGTTCGACGGCCATCGCCCCCGCCGCCTGACCTCGGCCGAGGTCGCACAAATCGCCGGCCGGGCCGGACGCGGCATGCGCGACGGCACCTTCGGCACCACGACCGAATGCAAGCCGATCCCCGCGGAGGTTGTCGCGGCGGTGGAAGCGCACACCTTCGACTCGCTGGACATGCTGTGCTGGCGCAACAGCGACCTGGATTTCTCGTCCATCGATCGCCTGATCGGCACGCTCAACGCCCCGCCGCCCCGGCAGGGACTGATGCGCGGCAACGAAGCGTCCGATCTGGAAACCCTGACGGCCCTGTCCCGCGATCCCGATATTCGCAAACTGGCGAACGGCAAGCGGCGCGTGCGCCTGCTGTGGGACTCCTGCCAGATCCCGGATTTCCGCAAATTGGCCGACGACACCCACGCCAAACTGTGCGCCCGCGTATTTAGCCACGTCGCCACCGATACGTACCTGCCCACCGACTGGCTGGCGGCGCAGATCGCCGGGCTGGATCGCGCGGACGGCGATATCGACACCCTCATGCAGCGCCTCTCCGGCGTCCGGGTGTGGTCTTACATCGCCGCGCGCTCCGATTGGGTGAAAGACACCGCCCACTGGCAGGCCAAAGCGCGGGAAGTCGAAGACAAATTGTCCGACGCCCTCCACGAAAGCCTCACCACCCGTTTCGTCGATCGCCGCTCCACCCACCTGATCCGCCGGTTGGAGGAGGCCGACGGCCAGGACCTGCTGTCCGCCGTGACCCGCCGGGGAGAAGTCGTTGTCGAAGGCCACAACGTCGGCCACATCGCAGGCTTCGGCTTCGTTCCCGATCCGCTGGCGGTGGGCGACGAAAAGAAGCTCGTGCTGCGCGCCGCCAGACGCGCATTGCGGGCCGAAATGCCCCGACGGGTCGGCGTGCTGGAGGCCGCCAACGACGACGCCTTCGCTCTGACCCCGGATCACCTCCTGACCTGGGATAATGTGCCCGTCGCCCGGCTCATGCGCGGTTCGATACCCCTGCGGCCCCGCGTGCAGGTGCTGGACAGCGAATTCCTCGATGGGGCGGAGCGGGAGCGGATCAGGGGAAGGCTGCAATTCTGGCTGGACGGTCAGATCAGGGCCGATCTTGCCCCGCTGTTCGCCGCGGAAACGCTGACCCAAAACGCTCCGTCCCTCCGCGGCATCGTCCACCGCCTTATGGAGGCCCTCGGTCTGATCCCGGGCGTGGATGAAGACACTCTGTCGGCCGGCCTGCGGCCCCGGCTTAAGGTGTTGGGGGTTCGCTCCGGGCGGTTTGCCCTGTTCATGCCGGCTGTTTTGAAGCCCCGTGCGGCTGCGATGCGCGTGCGGTTATGGGCCGTGCATCGCGGCATTCCGATGCCCGCATTGCCCAATCCGGCATTGGTCTCCTTGCCGGCGCATCAACCCGCATGGCCCCCGGGGTTTGCCGAGATGGCCGGTTGGATCGACGCGGGTCCGATCCTGCTGCGGCTGGACATCGCCGAAAAAATCGCAGGGGAGCTTGGCTACCACGCTCGCCGGGGTCCCGCCGCATTGCCGGCCGGGTTGGCATCCCGTTTTGCGATTAAGCCCGACATGCTGCCTGCGGTGCTGCGCCAGCTTGGATTCCGGGTGCTTCCGGCCGCCGGACCCGGTCCCGATCACCAGGGGCCGCCGGCACCCCCGATGCTAATGCCGCAGCGCCGTCGCCGGCCGGTTGCCGAACCGCCACCGCCGGTGACAGTATCCTCCGGTCCGTTCGCCGCGCTGGCGGCCTTACGACAGGGAGGTTCGCGATAAAGGATACGGAAGACCGCGATTGGCAGCGGCTGGACATGTGGCTGTGGTGTGCCAGGATCATGAAGGCTCGCTCGAACTGCGCCGATCTGGTTGCCGAAGGCTCGATTCGGATCAATCGGCAACCGACCGTCAAACCACATGCGAAGCTGCGGGTCGGGGATGTGTTGACCATCCCGGTCCACGGTTCGGTGCGCGTTCTGCGGGTCGTCAGCCTTGCGGCTCGGCGCGGCCCGGCGGCTGAAGCAAGACTGCTGTATATGGATGACAGCGATGCGTCTGCTACGTCTTGCATCGCAGCGGAATCCTCGGCATATCGCGCGGCTTAATGGTCGGCCCCGCGCCGTGCTTTTCATCATTCAGGGGTTCCCCAATGACCTATGTGGTCACCGAAAGCTGCATTCGCTGCAAATTCATGGACTGTGTCGAAGTCTGTCCGGTGGATTGTTTTTACGTCGGTGAAAATATGCTCGTGATCCATCCGGACGAGTGCATCGACTGCGGCGTTTGCGAACCGGAATGCCCGGCCGAAGCGATTTTGCCGGACAGTGACAACCGAGCGACGGAATGGGCGGAAAAGAACCGCACGTTCTCCTTGGCGTGGCCGAACATCACCCGAAAGGGAGAAGCTCCGGCAGATGCGGATGATTGGAAGGACAAGCCCGGCAAGGCCGCGCTGTTCTCGCCGGAACCCGGCAAAGCCTGAGAGGTAGCGCCGCCGGGTTGCGCAAGTTGGTGAGCCGGACGTTCTTCGATGAGGCGAGGACCATCCTGCGTGACCGCGCGCGCGTGAAACATACAACGTGGTTGTACCGGACTGGCACGACCTTGCTCGCCGTCGGTGTCACGGATAAGGCTCATGGATAGGGCCTAATCTTCCCATGACATATCCGTGACACCGTGGCTGCTGCACCATCCCAAGGGCTGCGATGTTCTCCGGCAAAAAAGACTGGTGACGGGCTGAAGTCCTCCTGTGGTCACCCCACAACCGCCATGCGCATCGGCATGGCAACTTTCGGCGCCCCGGCCGTCACCCCATAGACTCCGCGTTCGTTCGGCATCGGTGCGAACCGCGTCGTGATCCCCAGCACCGTCTCGGCGCCGCCCAAATAGAGCAGTCCGTCTGGCGGCATCAGGCTGGAAATTGCCTCCAGCACGCGGGACTTGGTCGGTTGATCGAAGTAAATCAGCACGTTGCGACAGAACACGATGTCGAATCGTCCCAGTGCGCGAAGGTCCGACAACAGGTTGAATTCCCGGAATTGCACCATGGCGCGGATCGTCTCGGCGATACGCCAATTCGGGTCCTCCTTACGAAAATAGCGCATCAGCATCTGCACCGGCAGGCCGCGCTGGACCTCGAACTGCGAATAAAGCCCCTCCCTGGCGCGGGTGAGTTGGTCGCGGGCGATGTCGGTGCCCACGATCTCCACCTTGCGACCGCCCAGCAAGGCGGTGGATTCCGCCACGATCATGGCCAGCGAATAGGCTTCCTGCCCTGATGAGGAGGCCGCTGACCAGACTCGCAGCGTGCTGCCGGGTGGACGGGACGCGACCATTCTCGGCAACGCCTGCGTCCGAAAATGCGCGAACGGTTTGTCGTCGCGAAAAAAGAAGCTTTCGTTGGTGGTCATGGCCTCAACCACGTCGCGGGCCAGGGCATCGCTGCCGGGGCGCCGCAGACGCTCCGCCAACACATTCATATCCGGCAATTTTTCGCGTTTAACGATGCTGCCAAGCCGGGTTTCCAGCAGGTAAAGCTTGTCCATACCGATCACCAGCCCGGACTTTGTCTTCAGCAAATTCGCCAGGGTATCAAACGCAACGGTCGTTAAAGGCGTCGTCATGGGCGAGCTCCTCTCAACATTTGCAGGAGCTTGGGGGCGATTTGCGGCAACGGCAGCACCGCATGGCACAGGCCTGCGGTGGCGATGGCGCCGGGCATCCCCCAGACCACGCTGCTGGCCTCATCCTGAGCAACCGCCGAACCGCCCGCTTCAATCACGGCTTTGGTCCCGGCAAGGCCGTCATGCCCCATGCCGGTCAGCATCGCGACCAGCACGCGGCCCTCGGCGGCGGCGACGGCGCTGCGCAGCATGGGATCGACCGCCGGACGGCAAAAATTCTCCTGAGGGTCGCTTGTCACGCGCGCCCGAAATCCGGTTCGCCCCCCCTCCACCAGCAGGTGCCTGTCCCCGGGTGCGAGGTAGATTCGGCCAGCGACCAGGGATTCGCCGTCGCGTGCCTCGGTGCAGGGCATCAGGCCCAGGCGGCTGAGATGTTCGGCCAGAATTGGCGTGAATGTGGCGGGCATGTGCTGTGTCAGGATCACCGGCACGCCGACCGACCGGCCAAGACCCTGCACCAACGTGAACAAAGCCTGCGGTCCACCCGTGGAACTGCCGATGGCGAGCAACCGAGCGGGGAAGATTGGCGCGGGACGCAGGACGATCGGCGGCCGGGATCGCGCCGTCACGTTGGCGCGGCGGCGCATGCGGGCAAGGCCTTTGACCTTTTCCAGCAGTTCGCGCCTGAAGCCATCGTCGCTGACGGTGCCGATGCTGGACGGTTTTGGCAGATAATCCGCAGCACCCAGGCGCAGCGCCCGCAAGGCGATATCCGCGCCGCGCGTGGTCAGTGTGGAGGCCATGATCACCCGGACACCCGGATCGGCCCGCAACAACCGGGGCAGGGCGGTCATGCCGTCCATCACCGGCATTTCGATATCCAGCACCACCACATCGACGCGTGCGGCGCGGATTTGTTCGATCGCGAGCTTGCCGTTCTCAACCCTGGCGACGACTGTGATCTCGGGGTCGCTTTCCAGGATGCGGGCCAGGGCGCTGCGGATCACCGCCGAATCATCGCACAGCATCACCCGAACCGGAGAGGTCGGTGCCGGGGTGCTGCGGGCGGGCGGAAGCGCTGGGCGTGCGAAGGCGATCCCGGGCGCCGTCACAGCAAACCCACCTGAGCGAATTTGCCGGTCAGGATGTCCTCATCGAACGGCTTCATGATGTATTCCTGCGCGCCGCTGGTGATCGCCGCCTCAATGTGGCCGATATCGTTTTCCGTGGTACAGAACACCACCGGCGGGTTGTCGGGGCCGAATTCGGCGCGCAATGCTTTCAGGAAGGTGATGCCGTCCATCACCGGCATGTTCCAGTCGAGCAAAATGCAGCCGGGTAACTGCGTTCGGCAGATATCCAGGGCGAGTTGTCCGTTCGCGGCCTCCACCACCTCGAACCCGTTGGATTCAAGGATGCGGCGCGCGACTTTGCGGACGACACGGCTGTCGTCCACCACCAGGCAGGTTCGTGTCATGGTGACTTATTCCTCTCCCGGCAAAGCCAGCAGCCGAACCACGTCCAAGACGACCAGCAGCCTGCCGTCCAACCGGAAGATACCGGTGCTGAATTGCGCCCAGGTCTTTTCCAGGGTCGGCGGATTACGCTCGAACAGCGATGCGTCCAGGCTGAGGACTTCGGAAACCGAATCGACCAGCAGTGCGTACAGCTCCCCGCCCTGTTCCGCGACGACCGACATGCGGGCCTGCCCGTCCGGTGCCGGCGGCAACCGCAGTCGCCGCCGCAGGTCGATGGCGGTGACGATCCGGCCGCGCAGGTTGAGGCTACCGGCGATTTCCGGCGGTGCGAGCGGGATGCGCGTGATCACCTGCTCCCCCAGGATATCCCGCACCGCCAGCACGGGGATGCCGCAAAGCTGGCCGGCGACGGTCAGGGTGACCAGGACCTGCGTTTCAACGCCCGTGGCCGTGTCGGAGATCGGCCTATCCGGCCGGAAAGCGGGCCGGTCAAGTGTCTCAGTTGTCATGGCAGGGGTTCCTTTCCATCAATCAGGCATGTCATCGATCAGGCATGTCATCGATTAGGCATGTCATCGATTAGGCGGGCCATCGGTTAAGCGGGCCATCGGTTAGGCGGGCCATCGGTTAGGCGTGAACAGGTTCGGTTACGCAGGCACGCAGGCAGGCCACCAGCGCCTCGCGTTCGAATTTGGCGACGCAGTCCGTGAAGCCGGCATCGTGCCCCACCTCGGCGTGCTGCAAATCGGCATGCCCGGTCATGGCGAACAGCGGCAGTTTGGCCCACGGACCGCCGGCGCGGACTGTCCGGGCGAACTCGAACCCATCCATGCCCGGCATCTCGATATCGGATACGATGGCGTCGAACAGCGCGCCGGAATCGCGCAGCCGCAGTGCCTCGGCCGCGCCGCCGACGGCGGTCACCCGGAAGCCGGCGGCCCCCAGAGCCGGGATCATGAGCTGGCGGAAAAACGCACTGTCATCGACCAACAGGATGTGTTTCTGGCCGTCCGCGTTACTCTTGCGAGGGGCGCCGCGGAACCAGTCCTCCCACGCCTGCATCAGCCAGTAACCGGTATCCAGCACGTCGGTGGCCTGACCGCCGATGACCGCCGTTCCCAGCAGGCCGGGGCGGTTGGCGGCCAGTTCGATCTCCAACCTGTCTTCCACGACATCGACGATCTCATCGACCATAAGGCCCATGGTGCGGTCGCCCTCGGCGAACACCAGCAACGGCTGCGTCGGCCGATCCGGATCAAGGCTGCCGTCGATCGCGACCAGCGGCATCAGTTTGCCTCGATACTGGGTAACCGGGGAACCGCACGACATTTCGATCTTGGCACGAGGAATGTCCTCCAGGCGGGCGACCAATCCAAGCGGCACGGCCATACGCTGGCTGCCACCAGCCCGGAACAGCAGCATGGCGGTCTTGTCCGTCGTGGTCTGGGCGTCGATGACATTGTGGCGCAGCAACTTGCTTTCGGTGCCGGCACTCACGTTGCTGGCGCGGGCGATGCCGTTCGGGTCGAGGATCATAATCACCGAACCGTCGCCCAGGATGGTGTTCCCACTGAACATCGTGACGTGGCGCAGGATCGGGGCGACCGGTTTGACGACGATTTCCTCGGTGTCGAACACCCGGTCCACGATGATCCCCATGATCTGCTGACCGACCTGGGCGACCACGACATGCGCCGCGTTCTCGCCCCGGTCCTCTTTCCCCAGATTCAACACCTCGGTCAGGCAGACCAGCGGCAGCAGCCGGTTCCGCAGGCGTAGGACCGGCGTGTCGTTGATGCGTTCGATGACGCTGTTGCCGGTGCCGCCGGCCTTGTCCTGGCCGCGCGACGCCCGCACCAGTTCCACCACGCTAAGCTGCGGGATGGCGAACCGCTCCTTGCCGGCTTCGACGATCAGCGCCGAGACAATCGCCAGGGTCAGCGGAATTTTGACGGTGAACGTGGTGCCTTGTCCCGCCGTGCTTTTCAGATCGATGGTGCCGCCGATCTTCTCTATATTGGTCTTCACCACATCCATCCCGACACCCCGGCCGGAAACCGAGGACACCGTCGCGGCGGTGGACAAGCCGGCGCGGAAAATAAACCGCTGAATCTGACTGTCGGTCATCGCGGCCAGTTCCGGTTCCGTCGCCAAACCACTGGACAACGCCTTGGCTCGGATACGGTCCACCGCGAGGCCACGGCCGTCGTCGGAGATCTCCAGGATGATATAGCCGCCCTCGTGGTAGGCGTTCAGCACGATGGTGCCGGTTTCCGGCTTGCCGGCGGCGCGGCGTTCGGCGGGGGTTTCCAATCCGTGATCGCCGCTGTTGCGGATCATGTGGGTTAGCGGGTCCTTGATCAGCTCCAGCACCTGCCGGTCCAGCTCGGTTTCCGTCCCGATCATGGTCAATTCGATCTTCTTGCCGAGGTCGTGCGACAGGTCGCGAACCAGTCGGGGCAGCTTGTTCCAGGCGTTGCCGATCGGTTGCATGCGCGTCTTCATCACCCCCTCCTGCAGGTCGGAGGTGATGTGCGACAGCCGCTGCAGCGGGACGGTGAAGGCGCTGTTTTCCTGTGTGCGGGCGAGTTGCAGAAGCTGGTTGCGGGTCAGGACGAGTTCGCTGACCAGAGTCATCAGGTTTTCCAGCACATCGACAGTCACGCGGATGGTCTGCGTGGCAGCCGGTATGTTGGGTGCCGGCGCGGCGATGGCCGCCGGCGCTTTGCCCGGAACGGTGTTTTCGACAGCGGCCGGCGCCGGGGCAATGGTCGCGATCGGTGCCACAGGAACGGCGGCAGGGGTGGCCCCTGTCGCCTCGGCGCCTTCCGCACCCGGCGTCTGCATCGCGGGGACCGAATTGGCGGCGACGGATGGGAACTGCGAGGCCAGCGATTCAATCGCCGGCGCTTCGTTGGCGGCGGTGGCGTTCAATTCGGCGATCAACGCCGCGTCGTCGCCGGGCGGTTCCGCGCCGGTCGTGCTGAGCGTGGTGACAATCGCCTTGATCGCGTCGATCGCCGCCAGAACCTGGCTGACAACGGCGGGCGTGACGGTCAGGGTCCGATCGCGCAGCTTCCCCAGGATGTTTTCGCCGGCATGCGCCACGCGCTCCAGCCGCGGCAGACCGAGAAACCCGCAGGTGCCCTTAATCGTGTGGACCATCCGAAAAATGAACGACAGCGTCTCGGCATCGTCCGGCGTGCGCTCCAGCGTGACCAGCGCGACGTCGAGTTCGGCGAGACTCTCGTTGGTCTCGGTGAGGAAATCGGAAAGCAGATCGTCCATCGGCGCGCCCTCGCAAGCCCGTCGATCGGGCAGGGGCATCTTTGACAGGACGACTTTAACAAATAGTAAACATGTCGAAAAATTTTCCTGGCGGCGTGATTTTTATCGGCCGGACGGCGTAGCCGGTAATGAGAAATGGACGGCGTAGCCGATATGAGAGACGGACGGGTCAGCCGGTAATGAGAAATAGACGGCGTAGCCGATATGAGAGTCGGACGGCGTAGCCGATGAAGAAAGGTCCGCTGCCGCCGCGCGCCGAGCCGGCCTGCGCCGATTGCATGTGTGCAAGCACCCGCGAGGGTGTTGAATACTTGGCCGTGTTGGCGCAAGTCTCGAGAACGTCATATAAGGGACGGCCAAAGGCGCAGGCTCGGCCTTGAAGGAGACACCACCCTATCATGATCGATCCGTTCGGCAGAGCGATCGCCTGCCTCCGGGTTTCGGCGACCGGCCGGTGCGATTTCCGGTGTATGTATTGCACGGCGGAGGACATGACGTTCCTGCTCAAACGCGACCTGCTGACGCTGGGGGAACTCGACCGCCTGTGCGCCGCATTCATCCGCCTCGGTACCACGAAAATCCGCATCGCGTCGCGGCGAACCGTTGGTCCGGCGCGACGCGATGCCGCTGTTCGGCCGGTTAGGCGAACGGCTGGGGAACGGGCTGGACGAACTGACTGTCATCACCAACGGCTCCCAGTTGACGAAGCACGCCGGGACGCTCGCGGCGGCCGGCGTGAAAATGTACCGCTGGATACGTTGGACCCGGTGAAATTCACCGGCCTGACGCTAAGGGGGCAGGTGCAGCCTGATTAATCTGGTTCGGAAGAACAGGGTTTGAATTTGTCAAGAAAGAAGATGCCATGATTAAAGTTGATCCTCACCCCGGCAGCACGCTCGCGGACACGCGCGGCCGGCTCTTGCGCGACTTGCGCATTTCGGTAACCGACCGCTGCAACTTCCGTTGCACCTACTGCATGCCAAAGGAAGTGTTCAACAACGACTACCAGTTTTTGCCGAAATCCGGAATGTTGAGCTTTGAAGAAATAGCGCGCCTGACGCGCCTGTTCGCCGCACACGGCGTCGAGAAAATCCGCCTCACCGGCGGCGAGCCCCTGCTGCGCAAAAACCTCGAAATTTTGATCGAGATGCTGGCCGCCATCAAGACGCCTGACGGCAAACCATTGGATCTGACTCTCACCACCAATGCCTCGCTGCTGTCCAAGAAAGCCCGGGCGTTCAAGGCCGCGGGCCTGCTGCGCGTTACCGTCTCGCTCGATTCGCTCGATGAGGCTGTATTCCGCGCCATGAACGATGTCGATTTTCCGGTGGCCGATGTGTTGAAAGGCATCGACGCCGCGCACGATGCGGGCTTTGCGCCCATCAAGATCAATATGGTGGTCAAGAAAGGCGTCAACGATCAGGGCATAATTGCGATGGCGCGGCGCTTCAAGGGCAGCGGCCACATCGTGCGTTTCATCGAATTCATGGACGTTGGCTCCTCCAACGGCTGGCGCATGAACGATGTTGTGCCCTCGGCCGAGATCGTGCGCATGATCGGCGCCGAGATGCCGCTCATTGAAGCTGAACCCAACTACACCGGTGAAGTTGCCGAGCGCTG
>JANXLQ010000030.1 GCA_025355085.1 Rhodopila sp.
AATTCGCACTGACGGGGGAGGCGGATTCCCTCCATCCTCATCCCCCGTCGGCGTTGCCCCTCAGCAGTTCTCATTTTGGCAAACCGGCGATGGTGTCTCCTGGTGCGCGCAGGCGCGCCATCCACGTCTTTGCTGGTCCGAAACGCCAAAAGACGTTGATGGCGCGCCTGCACGCACCATGACGAGGAATATGATCGCGGGCGCGAACACCAAAATGTGAACTGCTGGCTGTCCCTGCCGCATCGGCCACCCCGATCGTCGGCAACTCCACACATTTGTCCGATTGCCCTGTCCCGGACACTACGCCGGCTTGCAATCCCGGCGGTTTGGATCGCAAACTTCGCCAGATTCAACACAGGGCCAAATTCAACACAGGGCCAGCTTCAACGCAGGGCCAGCTTCAACGCAGGCTAACTTCAACGCAGGATGGTAACCATGCCGACCTATGTCATGCTCGCGAATTGGACCGATCAAGGCCTGAAGGGGATCGGCGAAGGTGCTCGCCGTTTGGACAGTGCCAAAAAGATATTGGAAGATATGGGCGGCCACATTCAGGAGCTGTTCATGACGATGGGGGAGTACGACCTTGTGGGTATCTACGACGCCCCCGACGACGCGGTCGCCGCGCGGTTCACCCTGATGTTGGGGCAGCTTGGGAATATCCGGACGACTTCGATGAAGGCATTCCCGGAGGCAGCGTTCCGTCAGATTGTTAACTCGCTGCACTGACCCCCGGCAGCGCGTGATCGAATGGCCGATGTGCGCGATCGTTGCACGATAGCGCACTGGATCGATTTGCAAAGCGCCTGAGGTCGCCCGGGGTTTTACCTCTGTTGCCTCCGGGCGCTGTCCCGCTGCGCATGGCGTTTGGCTAATATGGGCGCACCGGTCTGATCGCGTGTCGCGCATTCCTCTACGCACCGATCGCGTTCCTGGTTGTTTTCAGTTTCAGCGGCTCCCGTTTGGTCACCGCACATACGGGTTTTCCCACATGTTGGTATTTGGCGCTTTGGTGTGACCAGCCCCTTATCGACGCCACCCCGTGGCCCCCCGCATCATTTTCGCCTCTATCGCCTGCGCGGCCGGGGACGCCGCCATCCCTGCCGCCGATGGTGCCCGTCCTGCTGTCCGGCTGGCTGCTTGCTTTCACGTTGCCGATGGATGATGTCGTGGCGGCGGGTTTCACGTCAGGGGGCCGGTCAGGGAAACCGGGTAAGCAACGCTCGACCGATCGTTCCCGGGTTCCTGCTGCTATCGTCTTCTGGAAGGGCTGTTGGCGGAGAAGGACGTTTACCACGAAGGCACGAAGGCACGAAGTTTTCCATGAAATCCCAGGTTTGACGCTGGTTGTTCGCTTCCTTCGTGCCTTCGCGGTGGAAATTGCACTTCCACGTACTCCCATGCCGAGCCAATAAAGGTAACATAAAGCCATTCACCCGATTACCCTGGGAACCCGGTGCCTCGACCATTGCCAATGGTGGTGTTTTCCGCCACCCGCCTTGGCGGTGATGCCGATCTATGCGTTGGCAACCGTGATTGTGGCCGCGGGGTTGCTGGTCGTGGCTGTTTGGGAATGACGGCGCCAACGTTCATGCCTATCGTAAACAGGAGACTTCTTTGTCCGACCGGACCCAAAATACGATTTCTTACAATGCCGTCGCGAAGTCTCTTCACTGGTTGATCGTGGTTCTGCTGGTGGTTCAGTTCGCCGTCGCGTGGACGATGCCCGACATTCGCCGGGATACGAAACCGGTCGATCTGATCGCGTGGCACTTGTCGGTCGGCACGTTCATTCTGCTGGTCATGCTGGTCCGGCTGGTTTGGCGCATGATCAGCACCGTCCCGCCCGCACCGGCCAATCTGTCGCCGCTGCTGCAACATGTGTCCCGGGTGACGCATATTCTGCTGTATGCCCTGTTGATCGTCCTGCCGGTGCTGGGTTGGATCAATGCCAATGCGCGCGGCTGGACGGTTCAGCTTTTCGGGGCCATTCCGCTGCCGTCTCTGGTGGCGCAAGGCTCCATACTTGGCCGGCAGATGGGCAATGTTCACCAGACTGTTGCCATTGTGCTGTTCGGCGCTGCCGGGTTGCATGTCCTTGGCGCGCTGTATCATCGCTTTGTCCTGAAGGACTTACTGCTGCAGCGCATGCTGCCCGGATCGGGCCGCACCTAACCGATTTTCCCGCATCAACTGTTGGACGGTCGCACTCAGCGCGCCGATCCGGATGATTTCGGCACGCCGTTCGCCGGGCGGCAGTTTGTTAAGATTGCGTGAGCATTCGGCGGCGACATCGGTCATGGCGTTGGCCCACAGCCGCCTTCTCTCCTGGTCGTCGGACCGTTGAGGCTGGGTTTTTGCCGGGGGTGGGATTTCGGGGGCCGGGATTTCGGGGGCCGTGACCATGACCCGGGCTTGTTCAAGCGATGCCAGCGCGGCAGCCGTGGCAACCGTGTCGTCCTCGGGTGGCGGGCGATCGGCTTCCCGGTGCTGTTGTGCCAGCGTCGCCGCGTTGCGCTGGGCGGAGCGATTGAGCGCGTTTGCGTTGCCCCGCAGTTTCAGTTTCATCGCCAGCGAAAGCTCGGCAGGCAGCGACAGCCGCAAACTGTCCAGCGACACCATGGCGAAGCCGATAAGCTGCATCACCGAAACAAGTTGATCCCGGCCGGCGGCCTTATAGGCGGCGATCGTGTCGATTGCCGTGCGGCGGGCGAATGCCGGATCGCCGATCCCGCCGGACGCCAGGAGAGGCACGATCAAAGTAAGGGCAAACTCTTGCAGAAGGTCGGGCGATTGGTCTGCGACGGCGGTCATGTCGGATGTCCATGGTTATGAGGCGTTGGCAGCAGTTCTCATTTTGGTGTTGGCGGCCGCGATCACCCCTCATACCAACGGCCTTATATTCTGACCTGTCACCATCATGGCGGGCGAAGTCCCGCCATCCACGAAACGCGATGCTGGTTCAGGCATGGATGGCAGGCCTTCGCCTGCCATGACGAGAAGGGGCCGAACGGTCAAAACATTGGGCCGTTGGTATCAGTCGTCGTGATGCACGAAGGCGCACCACGACGACTGAGGGGTGCGCCTCCGCGCACCATGACGACTGAGGGGTGCGCCTCCGCGCACCACGACGACTGAGGGGTGCGCGGAGGCGTACCATGACGACTGAGGAGGGAAGCCGTTTGTCTGTGCCCATGGCGAAGAATGAAAGGTTCGTGCCCGTCGCAACGACGTGGAATCCGGTCGTTTTTTGGCGTCATCACGGGATCAGGTCACCGATGCGAAGCGGGCGGATTCTGATTTTTGCCTTGATGCCTTTGC
>JANXLQ010000038.1 GCA_025355085.1 Rhodopila sp.
AGGGCGGTTCGCTGCATCTTGGACTGCCGGTGTTCGATACGGTTTGGGAATGCCGGGAGAAGACCGGCGCCGACGCGACCGTGATCTACGTGCCGCCCCCGTTCGCGGCCGATGCGATCCTGGAGGCGATTGACGCCGAATTCCCGCTGATCGTGTGCATCACCGAGGGTATTCCGGTGTTGGACATGGTACGGGTGAAGCGGGCGCTGATCGGATCGAAGTCTAGGTTGATCGGGCCGAACTGCCCGGGTGTCATTACGCCTGACGAGTGCAAAATCGGTATCATGCCGGGCCATATCCATAAACGTGGGACGGTCGGAATCGTTTCTCGGTCGGGCACGCTGACCTATGAGGCGGTGGCGCAGACCACGGCGACCGGCATGGGGCAGACGAGCTGCGTTGGCATTGGCGGCGATCCTGTGAAGGGAACGGATTTTATCGAAATATTGGAAATGTTCCTGGCCGATCCCGAGACGAAGCAGATCATCATGATCGGTGAGATCGGCGGCAGCAGCGAAACCGATGCGGCTGAATTTCTGTTCCGGAATAAGGTCAAGAAGCCGACTGTCGGGTTTATTGCGGGAGCGGCGGCGCCTCCGGGCCGGCGTATGGGTCATGCGGGCGCGGTCATTAGCGGCGGCAAGGACACGGCGGACGCGAAGATGGATGCGATGCGGAGTGCCGGCATCCATGTCGCTGCCAGCCCGGCCGAACTCGGCAGCACGATGGTCGATGTTCTGAAGGGGTAGAGCGGGGATAGACTGGTTTGACAGACAAACGAGTCGTTGAAGGCTGGTCACAGGCCGCTTAACGTATTGGCGGGCGAAGGCCCGCCATCTACGGATTGCGGTGCCGATCGGGATAAAGGGTTTGGATAGCGGGCGTTCGTCTGCCGTGACTGGGACCGTGCGATACTTTGCGGGTGGGCAGGATGACTCATACCGACAGGCGTTGACATTGATGTACTGCCGGCTGGCCTCGCATTGTCATGATGCACGAAGGGGCACCATCCATGTCGTTGTTTGGACGAACAAAAGATGTGGATGGCGCCCCTTCGTGCATCATGACGACAGGGAACGCAATCGCCGCATTGCCAAAATGAGAACTACTGGGTGTCAGCGATGAGAACGGCTGGGTATCGGCATCGGAAATGTTGGGTATCGGCATGAGCGTCACCTCAACCGAGCCTCGGGTGCCAGACGGGCCAGCGACCCGTGATGACGTTGAGAAGGCGTTGCAGGGCAGGCCGCCCTTCGTTCGCTTTGCCGGCTGGAACCTTGCCGAGGCCGATTTCTCCCGGCTCGATCTTTGGGGCTGTACCTTTACGCGTTGCCGAGCGGGGCGTGCGGATTTCTCGTTCTGCGATCTGACCGAATCCCGTTTCGAATCCTGCGATTTGAACAACACTCATTGGCATGGGGCGACCCTGTCCTCCGCCGTGTTCCAGGACTGCAAACTGACCGGCGCCCGGATCGCCGACGCCCGCACGCTCGGTCTTGTCTTCGAGCGATGCCTGCTGATTAACGCCCAACTGCATAAGTTTTCATTCCGGAAAACAACGTTGGACACGATCGATTTCCAGGGGGCCGACCTCACCGAAGCGGACTTCAGGGAGGCCACGTTTACCAACTGCAACCTGCGCGATGCAAACGTGACCCATGCCCGGTTCGAGGGTGCGGACCTGCGCGGCGCCGATCTCGGCAACCTTCGTCTGGCCGATGCGTCCCGGTTCAAAGGGGCGGTGATCTCTAAACAGCAGGCGGCGGTGCTGTTGAGCGGGCTGGGTTTGAAGGTGATTTGAACGGTCGCGGCCGGGTCAGCGCAGCGTTTTTCGATGCCACCAGGATTCTGGGCAGGACAGCGCCTAAATTCAGCCGCGAATCCGCAACTCATCGCTTGGTTTTACATCCATCGACCGGCTGTAAACAAAAACAGCGGCCAGTAGTATGAGTGACATGAAACCAAACAGCCCGCGATAGGCCAGTTCCGACCTGCCACCCGACGCCGAGGGTTCGAATACGCCCAGAATAACCCCGGACAATGTCTGCATGCAGGCAACGCCCAACATGACGCTGGTGTTTATTGTCGCCATGCCGCGGCCGATCAGCCGGTCGGGCAGGATGCCGCGCCCATGCGCCATGATGATCGTGCTGCACGAGCTGCACAATCCCAACAGAACGATGGCGCTGACAGCGACCCAAACGGGCGGCTGCGGCCACAGCGTCAACATCGCCAGAATGGTGACGATGGCGAGGGCGCCGGCGAGCCCGATGCGCTTGCGTGTGTCGAACAGTTTGTCCAATGGTCCCACCACGAGAATTCCGATTTGATAGGCAATGACCGCGGCCAACAGAACGTTGCCGGACTGGATATTGCTCAATCCATGAACTTCTCTGAGGTAAGGGGCGCCCCAGAGACCTTGCACGGTAAAAGTGCAGGCGTAGTAACAGAAATTTATTACCAGAACGAAATGCAGGTTGCGGATGCGCAGCGCCTCTACCAGACCGAGTAACAATTCACCGGGGGACTCGACTTTCCGTGCCAGGAATGGATGCCCTGGCGGGGCGTCGCGCACGATGAACCACACGGCGAATGCGGCGAGGAAGGTGAACACGACGACGATGCCGAACACCCCGCGCCAGCCGATGAGGCCGGTGCCCCAGGCGAGCGGTGTGGTGGCCAGAAGGTTACCGAGCAGCCCGATCGACATCACGCGGGATGACATGGTGGAGAATCGATCGGCGGGAAACCAGCGCGAGATCACCACCATGCTGCCGATCAGCATCACTCCGAACCCGGCCCCCATCAGTGCCCTGCCGCCTAACAGGGTTGGCCAACTCGGTGCCAGGGTGAAGATCGTTCCGCCGATGGTCGCCAACAGCAACATGCCGAAGATCGTCACGCGGGGGCCGTAGCGATCGAAGAAGAAGCCGCACGGGATTTGCATCGCCGAGAAGCCGAAGAAGAAGGCGCCGGTCAGGGCGCCCAGCGCCTCGGGTCCGATGTTGAGGTCGCGCATCAACTCCAGGCCGATGGTGGCGTTGGAGGAGCGGAAGAAATGGCTGGCGACATAGGCGGTGGCGAGCGTGGTGACGATCACCAGGCCTTGGCGCCGAAGGGCTGGTGTCATTGGGAAACGAAATCCTTTTAGTGCGGCGGGACGATGGACTTGTTTTTCAAGCCCGCCTCTCTCATGATCTGTCAAGCATTGATATGAGGCGCCGTCATGTCAACCAACGTGTATCTAACACCAACCGGCGTTGACGTTCTGGAACAGATAAAGACGTGGATGGCGCATCTTCGTGCACCATGACGAGGCGGGAGGCAATCGCCGCTTTGCCAAAATGAGACCTGCTGCTCGCGACCGTTCGCCATTGCGGAATTGCCCCATCCTTCCGAACCGGCTACCCATGATCCTCCGCGACGAACCGGAGACCAAATGGACAAGACCCTGCACGACAGGCTGACCGGATGGCGGCGTCACCTGCACGCCAATCCCGAACTGACGTTGCATGAGACCGAAACCGCCGCCTTCGTCCAGGCCCGGCTGACGGAGCTGGGCGTCCCGTTCACCGCCAACATTGGCGGCAACGGCATTGTCGCCACGCTCAATCGTGGCAAGTCCAACCGCTCCGTCGGCCTGCGCGCCGACATGGATGCGCTGCCGATCCTGGAGACCAGCGGCGTCCCGCACGCCTCCACCAACCCCGGCGTCATGCACGCCTGCGGCCACGACGGCCACACCACCTCTCTGCTCGGTGCCGCCGCCCTGCTGCAAGCCGACCCGTCCTGGTCCGGCACTGTTCAGCTCGTTTTCCAGCCTGCCGAGGAAGGCGGCGGGGGCGCTAAAAGCATGATCGCCGATGGATTGTTCGACCGCTTCCCGATGGAGCGCATCTTCGCCTACCACAACTGGCCCGGGCTGGAGGCTGGAACCGTCGCCGTTCACGACGGCCCGGTCATGGCGGCCGGTAACCGCGTGTTCTTCACCGTCACGGGCCACGGCGGCCACGCCGCGCTGCCGCACCTTACCCGAGACCCGATGGTTGCGTCCGCCCACCTGCTGCTGGCGTTACAGTCCATCGTCTCCCGCTCGGTCGATCCGTTGGACAGCGCGGTGGTTACAATAGGCACGATCCAGGCCGGATCGGCGGCGAACCAAATCCCGCACGAATCGGTGATGCGTGGCACCATGCGTATCCTCCGCAATGAGGTCCGCGATCAAATAGAGCAGGCGATCCATCGCATCGCCGAAGGTGTCGCGCGGACCTTCGACGTGTCGATCGACGTGCAAATTCCGCGCGGCAATCCGGTGACCTGCAATACTCCGGCCGAACGCGACCTTGCGGCTGATGCCGTCCTGACGGCCGGCCTGAAGCTGCGGCGCGACATGCCTCCCGCGATGACAGGCGAGGACTTCGCCTGGTATTTACAGGAACGCCCTGGAGCCTTCCTCTGGATCGGCAATGGCCCAACGGGCGGTGGACGAGAACTGCACAACGCGGCCTACGATTTCAACGACGCCATTTTACCGGCGGCTTCGGGCTTCCTGGCCAGCGTGGCAAAGCGCGCTTTGCGATAACGCGGCTTGCTGAACCGACGGTTCGTCCCAACTTCCATCCGATAGACAGGAGAACCATCATGATTGACATTCCCGCCGGATTTCTCGACCTGCTTACTGTAAAGACCGCTTTCGCCAGTATCGCGACGCTGCAACCGGATGGATCACCGCAGGTGACGCCGGTTTGGTTCGACTACACGAACGGCAAGGTGCGGGTGAACACGGCGAAAGGCCGGGTGAAGGCGCGGAACATGTCGGTTGGCTCCAAAGTCGCTTTGTCGATCATGGATCCTGACAATGCATATCGCTACATCCAGATACGCGGGACCGTGACGAACGAAACCACTGAAGGTGCGATTGCGCACATCGACAGTCTGGCGAAGAAGTATATGGGCAAGGACGTGTATCCCTTCCACAATGCCAAGGACGTGCGGGTGATCTACGAGATTACCCCGTCCGCCGCGCAGACCATGGGGTAGGTCGTTACTGATTCGTTTTTTATCGTTGTTCCTGGACCCGATCCGGGGATGCGACTGGACTCCGGTTGCTATACGGAACTCGGGATGAAGTCCGGGGGCGACAACGGGGGGTAGCAGTTTGTCTCCTGCCGCCCGTTATTCCGGTACGCCTGAGGGCAGGACGGACGAGGCCGGCGCCTGAATGATAACGCCGCACGCCGCCTGCCCAGTTTACCCCCTGGTAACACATGCGTCGATCCGGGCGATCAGATCGGCGGAAAGCGGCCCAGCCTCGGCCGCCGCAACGCAGCCTGCCAGCTCGGCACGATTTTTTACGCCCAGCACGAGCGTATCGATTGATAGACCGAGTGCGTAACGGTGGGCGATGATCGCCGGGTCCTCGCCGATTTCCGCGCACACCGCTCGGAATCCGGCGGTGAGGGCGTAATCGCGTACCTCGGGATGGCCGGGCGGCAGGTCACGATCGATCGCCAGGGTTAGCGCACCGGCCTGCACCGCCCTTATTCCCATGATTCCGACGCCGTTCGCGCGGGCCGCCGCCATGATGTCGCGTGGTTTGGCAGGTCCGTCGTAGAATTTCAGTCCGCCCGGCGAGTCCAGCAGATTGGCGATGCATTGCACAGCGGCGGGTTTCGCGTCCTCACCCAGGACTTCGATGATCGCGTCGGGGTGTCCGATTCCGGTCAGGCCCCAGGCGCCGATCAGGCCCTGTTCTTTCAGTTTCTCGAACGCCGGCCGAACGTGCGAGCGGAACAGCGGCAGGGGGGTCAGCCGACTGACATCCGTCGCCTTCCACATCGCATGACCGTCGGGCACCAGGTTGGAGTGCAGGAAAAAAATGTCCAGCCTGTCCCGCTGCAGCAGGCGCAAGCTGGCCTCAATGGACTGGCGCAGAATAGTATAGACGCGGTCGGGCGCGGGGTTGCCAAGGTTGCATTTGCTGGTGATCCGCAGACCCTCCGGCAGACGGCCACCGAACGCCTGTCCCACCACGGATTCCGCCTTGCCGTCGCCGTAACGCGGGGCAAGGTCCAGCAGGTTGATCCCAGCCGCGACGGCGGCGTGGACGGTGGCGACGCATTCCTCGACCGTGGTTTCGCCCCACAGCATGCCGAGGCCGCCTCCGCCCAGGGTGAGGGTGGAAACCGGGAACAGCGAACCGAATGTGTACAACTGCATGGGGAGACCTTTGGCGTCGTTTGCCCAATCAGTCGCAGGTTGTGGCCGGATGGTCCAGTGGGCCTAAATGCGACGGAGTCGCATTCTACAATAGACCGCGTCACCCCGGGCAAGTCGAATATGTAACAGTCCGTGGAATTCCTCTCTTCCTGCGGTGGCGCATGACGATTGTGTCTGGCGGCGCGGCGCGATTTTTGACTCGATGGCGCCGTGAACGCCCTGGCGATCCCTGATCGCCCTGGATGGAACGGAATGGTTCGCCTCCCGTAAAATCTATTGCCCGCGCTACTCGACCCGGAAGCGGTCCGACGGTGGCACGGAATACTTCCACGCTTTCCTCGGGGCCAGTATCGTGGCACCCGGCCGCAGCAGGTCCTGCCGCTGCCGCCCGAGTTCGTAGCACCTCGGGATGGCCACGACATACCGGTTCTTCGAGCACCTGCGTACGGTCACCGCCTACGTGGTGTTTGAAATCCGGGACCACTTGCTTCGGTCCATCGAAGCTGCCGCGGTGCGGCCACCCTGATCCGGAAATCGTTCGGACTCGCATTTAATCCCTTCAGGACAGAAGGACACCACACGAAAAACGCCGAATTTCGTGCATTTAGAATTGCTGTGTGGGCCATTGCTGCGTTGACTTCCTTTCCCCCCCCCGCCATAAGCCGTTCATCCGGGTCAGCATTGCCCCCGGTCCCCGCCCGACGCGGGGGCTACGTCGCTCCGCGAGTGTTCGCGCAGCGGCGCTTTATCGTTTGGAGTATCGCGCGATAGCGCGTTAGGAGTCACAGCACCCGTGTTCGAGGCACTATCGGACAAGTTATCAGGCGTATTCGATCGGCTCCGCTCACGCGGGGCGCTGAACGAGGCCGACATCACCGAAGCGCTGCGGGAAGTCCGTCTGGCGCTGCTGGACGCCGACGTCGCCCTGCCGGTGGTCCGCGACTTCATCGCCAAGGTGCGGGAACGCGCTGTTGGGGCTGAAGTTCTGTCCTCGGTTACCCCCGGTCAACAGGTCGTCAAAATCGTCAATGATGTGATGATCGACGCGCTGGGTGGCTCCGGCGCCGTTCCCATCAATTTGAATGCCGCCGCCCCGGTGCCGATCCTGATGGTCGGGCTGCAAGGCTCCGGCAAGACCACGACATCGGGCAAAATCGCCCGGCGGCTGAGCGAGCGCCTGAAAAAGCGCGTATTGCTCGCCAGCCTGGATACCCAACGCCCGGCGGCGCAGTTGCAGTTGGCGCAGTTGGCCGATCAGGCCGGTGTGCCGAGCCTGCCGATCATCGCCGGCCAGACCCCCGTTCAGATCGCTAATCGCGCGATGGATGTCGCTCGGCGCGAAGGCTTCGACGTCGTCATCCTGGACACCGCCGGCCGCCTGTCGATCGACCAGGAGCTAATGGACGAGGTCCGTCAGGTTCGCGCCGCGACCAACCCGGCGGAAACGCTGCTGGTTGTCGATGCGATGACCGGCCAGGACGCCGTCAACACCGCCAAGGCGTTCAACGACGCGTTGTCTATCACCGGCATCGTCCTGACCCGGATGGACGGCGACGCCCGGGGTGGCGCGGCGCTGTCGATGCGGGCCATCACCGGCGCCCCGATCAAGCTGATCGGCGTCGGCGAAAAGCAGGACGCGCTAGAGGATTTCCATCCCGAACGCGTCGCCGGCCGTATCCTCGGCATGGGCGACATTGTCGGCCTGGTAGAACGCGCCTCTGAAACCATCGATCAGGCAGAGGCTGAAAAGCTTGCCGCCCGGATGATGAAGGGCAAGTTCGACCTGGAGGATTTCGCCAGTCAACTTCGCCAGATCAGCAAAATGGGCGACCTGTCGGGTATCCTTGGAATGCTGCCGGGTGCAGGCAAAATCAAGCAACAGCTTGCCGGCGCCAACCTGGATGGGAAGATCGTGAAGCGTCAGGTGGCGATCATCTCGTCCATGACGAAGAAAGAACGCCGCACACCCGACATCATCAAGGCCAATCGTAAGAAGCGGATCGCCGCCGGGTCCGGGACAACCGTCCAGGACGTCAACCGGCTGCTGAAGCAATTCGACGATATGTCCGCGATGATGAAGAAAATGAGCAAGCTTGGGCCGAAAGGTCTGATGCGTCAGGGCCTTGGCGCCCTCATGCCGAAAGGCATGTCTCAGCAAAATCGCCGACCATTCTGAATTTACCCCATTCTGAATTTACCAGGAGACTTAGTTACATGGGCCTAAAGATTCGCCTCGCTCGCGCCGGTGCCAAGAAGCGCCCCTACTATCACATCGTGATCGCCGACAGCCGCAGCCCGCGCGACGGCCGTTTCATTGAGCGTGTCGGCAGCTACAACCCGATGCTGCCCGCCGAACACGCCGACCGCGTGAAGCTGGTCGCCGAACGTCTGGAACATTGGATCGGCAACGGCGCAGTCGCGACCGAACGCGTCGCGAAGTTCTTGGGCAAGGCCGGTCTGGCCCCGATGCCCGTTTGGAACGAGCAGCCGCACCAGTCGGCGCCGAAGAAGAAGGCTCAGGAACGCGCCAAGGCCGCCGCAGCCGCGACTGCCGCTTAATACGGTCCGATGCCAGCCAATCCTATGTCAGCAACGGGTCGCATCCAGTTGGGCGTTATCGGACGGGCACACGGCGTGCGCGGCTTGGTGAAGATCACCAGCCACACCGCCGAACCCGTCGATCTAACCGCGTACGGACCGTTGTCCGACGCGGAGGGGCGCGTGCTGTCCTTGCGCTGGGTGGCCGAGGGTGTCGCTGAAGTCACCCGTTACATCGACGGGGCGCCGGTCAAGGTGACCGACCGCAACGCGGCCGAAAAGCTGACCAACACCAAGCTCTTCGTCGATCGTTCGGCACTGCCGCCGGCGGACGACGATGAGTTCTACCTGACGGACCTGATCGGCCTTGCCGTGACGGACCCGGCGGGTGCGGCCATCGGAACGGTGTCGATCGTGCACGATTATGGTGCCGGTGCCAGCCTGGAAATCGAGCGCAAATCCGGCGCATCGCTGATCGTTCCGTTCAACGCCGCCTGCGTGCCCACGGTCGATATCGCCGCCGGTCGTTTGGTGGTGGCGATGCCGGATGAGATCGTCGTCGCATCCGGCGCGGGCGATAACGTCGCACCCGATGCGGAGGACGCGGCATGAGCTGGCGGGCCTCCGTCCTGACCTTGTTTCCGGCCATGTTCCCCGGCCCTCTCGGCCAGTCTCTGGCCGGGCGCGCGATGGACACCGGCGTTTGGTCGCTGAATGTGACGAATATCCGGGACTTTGCCGGCGACCGGCACCGGACAGTGGACGATACGCCGTTCGGCGGCGGTGCCGGCATGGTGCTGCGGCCGGATATCGTCGATGCGGCGGTGGCACAGGTGGCGGATGGACGGCCCGTGGTGTGCCTGACCCCTCGGGGCCGGCGCTTCACCCAGGCGGATGCGCAGCGATTTGCCGGCGGACCGGGGGTGATCCTGCTATGCGGCCGTTACGAAGGCATCGACCAGCGGGTCATCGAGTCGCGCGACATGCTCGAGATCAGCCTTGGCGACTACGTGCTGTCGGGCGGTGAGCTGGCGGCGCAGGTGCTGCTGGACAGCATCGTGCGGCTGCTACCGGGAGTCATGGGCGCGGCCGAGAGTGCCGTGGACGAAAGCTTCGCCAACGGATTGCTGGAATACCCCCACTACACCCGGCCGGCCGAATGGCAGGGGCGCCGCGTGCCGGACGTGCTGCTGTCCGGCCATCACGGCGCCGTTGCCGCTTGGCGGCTGGCGGAATCGAAAAAAATCACCCGCGAACGACGGCCCGACCTGTGGGCTTCGGCCGGGGCACCACAGTAAAGCAACGAGGACAAAGTCATGAACATTATCCAGCAATACGAAGCGGACGAGATCGCCCGCCTGACCGCCATCCGCGGCGTACCCGAATTCATCGCCGGCGACACCGTCCGTGTGTCCGTGAAGGTCGTCGAGGGCGAGCGTACCCGCGTGCAGGCATTCGAAGGCGTTTGCATCGCCCGTTCGAACCGTGGCCTGAACAGCAATTTCACCATTCGCAAGATCAGCTATGGTGAGGGCGTGGAGCGCGTGTTCCCGCTGTATGCACCGACAATCGCCGAGATCGCGGTGGTTCGCCGCGGCGACGTGCGCCGTGCAAAGCTGTATTATCTGCGTGGCCGTAGCGGCAAGTCCGCTCGCATTCAGGAACGCGCCCGCTCGACGACGCCCGTGGCTGCCCAGGCAGCAGCGGCACCCGCCGAACCGACTGCCGTTGCAGAATAAGACCGGACGACCTCTGGCCAAACCGCTTTCGCGCGTGGTTGCTCCGGCAACTCCGCGCGAAGGCGCTGGCATCGTCATGGTGCGCGAAGGCGCACCATCCATGTCTGTGTTTAGGCGAGCAAAAGACGCAGGTGCCGACTTCCGTCGGCACAACGGGGTGGCGCGGCCGGAGAGTCGATGTTAACGCGATTTGGTATAATACCAATCGGCGCAAAGCCTGACCGCCGGACGTTGGTCCCTCATCGTCATGATACGCGAAGGCTTAACATCCCAATCTGTGATTCTACTGAAAAAAGAATATAGTGTCAGACCCGCGCCGCATGACGGGTCATTCAGCCGTACAATTAATTTCAATTCGGTTTGGTAACATTCAAACCGGCCGTCAGCCGTAGCCGGAACAAGCCCGGCCACGGCAGGTCTTTCAAAATCCTAAACAGCATCTCGCGAAATCAGGTCCCCAAACAGCTTCCAATGCTCGCCTTCGATGTGGGACAACCGCACCGACTTAATCGGATAGAAATCGGTCGGGCTGGTATTCAACTTAATGCCCGGCAACAGCATCGGTATCTCCAG
>JANXLQ010000060.1 GCA_025355085.1 Rhodopila sp.
TGCGCCTTTTCTGGGCCGGGACAGCAAGGCGTGGATGACGGGCCTTCGCCCGCCATGACGGAGAGGAGCCGCCGGAGAAAACCATTCTCCGCCAAAAGCGCGGGCGAGAGTTTTCACACAGCCTGGAAGGCCTGCCATCCACGCCTTTGTCCGCACCAGCATCGCGATTCGTGGATGGTGACGGGTCAGAACCTAAGGCCGTTGGTATGAGATATCGAAACGTGCGTTTTATTCGGCGGGAGGTGGGCAAAATCTCTCCCTTGGCACTAATTCGGACTACCGCGCGGCGCCGGCGGAACCAGTGATCGCCAGCGTGTCACGGCAACACCATGCGCCTCGTAGGTGCGCGAAAACACATGCCCGCCAGACCCATCGGCGACAAAGAACAGATCGTCGCTGGCAGACGGATGTAGCACCGCATTGAGACTGCCCAGCCCCGGCGAACAAATCGGTGCAGGCGGCAGGCCGGCATTCCGATACGTGTTGAACGGATCATTTCGATCCAACTCCGCTCGGGTGAGGGGATGATCCAGGACTCCGGCGCCGTTGCTGGCCATATAGATCACGGTTGGATCGGCTTGCAGCTTCATCCCCTGGCGCAGCCGATTCAGATAAACGGCGGCGACGTGCGGACGTTCTTCGGGCTTTGCCGTCTCTCGCTCTACAATACTGGCCAGGATCACGGCCTCACGGGGGCTGGATAACGCCAGCCCGGGCGCCCGATCCGCCCACGCCGCAGCCAGATTTTTTTCCATCGCCGCCTTCGCCCGAGCAACGATCGCCACCCGGTCGGTGCCGAATTCGTAGTCGTAGGTTTGGGGCAGCACCGCCCCCTCCTCGATCGTCCGCACCTCGCCGGTCATCGCTTCGGCACGCGCTACAACGGCGACGATCTGTTGTGCCGTCAGGCCCTCGGCAATGGTCATGCGATGTTGAACCGGCCGGGCGGTGCGCAGGATCGTCAATACCTGCTGGATGGAGGCGCGGGCGGGAAACGCAAATTCGGCTGCGTGCAAGGGACCGTCGCCGCGCGTCAGCCAAACGGCACCGCGAAACAGCCAGGGCGTGTCGATTATGCCGTCGCGGGCCAATGCGGTCGCCAGCTGGGTCGTTCTGCCATACGGCACGACAATCTCGCGGGCATCGGCCAGCGGCCCCGGCTGGCGCAAAAACCAGTCCCACCACCGGACACCGGCTTCGACCGAGCCAGCCGCAACAACCGCCAAAACGACGCATAATGCTAACCACCGCCACCCCCGTCGCTTGGGAACGAGCGGGGGAGGCGGATCAGTGGGCAGCGCGGAAGATGACAGACGCGTTGGTACCACCAAACCCGAAGCTGTTGGACAGGGCCACTTTGATCCGACGCTGCTGTGCTTCTTTAGCCACCCGGTCGATCACACTGTGCCGGCTTGGTTCATCGAGGTTCAACGTCGGCGGGGCGACTCCATCACGAATCGCGAGAATGGAGAATATCGCCTCGATCGCACCCGCAGCACCCAGCAAATGGCCGGTTGACGACTTTGTGGACGACATCGCCAAGCCGTGCGCCGAGTCGCCAAACAACCGCTCAACCGCTTCCAGTTCCAGATCGTCGCCCATCGGCGTGGATGTGCCGTGTGCGTTGACATACTGAATGTCGCCCGGACCAAAGCCGCCACTTCGCATTGCATTTCGCATGGCTCGGTAGGCGCCTTCATGCCCTTCGGCCGGTGCGGTGATGTGGTGGGCATCGCCCGACATGCCGTAGCCGGACACTTCGGCATAAATCTTCGCACCGCGCTTCTTTGCGTGCTCGTATTCTTCCAGCACGACGCAGCCGGAGCCTTCGCCCATCACGAACCCGTCCCGGTCCTTATCCCAGGGACGCGACGCAGCGGCCGGGTTGTCGTTAAATCCAGTGGACAACGCGCGTGAGGCGCAGAATCCGGCGACTCCGATTTCGCAAACCGTGGCTTCCGCACCGCCGGCCAGCATCACATCGGCATCGCCCAACCCGATCAGGCGGGAGGCATCGCCGATCGCATGCACGCCCGTGGCGCACGCGGTCACGACTGAGTGATTAGGCCCCTTGAAGCCGTATTTGATCGATAGGTGTCCGGAGGCCAGATTGCCCAGGGCCGACGGAATAAAGAACGGCGACAGGCGCTTGGCCTTGCCCTGGAAGACGAGAACCGACGCTTCATAAACCGTCTGTAGTCCGCCGATTCCCGAACCGACCATCACGCCGGTGGCGCAACGCTCGTCCTCGGTTTCCGGCACCCAGCCTGAATCTTCTACGGCTTCAGAGCCGGCGACCATCGCAAAATGGATAAAGCGGTCCATCTTCTTTTGGTCTTTGACCGGAATCCACTCGCTGAGATCGAGCCCGCCGGTTGCCCGAATGCCAGGGGGCACCTGCCCGGCCACTTTGCATGGCGAATCCTTGGCATCGAACGCCGTGATGGCGCCGATACCGGATTCCGCATTGATCAAACGACGCCAGACGTGTTCCACGCCTACGCCGAGGGGACAGGCGATCCCCATGCCCGTCACCACTACACGCCGCATCGCACCAGGCCTTTCGCGCTAATCGGAGAGCAAATATTACTGCTTCTTCTTTTCGATATAGTCGATCGCATCCTTAACGGTGGCGATCTTTTCGGCTGCATCCTCAGGGATTTCGACCTCGAATTCCTCTTCGAACGCCATCACCAGTTCGACGGTGTCAAGGCTGTCAGCGCCAAGATCGTCGATGAATGATGCCTCGAGTGTCACCTTATCGGCGTCCACGCCAAGGTGTTCCACAACGATCTGTTTGATCTTGTCCGCAATCTCGCTCATCGGGTCCGCTACTCCTGAATTATGTTCCGTTATCGTCACTGTCCCGGCGTTCCCGGGCCGCCGCCTTGTCCCGGTCCACGAAGCGAACCAGCGCCCAACATAGCCAGTGGGGCGCTTAGCATGCTTTCCGCGGGACGGGAAAGGGCGGCAGGCAGGCACATCTTGCGTTAGATCATCGCCATGCCGCCATTAACGTGCAGTGTGGCGCCAGTGACCCACCCTGCCTCATCCGACGCCAGATAAGCGACGGCTCCGGCGATGTCGGACGGCTGACCGAGGCGCCGCAAAGGGATCGATTCGGTCAGCTTGGCCCGTTGCGCTTCGCCCAGAACGTCGGTCATCGGGGTTACGACGAACCCGGGGGCCACCACGTTGATGGTGATCCCGCGAGACGCCACTTCCTGCGCCAGCGCCTTGGTCATCCCCACCAAACCGGCCTTCGCGGCGGCATAGTTGGCCTGGCCGGCGTTGCCCGTGGCACCGACGATGGATGAAATATTGATGATCCGGCCGGTACGCCGGCGCACCATGCCACGCAGCACGGCACGCGACAGACGGAACGGGGCGGACAGATCCACGTCCAGCACCGATTGCCAATCCTGGTCTGACATCCGCAGCGCCAGCATGTCGCGCGTCATCCCCGCGTTGTTGACCAGAATATGGAGCGGGCCGGCAGCGGCCTCCGCCGTTTCGATCAACGCATCGGATTCGGACGCATCGCGCAAATCGGCAGGGCAAACATGCGCCCGCTCACCCAGTTCGATGGCCAATGCCTCCAGCGCATCGCGCCGCGTCCCGGACAGGGCGACAATCGCCCCCTGAGCATGCAAAGCGCGCGCGATCGCTGCGCCGATGCCACCCGAAGCGCCCGTGACCAGCGCGGCCTTGCCGTCCAATCGGAACATTGCCGTTCCTCCTTTTTTCTCAGAGACTTTTCAAGATCGCTTCGATTTCCGCCGGCGTGCCAGCGGATTTCCCGGACGCATCCGGCGCGATTCGCTTGATCAGTCCCGTCAGCACCTTGCCCGCGCCGAGTTCGATAAAACTATCTACGCCCGTGTCGATCATCGTTGAAACGCATTCGCGCCAACGAACCGTGGCGGTCACCTGTTGTATCAGCAGATCGCGGATTCGCACCGGGTCGGTTTCGCGTTTGGCCGAGACGTTCGCGACCAGCGGCACGCACGGCGCTTTCGGGGCGGTGGCGTCCAGCGCTTCCGCCATTGCATCCGCGGCCGGGGCCATCAGGGCGCAGTGAAACGGCGCGGACACCGGCAGCAGCATGGCCCGCTTGATGCCCTTGGTTTTGGCGATCTCGATCGCCCGCTCAATAGCGGTACGATGGCCGGAGATCACCACCTGGCCGCCGCCGTTGTCGTTGGCGGGTTCGACAATTTCGATCTTGCCGGTTTCCGGGTTGTTCGCGGCTTCGGCGCAGATTGCGCGCGCCTGGGCCATATCGGCGCCCAACAGCGCGGCCATCGCACCCATGCCGGCGGGAACCGCCTTCTGCATGGACTGGCCACGCAGCTTCAGCAGCCGCGCCGCGTCGGTGACCGAAAATGCCCCCGCAGCCGCTAACGCGCTGTATTCGCCCAGGGAATGCCCGGCGACCACGAGCGCCTTGCGTTGCAGGGTGGTGTCGCCTTCCCGTTCGAGCACCCGCAGCACGGCCAGCGAATGAGCCATCAGGGCTGGCTGGGTGTTTTCCGTCAGCGTCAATTCCTCGTGCGGGCCTTCGAACATCAGCTTGGACAGCTTCTGTTTCAAGGTTTCATCGACTTCCTGGAACACCTCCCGAGCAGCCGCGAAGGCGGCGGCGAGGTCGCGGCCCATGCCGACGGCCTGGCTACCCTGGCCCGGGAAGATGAAGGCATGAACCGGCATACGTGGGGGACTCTCGGAAATGTCGAACGATAAGCGGGTAGGATTGGCGCCGGGGCGTAGCCTCGGGTCACGGGACTGTCAAGGAATTCGCAAGGACTGCGGTCCAGGACCCCTGCCCCGGGCTTCGGTTCGTGTAACCGTTGGCTGATTTGCTGTCCCGATCACTCCAAAGCCGTCAGTCCGCTCCCCGCCATCATAAGCCCATTGTCGAGGGGGCGAGAGCGACTGCGATATGCGCAAATACTGCCTCGCCACCCCGACGGACTCACCAGCGAGTACTAAACTTTCCGCGGCGACCAGCCATAAGCCTTGGCACAGGCACCGCCCATGAGCATTGCCCGCTCTGTATCGCTCAGGCGGTCAGTGCGAAGAAAGGGCTCGACGGCTTGCTCGTAGTTGACGACAGCAAACGCGCGCGTCCAGTCGGTGCCCCACAAGCAGCGATCGAAACCCCAGGCATCGAAGATGCGGGCAAGCGGATCCCAAATGTCCGGGAACGGATACGGCTGTTGGGACAGCGTGCAGGCGCCGCTGACCTTGATCACCGCGTTCGGGCGCTTGGCGAGTTCCAGCACCTTCGGCAGATCGGCCCAGGGCTGCGGCGGCGCGGGCGGCACGCGAGGCTGCACGATGCCCAGATGATCGATGATGAACCGCGTATCAGGATGGCGATCGACCAGCGCGGTGCCGGCGTCCAGGTTGCCCCAGCACAGGATGTTAACCGGCAAATCGTGACGAACGGCCGCGCGAAGAATTCGGTCGAGGCCCGGGTCGTTCGGGTCCCGGCCCGCCTCTTTCGGCAGCATGATACGGATGCCGGCCGCGCCCGGCGTCTTCTTCCAGTCAGCAATGACATCGGCCACCGCCGGATCGTCCGGATTGACCGGCTTGACGATGGCGAACCGGTCGGGATGGGCCTGTTGCACCTCCACCGCATAGCTGGAGTCGTACTGGTACAAGCCAAAGGCAGAAATGAAGATCGCGCCGTCAACGCCAACTTTGTCCATCGCCGCCACCATCTCGTCGCCCGTGACATGCTCGGGCCAGTTCGGCACGCTGTGCCACGGCCGCTTCGCTGTGTTCGCCTCATAGGCATGGACCTGTGAATCGATGATCGTCATCGGGAAGTTCCTTTGTGCCAAGTGAGATTGGGCCAAGTGAGTTTGGCAATCACAGCAGGATTATGTCCAGAGGGGCCGGGCTTCGCTGATGGCGGATGAGATGAGCAGCAGTTCGACTACGGCGATAGCAAACCCGGCGGGAGGCACACGACGGATAGTCGCCTTCCGTGTCCCTGTTACTGCCCTCGATGTACCTTTGAAGGCGGCCAGGCAGACCCGATCTCAGGTATGAGAATCACAGCCGGGGCAGTCGGCATCAGGCACCAGGTCCAGACGATCGTTACCTCGCCCAAAGGCCGCGGGAACGATCGCCAGGAGGTGATTTAAGCGCCTGGTGTTATCCCGGCAGTCTTAAGCCGCAGCGCGAAAACGGGCGTATTCGCGCACGCGAATGGGATACTTATGCCAGGCGGAGGTGCCCTCGTACCGCGCGAATGCGGGAACCTTTTGCGGCGTATTCGCGCGAAGGGCGTTAGGCGACGCCTCGACAGCCGCCTGAACGCTGTTGAGCCACTCGGCCGAAACGACGACCGTGGCGGTCAGATGCGCCGGGGCCGGGATTTTACCGGCTCGGATAGCACGGCGGAGAACCCGGAGAGAAACGCCGAGGCTGCGTGCGGCGTCGGGAAGTCCGAATTTGGTGGTGTCGCTCATGGTGGGGAACTGATCCTGGTTAATACAGCCCCCTCTGACCACCGCTCGGGTTTGGTTGCAAGTTTTCGCTGCGGGCTTTTAACGAGCCCTTTCGTGTCAGCCATCATGCCTTCAGCAGCAAAACCGCCAATCCGCTTCATACCGACAGCCTGGCTACCCCGGCCCGGGACGATGAAGGCGTGAATCGGCCGGGCGGTCAGGCTCGAAAATGTCGAACCACCAACGGGTACGGTTGACGCCGGGGGCAGCCCGGTAACGGGATTGTCGAGGAACAAGCAAACCTTCCCGTCAGGACAGCATCGACAGCACCGCGTCCGCCGCGCATTCCGACGGGGCTCCCGAAGGCGGCCGCAGCATCGTCAATGCCTCCGCGAAGCCCTGGCGCTGGGCGGCGACGGCATCCCGATCCGTCAGAAGACGCCCTAGTTCCGCGGCGAGACGATCAGGCCGGCTGTCATACTGCAACAGTTCAGGGACGACCGGACGATCCAGCAGTAGATTGAGAATAGACGCATATTTCACCCTAACCACCCGTTTGACGATCTGGTGCGACAATGGGTTGATGCGATACGTCACCACCATCGGCACGTTTGCCAGCGCCAGTTCCAGCGTCGAGGTCCCGGATTTCGTCAATGCCGCCGCCGACGCCGCGAACGCGTCATGCTTGCCGGCGGTGTCCTCCACCAAAATCGGCGGAATGGGCCAGGACGCGGTTCGTTGCCGCACCATGGCTTCCACCGGTCCCGCCAACGGCACCACCGGCACAACCGCTTCGGGCAACAGGCGGATCGTTTCCTCCAGAATCGGCAGCAGCCGGGACACCTCCGTCTGACGGCTTCCCGGCATCACAGTCAAAATCTTCGCGTCGGCCGGAATGGCGTGACGAGCACGGAAACGGCCGGCGTTACCGGTTTCGGCACCACTTTCCAGTACAGGGTGGCCAACGAAGCGGGCAGGCAGTCCGTGGGCGGCAAAAAATACAGGCTCGAACGGCAGCAGGCACAGCAGTTGGTCCCATAGTCCGGGATAATGCTTCACGCGGCTTTCTCGCCACGCCCACACCTGGGGGGCGACATAGTGGACTCGCTTCAACGTGGTCGGCTGCAATGCTTTCAGCACCCGCAGCGTAAACCCGGGCGAGTCGATGGTGACGAGAACGTCCGGTGCCTTCACCTGAATATCCGCAACCGTCCGCTTCAGCAGCGTGCGGAGTTCAAATATCTTGGGCAGGACTTCGAGCAACCCCATCAGCGCCAGAGAGCGTAACGGGAACAGGCTGGAAAGGCCCTGCGCTTCCATGGCCCCGCCACCGATCCCGGCAAACGTCGCATCCGGCCGCTGAGCCAGGATCGCACGCATCATGCGCGCGCCAAGGACATCCCCGCTCTGTTCGCCCGCGATCAGATAAATAAGGGGCATGGTCTAACGATACTGCCGGATGGAAAGCGGCAGGTTCGTCCAAATCGGCGATCCACGCAAATCGAACGGCCGGCGTGCTCACGGAATGGATATCAGTCGTTTCCTAATTTGCTATTGCGACGCATTCTCATTTAATCCATGCTTCCCTTCTATTCAGGATGAACCGCTCGATTTTCTCCACTGAACCCGCATCAGGAAGCATACGATGACAGTCGTTCACTCCGTCGGAGTCACTGCCCTTATCGCCCTAATGTCCGCCGGCCGCCTTAAGACCGCCGCCGAACCGCTTGATCGCGAAACGGTGGAAGCCATTGAGTGCTATCTGCGCAACTGGAACGTTCAGCAGCGAGCAAATCGTCTTAGCGAACCGCCACCATCATATAATTAACGGCCATATCCCGGCCCGTCCGCCACTGCCGGGTTAGCGGATCGACCATCAAACCGGTCGTCGGTCCAACTCGCAGGCCGGCTGCCCGCAGCATGCCCGCCAATTCAGCCGGCGCGATGAACGCCTTCCAATCGTGCGTGCCCACCGGCAACATTCGCAGCAGGTATTCGGCGCCGAGTTTGCCTACGATCCAGGACCGCTTTGTGCGGTTCAGCGTGGACAGCACCAACAGGCCATTGGGTTCCAGCAGCCCTGCCAACACGCGCACGAAGGCTGCCGGATCGGGCACATGCTCAATGACCTCCAGCGCGGTGATCACGGGGAAGCGCAACCCTTCCGCCGCCAGATCTTCGGCGAGACAGGATCGATATGTCAGCCGCAGCCCCTGCCCTTCGGCCCTCTGCTGGCCCGCGTGAGCACGCGCCGCTTCGATTGCCTCTTCGGCCGCGTCGATGCCAAGTACCTCGTGGCCATGCCGAGCCAACGCTTCGGACGCCAGACCGGCACCGCAGCCGACGTCGAGGATGCGGGTGACCCGGTCTGTCATGGCAGGCGAACGCCCGCCAACGCCCGAACCGGCCATGACGGACGATGGGCTGCCATCCAGGCCGTTATCCAGGCCGACAGCGGAAGGCGCCCCTTCTCGCGCCATGATTTTGAGAATCCACGCGACCCGAACGGGGTTCATCTGGTGCAGCGGCTTCATCGGGCCATTGGGATCCCACCAGCGCGAGGCCAGCCGGCCGAACTTTTCGATTTCCTTCGCCGAGACCGTACCGCTACTCATGGTTGCTCCTCTCGCTGCGCATCAGTATGTGTGCGCCCGTACATCAAATTGGCAACCGATCAACGCTCATGGCCCGTATCGTGATGAAATTCGGCGGCACTTCTGTCGCCGGCCTCGACCGTATCCGCAACGTAGCCCTCCGCGTCAAACGCGAGGTCGAATTCGGCAACCAGGTTGCCGTCGTTGTTTCCGCCATGTCTGGCGTCACCAACCAACTCGTCAAGTGGTGTACTGAGCTATCGCCGCTCCACGACGCCCGCGAATACGATGCGGTGGTGGCAACGGGCGAACAGGTCACCGCCGGCCTGCTGGCGATTTGCTTGCAGGAGCAAGGCGTCGATGCCCGATCCTGGCAAGGCTGGCAGATTCCACTGCGCACCGACATCGCGCACGGCAAAGCCCGCATCCAATCGATCGAGGGCGAAGAACTGATCCGGCGCATGGAAATCGGCCAGGTCGCAGTGGTTGCGGGCTTCCAGGGGATCGCCCCCGACAACCGCATCACGACACTGGGGCGCGGCGGATCGGACACCTCGGCAGTGGCACTGGCCGCCGCGCTTAAGGCCGATCGCTGCGACATCTATACCGACGTGGATGGCATCTATACGACCGATCCCCGCATCGTGCCGAAAGCACGCAAGCTGGCGAAAATAGCCTATGAGGAAATGCTGGAACTCGCGTCCGTCGGCGCCAAGGTGCTACAGACCCGAAGCGTGGAACTGGCGATGAATGAGCGGGTGCGGGTGCGGGTGCTGTCCAGCTTCACAGACGCCCTACCCGGAGAAGACACTGGTACGCTGGTGGTTGATGAGGACGAGATCGTGGAAAAAGAGACAGTTTCCGGAATTGCCTACTCACGCGACGAGGCAAAAATCACGGTGCGCCGCGTGCCCGACCGGCCCGGCATCGCCGCCGCCATCTTCGGCGCCCTGGCGGAGCAGAATGCCAACGTCGATATGATCGTGCAGAACATCTCCGCGGACGGCACGACCGACATGACGTTCACCGTCGGCAAAGCCGACCTGCCGCGCGCCCGCGCCGCACTGGCTGCCATTAAAAACCAGATCAATTATGCTGAACTGCTGGAAGATCCGAATGTCGCCAAGATCAGCGTCGTCGGAGTCGGCATGCGCAGCCATGCAGGGGTCGCCAACACCATGTTCAGCGCACTCGCCGACAAGGCGATCAACATTCAGGTTATTTCCACCAGCGAGATCAAAGTCAGCGTGCTGATCGCCGCCGAATATACCGAGCTTGCGGTTCGCGCCCTGCATACCGCGTATGGCCTCGATGCAGTCTGAGTCTCTGACTGCCGCCCGCGCCCAGCTTGACCGGCTGTGGTCGCGCGGCACTGAATTCCTCGGCTGTCCGTACGCCATTCTCGGCGGAGCCATGAGCTGGGTCAGCGAGAAGCACCTCGTCTCCGCCATCTCCAATGCCGGGGGCTTCGGCGTGATCGCCTGCGGGGCCATGAATCCGGCGCAATTGGCCGACCAGATCGCCGGCACGCAGGCGCTGACCGGCAAGCCGTTCGGCGTCAACCTGATCACCATGCATCCCGAACTCGACGATCTGATCCGGGTCACTCTGGAGGCGAAGGTCGGGCACGTCGTGCTGGCTGGCGGCATCCCGCCGAGCCAGGCGGTGCGCAAGGTGAAAGACGGTGGCGCGAAGCTGATCGCCTTCTCTCCGGCGCTATCGTTGGCGAAACGGCTGGTGCGGTCGGGCGCGGATGCGATAGTCATTGAGGGTTCGGAAGCCGGCGGCCATATCGGCCCCGTCTCATTGACCGTGCTGGCGCAGGAAATCCTGCCGCACCTGCGGAATGTGCCGGTGTTTGTCGCCGGCGGTCTCGGACGCGGCGAGGCGATTCTGTCCTATCTGGAAATGGGCGCATCCGGCGCGCAGCTTGGAACCCGCTTCGCGGCCTCGGCCGAATCGATAGCGCATGAGAAATTCAAGAAATTTTTCGTCCACGCCAATGCGCGCGATGCGATGCCGTCGGTCGAGTTAGATCCGCGTCTGCCGGTAATCCCGGTGCGCGGGTTGGTCAACGACGGCACCAAAAAGTTCATGGCGCATCAGGCCGAGACTCGGGACCGGTTGCTCGCCGGCGAGGTCACCAAGGAAGAAGCACAGCTTCTGGTCGAACGGTTCTGGGCGGGCGCCCTGCGACGGGCGGTGATCGACGGCGATATTGAAACCGGGTCGGTTATGGCGGGTCAGTCGGTCGGGATGGTCACATCGATCCAGCCGGTTGCCGAGATCATCCAGGAACTGATCGGACAGGCAGTGGCAGCGTTGGCGGCCCGCGCGGCGTAGCCATTCCGCTACGGCGCTGTGGGACCGCTGACCACGGCCGATTGCCCCTCGGCAGATTTTATCGGGTACCGGACATTGAGGCAGTCTCGTCCTACACAAAGGAGGATTGCGAGTCCGAAAAGCATCCCCTGTGCCGTCGCGCATCGTGTTACGTCGTCCCGATATCAGGGGGCGTTGCCTGTCCCGCCTCGGGACCGTGGATTGAACGCAACTGCCAAATGAGCGGAAAACACGACCGCCACCAATGCGATTCACCCAGATCGGCCGGCTGAACGAAATATTGCCACAAGGTCACTGTCCAAACCGCTCCAGACCGGCCAGATACGTCACCTGACATGACGCAACGCGCCTGGTCGGCGAAAGGAGACAGCAGGATGCACACCGTTCGGCCGGCCGCACCCGTCATCGGCGCATGACTGCACCCAGACGCCTTCTCTCCCGGCTACGCGACCTGCGTGCCCATGGGTCGGCGCCCTTGTCCGCCCTCGTACAGCTCGTTGCCTCCGAACTCGTCAGCGAAGTCTGCTCGGTCTATGTCCAACGACCGGGCGACATCCTTGAACTCGCCGCCACCGAGGGGCTTCGACAGGACGCGATCGGCCGCACAAGACTGCGGGTCGGTGAGGGTATCGTCGGCCTGTGTGCCGCAACCGGGGCGGTGATGAACCTACCTGACGCCCAGAACCACCCAGCGTTCGCGTATCGCCCAGAGACTGGCGAAGAGCCGTTCGCCTCCATGCTTGCGGTGCCGGTGCGGCGCTCGGGGCGCACACTCGGCGTGATCGTCGTCCAAAACCGGACGCCACGGAATTTTACCGAACCCGAGGTCGATGATCTCGAAACCGTCGCCATGCTGCTGGCCGAGATGCTGTCCGGCGCCGGCGCTACCGATGGCTCGCCGGAGGGTTTGGGCGCGACTGTGCCCCGGCTGTTCGCCGGCACGTCATTGATGGGCGGCATCGCGGTCGGGCCGATCGTTTTGCTGCGTTCCGCCCGCCCGGCGGTCAGGCTGCTGGCGGACGATCCCGTTGCCGAACAACTTCGTCTCGATCAGGCGGCCGACCGGATGCAGCGCGGTCTGGACGACCTGTTCGCCGATGTCCCGCGTAACGGACGGTCGGCGGACGTGAATGCGTCCCGCGAAGTGTTGGAAGCCTACCGGCTGGTGGCTTCCGATGCCGGCTGGTTGCGGCGGGTCGGCAACGTGATCCTTGGCGGGCTGACCGCAGAAGCTGCGGTGCAGCGGGTTGCCAGCGAACTTCACGACCGGATGCGCCGCATCAGTGACCCGTATTTGCGCGAACGACTCGCCGACATGGAAGATCTCGCCAACCGCTTGCAGACTGCGCTGAGCGGCGAGGTTCCTGCCACCCCGGTCCCGGAAGGCGCCATCCTGCTGGCACGGCGGCTTGGTCCGGCCGAACTGCTGGACTGGCATGCGCGCGGCATCGCCGGCGTCGCGATCGAGGAGGCCAGCCCATCCGGCCACGCCGCGATTCTGGCACGCGCCTTGGACATTCCAGCCCTGGGCGGCCTGCGCGGTATGCTGGACAGCGCCGAACAAGGCGACGAAGCGGTGGTCGATGCCGATGAGGGCCAGTTCATCCTACGGCCCGAATCCGAGGTCCGCCGGGCCTATACCCGCGCTCGGGAAGCACGCAGCGCCAAGTATGCGGAACTGGCGACGTGGCGCGGCCGGCCGGCTGTCACGGCGGATGGCGTCGCATTGAAGCTAATGCTGAACGTCGGCCTCAGCATGGAACTGCCGCAGCTTGCCCGCACCGGCGCGGACGGCATCGGGCTGTTCCGGACTGAGATCGCGATGCTTGCCCGGGGTTCGGTTGCCGATGTGGCAGAGCAGGCGGCGATTTATGGACGAGTTCTCGATGAGGCCGGGAACAAGCCGGTGCTGTTCCGCACACTGGATCTGGGGGCGGACAAGCTTTTGCCCGGAACCGTGACCGAGGAAGAGAACCCGGCGATGGGCTGGCGGTCGCTGAGAGTCGGCCTGGATCGGCCGGCACTGCTGCGGCGTCAGTTGCGCGCCCTGTTGCTGGCAGCGGGTGGTCGCGACCTGTCTGTTATGTTCCCGATGGTCGCCACGATGACGGAATTTCGTGCCGCCAGATCCCTGCTGATGGCTGAGGCGAAGCGGGTGCGCCCCGCCCCCGGGACGCTACGGATAGGCACTATGTTAGAGATACCCGCCTTGATGTGGCAGCTTCCCGAGCTATTGAAAGAGGCCGATTTTATTTCGATCGGTTCTAACGATTTGTTACAATTTCTTTTTGCTGCGGACCGTGGTACTCCATCTTTGTACGACCGTTACGACTTTCTTTCGCAGCCGATGCTCGATCTGATTGAACAACTTATGGCTGCATCTCGCGCTACAACCACACCGATTTCGTTGTGCGGCGAGGCTGCGTCCCGGCCCTTGGAAGCATTGGTTCTGGCCGCGATGGGGGTGACAACCCTATCGATGCCGGCGAGCGGCATCCTGCCGATAAAGGCGATGTTCGCGCAGGTCGATCTGGCGGCATTCCGGCCAGTGCTGACAGCGATCCGACGAGGTGGCGGAGGCACTCTACGTGAACCGATTGCAACCTGGGCGCGTGAACAGGGCATTATAACCTAACCGATTGCCGCACAGTGCGGACCGGCGGGAATTATTTATATCGTTGCCAACGACAGCCTTTTAAGTGCGGAAATTGAAATAACATGTAATTAAACGTGTTGGAAAAACTTTTCGTGTGGTTTAGAAGAGAATGGCCGGACTTGTTCACGGGGATTTGTTTCGGTGCGTTTTTTCAGATATTTCGTGACAAGATCGGGGCTTCCAGTGCTGCAGGAACGCAGAGCGAAACTGGTTGAAAGTCGGGCCATGATGTCAACCGTCACGCCGTTGGTGACGGTGCCGCCGGCGGCTGCGCGGGCAGGCGCCGACCTAAGAGAGGCCCGGGAACGTCTGGGCCTGTCGCTGCAGGCTGCCGCCCTGAGTTTGCGTATCCGACTTCCGCATTTGGAGTCGCTTGAAGAAGGCCGCATCTCCACGCTGCCGGGAAACGCCTACGCGTTGGCCTTCGTCCGCACCTACGCCAATTTCCTTGGGTTGGACGCCGAGGAGATGGTACGCCGGTTCAGGACGGAAGCTGCCGAGTTCAGTCGTCGGACAGAACTGGTATTTCCAATTCCTATGCCCGATCGTGGGTTGCCTACTGGGGCCATTTTGCTACTTGGGGTTGTCTTATCTATCGGCGCCTATGTCGGCTGGTATCGGCTGTCCGGTGATGGCCGCCTGCCCGCCGAAGCCGTGACGGCCATTCCCGAACGGCTGGCCCCGCTCGCCGAACAGGCACTTCCCCCAGCGGGCATGCTTGGCCTGGGTCCGCAGATCGACACCGGGACCGCACTTAGATTCGATCTGACCAATCCCATGACAGCGGCGATGCTGGCCAATCCAGCGCCGCCGGTGATGGCGATCTCCCCCAGTTCGGCCGCTGCCGCACAGGTTTACCCACGTCCGGGCGAGTTCTCCGGTGTCGCGACTCCGGCGCCCGATGCGGCCCGGGTCGTGTTGCGGGCCAACGCGGATTCGTGGCTGCTGGTGAAAGACCGCGACGGCACCGTGCTGCTGAACCGGGTGCTGAAGGCTGGTGAGACCTGGCCGGCACCCGCGCGAACCGATCTGCTGCTGACCACAGGCAATGCCGGTGGAACTGACATTGTGGTGGACGGAACCACCGCTCC
This sequence comes from Rhodopila sp., assembly GCA_025355085.1. Taxonomy (GTDB): domain Bacteria; phylum Pseudomonadota; class Alphaproteobacteria; order Acetobacterales; family Acetobacteraceae; genus Rhodopila. The sequence goes on from JANXLQ010000060.1 coordinate 15,149, forward strand.
CAGTCTTGGCGGCGCGGGAAGCGTCCGTCGGGATTTGCCACTGGACCCGGAGGCGATCAAGGACGGCCGGCTCGCAGCCGCGCTGACGCCGCCGATTGCACCGGTGCGTTCTCATTAGTAGCGGATTGCCGGCAAAGGCCCCATACTGGGGTTCACGATCATCCCGATTAGACATCTGCGTTCCTGGCGTTCCGCGCCATGTGACGAAGGAGATCCACATGAGCAGCTATCGCCCGTACCAGGAAATCGTCCGGCGCAAGTCTCGCCGCGTTTATGTCGGCAAAGTCCCGGTGGGCGACGGCGCACCGATCACGGTGCAGACGATGACCAACACGCTGACAACGGACGTAGCCGCGACAGTGGCGCAGATCAGGCTGGCCGAGAAGGCCGGTGTCGATATTGTCCGGGTGTCGTGCCCCGACCAGGAAAGCTCGCTGGCGCTGAAGGACATCGTGGCACAGGTGAACGTGCCGATCGTCGCGGACATCCATTTCCACTATAAGCGCGCTTTGGAAGCGGCAGCCAGCGGTGCCGCCTGCCTGCGCATCAACCCCGGCAACATCGGCAGCGATGAGCGTGTTAAGGAAGTGATCAAAGCCGCTCGGGACCACGGCTGTTCTATGCGTATCGGCGTGAATGCCGGCTCGCTGGAGAAGCACCTGCTGGAGAAATACGGCGAACCCAACCCCGAAGCGTTGGTGGAAAGCGCACTGTATCACGCCAACATTCTGCAACAGCACGATTTTCATGACTTTAAGATCAGCGTGAAGGCGTCCGACGTGTTCCTCGCCGTCGCTGCCTACCAACAGCTTGCCGAGGTCTGCGACCACCCGCTGCATGTCGGCATCACTGAGGCCGGTGGCCGCCGCATGGGTACGGTCAAATCCTCGATCGGGCTGGGGTCTCTGTTGTGGGCAGGCATCGGCGACACGCTGCGGGTGTCACTGTCCGACGAACCCGAAGAAGAGGTCCGGGTCGGCTGGGACATGCTGAAGACGCTCGGTATTCGCCATCGCGGGGTAAAGGTGATCTCCTGCCCGTCCTGCGCCCGCCAGGGCTACAACGTCATCGAAACCGTCCGTACCCTTGAAGACCGCCTCGGGCACATCGAAACGCCGTTGACGCTGTCGATCATCGGCTGCGTGGTGAACGGGCCGGGTGAGGCGCTGATGACGGATATCGGCGTGACCGGCGGCGGCAACGGGCGGCACATGATCTATGCCGCCGGAAA
>JANXLQ010000061.1 GCA_025355085.1 Rhodopila sp.
ACCGATTTGTCCGGAAACAGCTTGGCCGCATCGGCCTTGCCCATCTGGGTTTCTTCGTTCTCGACCGTGTCCACGATCTCGGTCCACCGAGACAAACGAACATCGCCGGTCTTGCGATCGATCGTCGCTCGGATGTCCTTCTCGTGTCCGTACTTGGCGCGGCCGGCCTTTTGAATGGCCTGTTCCATCGCCTCCAGCACTTCCTCGCGGTCGATATTCTTCTCACGCGCGACGGCTTCGGCAACCAGCAGCAGTTCGGGGCGGGCGATAGCGGTGTCCCTGGCGACCTCTGTCAGTAGCTGCCCTTGGGGTCCGTTTCAGGACCCGGCCGGGATTAGTTAACCGGCGGCGACGATGCCGTGGCTTCGATCAATGCGTCCGTCAAGACAAGTTTCGCACGGCGAATGTCGGCGTGACGAAGCACCACTTCCACGCCCCCGTCCAGCCGAACCCGGGCGGCTTCGTCGTCCGCACCGATTACCACGCCGATAAACCGTTTACGGCCACCCTGCGGGAAGAAGGTTTCCACCCGAGCCTGATGGCCGGCGAATCGGTTCCAGTCCTTCACGCGGGTCAACGGCCGATCGATCCCGGCGGAGCTGACCTCCAATGTCCACATGCCGGGAATCGGGTCATCGACATCGATCGCGGCGCTGACATCGTGGCTGATCTGGGTGCAGTCCTCTACCGAGATCTGCGATCCATCGGCGCGATCGGCCATGATCTGGACCGTCGGGCGTTCGCGCCCAAGGACAGCGACTCGGACCAGTTCGAAGCCCATGGCTTCCAAACGTGGCGCGATGATCGCGGCCAACTTGCCTTCGAGGGTGGTGGATGTGGCTTCGTTTCCGTCCAAGGTCTCGTCCAAAACAAAAAGAGGCGGCCCGCGAAGGCCACCCCCCATAAAAGTGGAGAATGATTTCGAGTAGTTTTAGCGCCGGGAGGCTGGGATTGCAAGGTGATATATCGCTGCTCGCGGACGGCGCCAGGGACCTTACCTCCCTACTCCAGCCAGTTCTCGACGTTCAGCCCGGGAACACGTCTGAACGCACCGGCGTTTGCGGTCACCACGGTCGCCGCCAATGCGCGGGCATGCGCGGCGATCAGCAGATCGTTCGATCCTATAGGGCGGCTGGCCGCCTCCAATTCGGCTGCCACGATGACGCTGATGCAAACGGACTCTGCCGCTGCCCTGGCGCGCTGGGCGGCGCAAACCAGCCGCAGTTTGCGGCCGCTGAGTAAGGCTAACCGGCATACAGCGGCCTCCATACAACGGGCGCCATGCCTTTTCAGACAATGGGGTGAAGAAGCCCTCTCCGCAGCGCGACGGTCCGTAAGCGCTGAGCCTTTTTCTTGCGTTGGCTTGTCCCGATCCCGTTGTAGTCGGCGTAGGCGTGAGCCGGGTTGGCCTTCAGGTTCGGTGTCGCCGGAACAGGGTCCGGCTGGCAGGGGATGCCCTCAACCGTGAACTCTCCCACACTGACGCCATAGACCGCAGCGGACTGGCGGCCATTCGCGCGGTAGAGATCGAGGGAAGCCTTGGGCGTCGTCAGCGATCCACGATCTACCGGCAAATGACCTTGATCATCCTCTGTCGGCATGAACGCTGAACTCGCAACCGCGCCAGCTTGGTAGAGGATAGGATGGACCTGCCTGAACATGATTTCGTCGGCATCGCTGATCGGGCTGGACGCAATGGTTCCCTTGGCAGGCTCGGCGGCATCCTCGTCCCGGGCGCTCATCCATGTCCCCTGGTCACAAAGTCGAATTGCCTCGCGAACTCATCGCTGAACACGTCAAGGGGCTCAGTATCCATTTCCTTATCGCCGGCGGTTTCGGTGCCGTAGATTTCGACCATCCCTGCCGGGCCGATCTCTATTGAGTAGTCCCACCCCCTGTGGCTGAACTCAAAGAGCAGGCCGCCCATGTCGGTCGGAAAGATGCTATAGTTGCCGGCCATGCCCGGTTTGCGGGCGAGCAGGCGGGATGCCGTCGCAACCGCCGCGTATGTTGGGGGTTTGCCGGACCCGTTATGCCAACCGTCGCCCAGCGATACGAGTGAGGCGATTCGGTCGCGGCACACGGCAAGGTCTGCAACCACCTTGGCATCGATCACGTCCACGTCGTACACCTCGACGATCCCGCGGAACGTATCGTCGCTGCCCAACTCGATCATGAGGCGGAATTGTACGTCTGCTTCGAGGTAAGGGCCGAAATCGTCGCGTGCCCGCTCCGGCGATACAGGAACGTCGATCGTTCCGTACTCGGAGGTGTTGATGGTGATTGTGCCTAACGTGCCAGTTGGATCAATCCCGCTGCGCAACAGTTTGCCGATGGCTTCGAACCGCGTCTGGTAGCTGTCACGACCGCGCGTGATCAATCGCTTACGGCGGTAGGTGTCGAGGAAGACCACGTTCCCGTCAGCGCCCCGGCTGTCCAAAAATTCAATCTTCTCGTCCGGGAATAGGCTCGATCCAAATCGGTTCAGCGCGCGGATGTTCTCGGATGTTAACTTCGTGGCCCCCACTGGGCCGCTTGCACTGTAGATCAGGCTGAGGACCTTGGTGTAGGCCTTCGCCACCAGCATCTCCAACTCATCTTTGAAATCAGGCAGCAGGGCCTGAGCGGTGTCGCGGTCCCACTCAAGCTGCGGCACGGCGCTCCCGTCCAGGACGCCAACCAGATCGAAGGCGATGCTTTTCTCAAAGCCCTTAGGCAGACGCTCGCGCTCCGCGTGCGCCGTGCGCCACTCCACCTTAACGAACGAAACCAGCAGATCCCGGAACGCAGATAGATCGGGCAAGACGTCGAGCGGTAGCCGGTGCCCCTCAAACCGGGCGCCGACGTACCGCAGCAGGAAGCTTCTCGGTTCTGTCATCTATCACCCTATTTGGCCCAGCTAACCGTTGCAGTCCAGCGCGGCCGCGGTCGAAAGTAGGCCGCATAACACTCCGCTCGTAGCCCCGAGCACTTGAAAGTGACATAATATCTCAATCCAACGGACCGATGTTTGCTTTGTGGGAGCCTGCAAAAGCATGGGGTGGCCGCCCTGGGGCTAAGGCGACGCCCAACAATAACCGAGTCAACCACCGCTTCCCCTCCTCACGCATCTCAAACCCCGCGTCTCCACAGATGGCAGCACCGAGGCGATCTTCTCCACATCCAGATCGGCCGCGATCCCCGGATACAAGGCGCGCTCAATCATGGCATTCAGCTTCCTGTTCTCGAACCGCTCGAACATCCACTCCAGCGGATCGTCGATAATGGCCGGGTCCCAATTGTGGTTCTTGACCGCCAATCTCCTTTAATCCCAACCCAAGGCCTGCTATTCTCCCGCCATGCTCGAACCCGCCCAAGTTGACAACCTCGTGTACAAGACTGCCTCCGCCGTCCTGAAACCGCCGGCAGGGGTGGAACGCGTCGTCAGCCAGCCGATGGCGGATCAATGGGGCGCAGACGCGCTACGCATCACCATTGTCCTGAAACCCGGCAGTTTCGACTATCTTAGTGGCGAGCAAGCCGTTGATAACCTTATGGCTATCAACAATGCGCTGCAAGACGCGAACGACGACCGGTTCCCACACATAAGATATACGACAGACGAAGAAGAGGCACTGGCGCTCCTTGACGATCCCGAATCCTGACCACTTTCTGAAACAGGCGGCACGACTCGCCGCAGGGCGCCCAAGGCAGGCCGATTTAAGAAGAGCGATCTCAACAGCATACTATAGTCTGTTTCATCTTTGCCTGATCGCCGTCGCGGATGAATTTGTCGGCGTTACCCACCGGGGAACCAGCCGTTATGCACTGGTCTATCGAGGCATCGACCACCGGGTTTTGAAAGACCTTTGCACTGAAATCGCGAAGTCCCGCCCCTCCAGTCGATACGCCCCTCATTTTCCGTCAGGCGGGTTCAACCCCAACCTCCGGGCATTCGCGGGAACCGCGTTGGAGCTACAGGAAAAGCGACATGAGGCGGACTACGATCCCCAGTCGCGCTTCAACGCGCGGGATGCGCTCGTGGATATCGTCGCCGCCCGAACGGCCATCGCACACTTCCGCACCGCACCGGAGGATCACCGGAGACTCTTCCTAACGCTCCTGTTCAGCCCGCCTCGATAAGCCCCCAAATCGTTTGAACATTCGGGGAAGCCTCGGGAGAGCAGACGTCCAAGCTGCAAAGGCAGCGCAAACGGATCACCCCTGCGCCCCCTTGCGCGGCCCTTCGCGCAGTTCACCCAACACCTTGACTTATTTCCTATATCAATCTACCATTCCAGGAATGGAAACCTTACCCCCGCCGCGTCCGGCCGTCGATCTTTCCACCCGGCTGTATCGCCAGCTCGTCTATACCCTGACGGACCTGTTGCCGCCGCCGCTCGATGACTCGCCCGAAGCGCTACGCGCCAGAAACCATGCCGCCATCGCCAAAGTGGCGGCACTGTTGCCGGCCAACGCGAATGAGATCGACCTCGCCGCCCAGTGCATCGCCGCGCGGGCTCAGGCCGAGGAAATGCTGCGGCTGGTCCGTCAAAATGCCGATGACATCGCGCTCGTGATGCGGCTGAACGCGCAATACGGATCGATGGTGCGGACCTCCCTGTCCGTGCATGGACGCCTGATGCGGGTGCAGGCGGTACGCCAGAAACGGGAGGCGATCGAAGGCGCGGCAACCGAGGATTCGTGGACCCTGCATGTCGCCGAACGGTCTATGCTGGCGGTGGTTGATTCCGTTGCCGAACCGCTACAGACGGCAAAGCCGGAAGTAGCGCCGGTCACGGTGCCGGCGGCGAATATGGACCAAAGAATTGCGGACAATGTCTCAAAACATGAGATAAATTCTCATGAAGCGGCTTTTGAGACGTGGATGAGCAAGCAACCCTGGAACCGTGGGTCCAAAGGATCGCGTAAAACGGGTGTGCGCGAAACGATGGCCAAATCGCACTTGGGAAAGCAGGAATCGCCCGCGAACGGTCGCGAACGTCCCGGAAGGGCGGACTAATGCCAACGGCCCAATCCCGTCATGGCAGGCGGAGGCCTGCCATCCACGCCTTTGTCCAGACCGTAACCCGCCTCTAACCAACACAAACCCTGCTCCCAAAAAAACCCGCCGCCGTTCACACCTCATTAACCTTTTTCGTCCATCCTCCCCCGCATGGACGGTCCAACATGCAACGCCTAACCAGCCTGGACGGCCTCCGCGGCCTCCTCGCTGTCTATGTTCTGCTCGGACACATGGCCCCGTTCGCTGTGCTGCCCGCCTGGATACAAACCGCCGTCTCGCATGGCGGCGCGGCGGTGGACGTGTTCTTCATGCTCAGCGGCCTGGTGATCACCCAGTCGCTGCGCAGTGCCGGCGGCCTCGCCCGCCCGTTCCTGATCGCCCGCACCGTTCGGATTTTCCCCGTGTTCCTGGCCGCCTTCGCGCTGGCGGTCGCGCTGGAACCCGGGTCCTGCGGGTTCCAGCACATGCCATGGATCAGCCCAACAAACACCGCGCACGCCATCTGCGGCTCCTTCTGGCCGGACACCTGGCTGCCCGAAATCGCCGCCCACCTGACAATGACCCACGGCCTGTTCCCCAACGCCCTCCTGCCGCATGTCTGGGTCAGCTTCCTGGGATCGGCCTGGAGTCTCTCCACCGAGTGGCAATTCTACATCCTCGCGCTGCTCATCGGCAGCCGAGGCGAGCACCTGTGCCGCATCCTGCTCGCGCTGGCTCTGGCCGGGCTGGTCTGGCAATGGACCGGCCCACAGGACTGGCAGTTCAGCCGGGCGTTCCTGCCGAACAAGGGACATTTCTTCGCGCTGGGGGTGGCGAGCGTCGCGGTCGTCCGAACCGAACCCGGCGCCATACGCCGCTACGCGCTGATGCTGGCGGCCACACTGGCGGTTTGCGCCGCTGACGGAACTCTGGGGAAACTGCTGCCTCCCCTGATATGGACGGCCTGCCTATGGATACAGATGCATCCCGCGTGCCCGCCCGCCCGGTTCCTGAGCAGCCGCCGGATGGGATATCTGGGGGCAATCTCCTACTGCCTCTACCTCATCAACGAACCGGTCCACAAAATGCTGGGTCAGCCGCTGGGCTGGCTGGCCGGAGGCAACGCGGCAACGTTCGCCCTGCTGTGGATTCCGCTGGCAATCGGGTTGCCGATCGTGGCCGCCGCCGCCCTGCACCGCTATTTGGAGGTTCCCGCGCAACGTCACGGACAGGCGATTGCCCAGAGATCCGTTGCCGCCAGGGATTCAAAGTCTGTGCAGCGGCACAGCCTGGGTCTATAGGGGCCTTACAATGAAACCTCCCCATACCAATCGTCCCGGCGGCTCGTCTCGCCCCCCCTCTGACCGCGGCCCTGCTCGCGGACCCGGCGGCCCATCGTCTCGCCCCCCTGGCGGCGGACCTCGTTCGGCTGGCCCGGGCGGTGGACCGTCTCGCTCTTCCGGCCCGGGTGGCGCAGGCCAACGCTCTGAAGGCCGCGCCAGCTATGCCGGTGGCGGCAAGTCAGGCGATGGCGCACCACGCGATTACCAGAAGCCCTACTCCCCGCGTCCCACCAGTTCCCGGCAGGATGGCCCACGTCCCAGCGGTCCGCGCCACGAAGGTCCGCGCCCGAGCGGTCCACGCCATGAAGGCCCGCGTCCAAGCGGTCCACGCCATGAAGGCCCGCGCCCGAGCGGTCCTCGCCACGAAGGCCCGCGTCCCAGCGCCCCGCGCCACGAGGCACCCCGGTCGGCGTCCCCCCGGCACGATGACTCCCCCCGTCACGATGCCCCCCGCCACGACGCGCCCCGTCACGACGCCCCCCGTCATGATGGTCCTCGCCTGAGTGCCAAGCCGGCCGGTGCGCCACGGGGCGATTACGCACCCCGCCCTCCCCGCGATGCGGCACCGCAGCGCCAGCGCGATTACGACGCGCCCCGCAGCTCTCCCGATTCGCCGAAGGGCACGCTTTGGCTCTACGGCTATCACGCGGTCGCCGCCGCGCTCGCCAACCCGAACCGCCGACTGCGCCGCCTGCTGGTAACGGAAGATGCCGAGGCCGGGCTTGAGAAGCAGCTCCCTCCCCCCTGGGCCGTCTCCCCCGAGCGGGTCGATCGTGCGCGGTTGGATACGCTGCTCGGGCGCGACATCGTGCATCAGGGCGTGGCGTTGCTGGCCGATCCTTTGGCGCCCCCCAGTCTGCAATCGATACTGGACAAGACCGGCGTCATCATCGTGCTGGATCAGGTGACCGACCCGCGCAATGTCGGTGCCATCATGCGTTCGGCGGCGGCATTCGGCGCTGCCTGCGTGATCACCCAGGACCGCAACGCGCCGGAGGAAACCGGTGGCCTCGCCAAGGCCGCGTCCGGCGCGCTAGAGAAAATCCCCCTGCTGAGGGCCGTCAACATCGCCCGCACCATCATCGCCCTAAAGGCGGCAAACGTCTGGTGCATCGGCCTGGATGCCGAGGGAAAGGCGCTGTCCGGACCAGCTTTCTCCGACCGCCGCGTCGCCCTGGTGCTCGGCTCCGAGGGTGAGGGCCTGCGCCGCCTGACCCGTGAAACATGTGACGAGATCGCCGGATTGACCATCAGGGGTGCGATCGAAAGCCTCAACGTCTCGGCCGCGGCGTCCGTGGCACTGTACGAACTCTCGCGGCGCTGATGGCATTCGATCCGGTCCCTGCTGCGATTGCACTACGCGCGATCCGGCAGGACCGGATTGTCTTAACACCTCTGCCCCCCGGAATCGCCCCGACAACCGAGGCCGAAGGCGCAGCCGTGCAACACGCTCTAGCAGGCGGGGCCGCGCCGGTTGGGTTCAAGATCGGCGCGACCGGCAAGCGTATGCAGGTGTATCTGGGAATCGACGGACCCATCGCCGGGTTCATGCGGCACCAGGACGTGTACCATGGCCACGCGGACCTGCGTTTCGCCGACTTCATCAATCCCGGCGTGGAATGCGAAGTCGCGGTACGGCTGGCCCGGGACTTACCACCCGGACCATGCTCGCTAAACCAGGCGTTGGCGGCGGTGGGCGAATTCTTCGCCGGTATTGAGATCGTCGAGAACCGCTATGGCGATCTGAAGGAACTCGGGACGCCGACGTTGCTGGCCGACCAGATGTATCATTGTGCGGCGGTGATCGGCGACGGAAACGGCATCGACTGGCGCGCCTTGGATATCGGCGCCCTCCGCGGCAGCATCAGCCTGGACGACGGCACCACCGACGAGGGCATCACCTCCGATCTGCTTGGGCATCCGCTGAACGGACTGGCTTGGTTGGCCGGTTCCGCCGAGATCGCCGCGTTCGGCGGGCTGAAAGCCGGCCATGTGGTGATGCTCGGCAGTGTCACCCCGCCGATCTGGCTGAACGGCCCGGCGACCGTAACGGTCTCTTTCCCGCCGCTACCGGCCGTTACCGTGCGGCTGAGTTGATCGGGCCGACGCTACCGAGCGGTCAGTTCGGGAAAATCCTCCTCGCGGTATTCCGCCGGATCACGGGTTCCCGCCGCAGCGCGCTGATTTTCAATCTGGCGCAACTCTACCCGCCTGATCTTGCCGGAGATGGTTTTCGGCAACTCATAAAACTCCAGCCGGCGGATGCGTTTGAAGGGGGCCAACCGTTCCCGCAGGTGCTGGAAGATCGACAGGGCCGTGGCCCGATCCTCCGTCGCGCCGGCAACCAGCGCGATATAGGCTTTTGGGATCGCCATGCGCGTCGCGTCGGGCGCCGGCACCACCGCGGCCTCGGCCACCGCCGGATGCTCGATCAGCACGCTTTCCAGTTCGAACGGGCTAATCCGGTAATCCGACGCCTTAAACACATCGTCCGCTCGGCCCACATACGTCAGATACCCGTCGGCATCCCGAGACGCCACGTCGCCGGTGCGATAGGCCGCGCCGGTCAGCCCGAGGATCGATCCGTCGTCCTGCTGGTAGCCGCGCATCAGGCCCGCCGGCTTGGGGTCAAGCGACAGTGACAGTTCGCCTTCCTCCGCCTCATGGTCGCCGGGGTCCAGCAACAGCGTCCGATACCCCGGCAATGGCCGTCCCATGGACCCGGCCTTGATCGGCTGGCCCGGCGGATTGCCGACCTGGGCGGTGGTCTCGGTTTGGCCGTAGAAATCGCGGATCGTCAGGCCCCAGGCAGCCTGCACCTGGTCGATGACCTCGGGGTTCAACGGCTCCCCTGCCCCGAGCAACTCGCGCAGGCTGTGCTGGACGGATTTCAGGTCTTCCTGGATCAGCATGCGCCAGACTGTTGGCGGCGCGCACAAAGTCGTTACTTTATTGGCGGCAATCGTATCGAGCATCGTTCTGGCGTTGAAACGGCCCTGATTGGCGATGAAGATCGCGGCACCGGCGATCCAGGGGGCGAAAAAGCAGCTCCACGCATGTTTTGCCCAGCCGGGGGAGGAGATGTTCAGGTGAATGTCGCCTTGCAGCAGGCCCAACGCATACATGGTCGAGAGATGCCCGACCGGGTAAGAACGATGCGAGTGCAGCACCAGCTTCGGCTTCGCGGTCGTGCCGGAGGTAAAATACAGCAGCATCGGGTCTTCGGCATTGGTCTCGGCATCTGGCACGAACTCCGCCGGCGCGGCGAGCAGTTCGTCGTAGCGGTTCCAGCCCGCGACCGGATCGCCCACGGCGATGCGGGTCAGGCGCGGGTCCATGCCGTCGAATTTTCCGGTTTCCGATGATGTGGTCACGACGTGGCGGGCGCGGCCCCGGTCGAACCGGTCGGCAAGATCGTTTGCGGCCAGTAATGTAGTTGCCGGAATGACGACGGCACCCAGCTTCATGGAGGCGAGCATAACCTCCCACAGCGGGACGATGTTACCGAGCATGAGAAGGATGCGGTCGCCGCGTTTGACGCCCAGGGCGCGGAGACCGTTGGCCACCCGGTTCGATCGTTCGGATAGTTCCGCGAAGGTCAGACGGGCAGCGCCCTCGCCGACGATGATCAGGGCCGGTTGATGGGCCGTGTCGCCGCGTGCGAGTTCTCTGTCGAACCAGTCGAGTGCCCAGTTGAAATTCTGCATCTCTGGCCAGCGGAAATCGCGGTAGGCGGTCGCGTAGTCGGTGCGGTGCGCACGCAGGAAGTCGCGGGCGGCCTTGAATGCGGTGGCTGTCATTGTCTTTGCGTCCCTACACTTTGTCTCGTCACCGGGCGTCCCCCATCGTCATCAGGATAAGGCGCTGCGGAAGCCACAATTGGGCCAGCCGATTGTTCTCTTCCCCGTCATGGCCGGGCTCGTCAGCATAGGCATCGACATGAGCGGTCGGCAGAGAATATTCTTTCCAGGACGAGGCTTTATCGACTCCGTCATGGCCCGACTCGTCCGCATGGGCATCAACATAAGCGGTCGGCAGAGAATATTCTTTCCAGGACGAGGCTTTATCGACTCCGTCATGGCCGGGCTTGGCCCGGCCACCCACGACTTTAGCTTGGCGCGGCACAGGAAGTCGTGGGTGGCCGG
>JANXLQ010000096.1 GCA_025355085.1 Rhodopila sp.
CGTCATCCACGCCTTGCTGTCCCGGCCTAGAAAAGGCGCAGATGGTAGGCATTCTCCTGCCGTGACGGGATTGGGTCGTCGCGACGACAGGGGCATGCCAGAGAAAAATATTCTCCAACGCAAATTTGGGCGGGAGTTTTCACACAGCCTGGAAGGCCTGCCATCCACATCTTTGTCCGCACCAGCATCGCGATTCGTGGATGGTGACGGGTCAGAACATAAGGCCGTTGATATTACCCCAACCGTCACGCATCGTCCGCCGAGACGAACGATGCGTGGCCAAAAACTACCGGCCGGTCAGCAGCCGTTCCATCAATTCCTTCACCGTCGGGATAAAGCCATTCGAGTAGAACGGGTCCTTCCCGAACCGGTAGGCATTGTGCCCGCTGAACATGAGGTTCTTGTCCATCGTCTCGGCCGAGTGGCTTTGATGGGCGACATCCTGCAATGTCTTCTGGATACAAAAACTACGTGGATCGGCGCGCTTGCCGGTGTTGTAGTCCGGTTCCAACTGCGACCAGTTAGAGAAACGGCAGGTACTCAGGCAACCCATGCAGTCGGTCTGGTCCTGTAGAATTTCCCGCGCCTTGTCGGGCGTCACGAAAATCAGCGTGGAATCCGGGGTGCGCAGCGCCTCGACAAAGCCCTGGCGTTCCCACAACACGACGCGGTCGCGGTCGGCGGTCGTCAGATAGACGATCCGCTTGCGCGGGCCGACGCCATATTCCGCCACATGCTCGCCGATGGTTTCGGTCGTGTAGGCCACCTGACGGTCGCTGCGGTCCCGCAATTCGCCAATAAAGCCGTTGTTCACCGCGCTGGAGTAGAATCCCGTCGGGCTGAAGCGATTGAGGAACACGTCGCCCTCTTTCAGCGTCAGCAGCTTCTGCTTCCAGGCGTCGCCGATCGGGCTTTCCTGCGTCAGCAGCGGACGCGTGCCGAACTGGAACGCGATCGGCCCGAGTTCGGGATTGTCGATCCAGTTCTCCCATTCCTCCAGGCACCACACGCCACCGGCCATAATGATCGGGGTCTCGTGCAGTCCGAAGTCGCGCATAACCTTTCGCAGTGCCATGACGCGGGGATAAGGGTCTTCCGGGCGGTTCGGGTCCTCGCTGTTCGACAGGCCGTTATGACCGCCGGCCAGCCAGGGATCCTCATAAACCACGCCACCCAACAGTTCCGCGGTTTTCGAATACGCCCGCTTCCACAGCGCGCTGAACGCGCGGGCGGACGAGATAATCGGGTAGTAGTGAACGTTAAACCGCGCGGCGATGTCGGACAGCCGATAGGGCATGCCGGCGCCGCAGGTGATGCCGTTGATAATCCCCTTGGCCTGCTCCAGCACCTCGGTGATGATGCGTTCGGCGCCACCCATTTCCCACAGGATATTCGCGTGGATGCGCCCCTTGCCCCCGGTCACGTCCCATGCTCGGCGAGCCTGCGTCAGCGCGCCATCGACGGCATACCGGATCAGTTCCTCATGCCGGTCGCGCCGCGTACGGCCGTGGTAAAGCTGCGGGATGACCCGCCCTTCGGAGTCGAAGCTGTCCGCATTGACGGCGCTGAACGTGCCGACGCCGCCCGCCAAGGCCCAATGGCCGGCCGACAAACCGTTCGAAATGGCGACGCCCTTGCCGCCTTCTACCAGCGGGAGGACATCAACCCCGCCCATCCGTATCGCGTTAATCGCTCGCATGGCCGTATGCCCCTTGAAAGGCCAATCCCCTGGGAAGCCTGTCGGACCCGTTGGGTCCCGTGATCATTATGCCCCATCGCGGACGTTCCACCGGATAACCGGTAAAGCGCCCGCCGACGGATGCAAGTGTTTCTGTCAATCCGCAGTGCGATCGTCCGAGGCTACCGAACCTCGGACACAGACCACTCTACGTTCCAGATTATCCCCTGGTTCAGTCCCGGAAGCCGCCGGGTTGTTCGCCGTCGCCGGCCGCACGTTCGAACCGCTCACGACGGACGGGACGATCGCCCCCGCTACGTTCGCCGCCTTCGCCACCGCGCGCCGGCTTGGCGCCGACGGTTTCAGTGATATCGGCACCGGTTGCCTGATCGACAACCCGCATCGACAATTTCACCTTGCCGCGGTCGTCGAAGCCGATGACCTTGACCTTCACCGCGTCGCCCTGGTTGACCACGTCGGTGGTCTTGTTAACGCGGCCCTGCTGCAATTCGCTGATGTGAACCAGCCCGTCCTTGGAACCCAGGAAGTTCACGAACGCGCCGAAATCAGCGGTTTTCACAACCTTGCCGTTGTAGATCACGCCGATCTCCGGCTCCGCGACAATGCCGCGGATCCAGTCGATCGCCTTCTGCGCCTGTTCGGTATCGGTGGCGGCGATCTTGATCGTGCCATCGTCGTCGATGTCGATCTTGCACTTGGTCTGCTCGACGATCTCGCGGATCACCTTGCCGCCGGTGCCGATGATTTCGCGAATCTTCTCCTTCGGCACGCTGATGATGGTGATACGGGGAGCCGTCGTGGCGACATCGCCGCGCGCACCCGTCAGCGCCTTCGACATCTCGCCCAGGATGTGCAACCGGCCGTCCTTGGCCTGCTCCAGCGCGATCTTCATGATGTCGAACGTGATGGAGGTGATCTTGATGTCCATCTGCAGGCTGGTGACGCCCGCTTCGGTGCCGGCCACCTTGAAGTCCATGTCGCCGAGGTGATCTTCATCGCCCAGGATGTCGGACAGCACCGCGAATGCGTGATCTTCCTTGATAAGCCCCATGGCGATACCCGCCACCGGACGGAGCAACGGCACACCCGCATCCATCAGCGCCAACGACGTGCCGCATACGGTCGCCATTGAGGACGAGCCGTTCGACTCGGTGATTTCGGACACCACACGCATGGTGTACGGGAACTTGTCCTTGCCCGGCAGCAGCGGGTGGATGGCGCGCCATGCCAGCTTGCCATGACCGACTTCGCGACGGCCCGGCGAACCCATGCGGCCAGCTTCACCGACCGAGTACGGAGGGAAGTTGTAATGCAGCATGAAGTTCTCGCGGTATTCGCCCAGCAGGGCGTCAACCACCTGTTCGTCCTGGCCGGTGCCGAGAGTGGCAACGCACAGCGCCTGCGTCTCGCCACGGGTGAACAGGGCGGACCCATGCGCACGCGGCAGGATGCCGACCTCGGCAATGATCGGGCGAACCGTCTTGGTGTCACGGCCGTCGATGCGGATGCCGGTGTTCAGGATGGAGTTGCGAACGATATCGGCTTCCAGGTCCTTGAACATGCCCTTCGCCTTGTCGGCGTCCAGGCCCTCGGCGGTGAGTGCGGCGGAGGCGGCCTTCTTCGCGGCCCCTACCTTCTCGTAACGGACCTGCTTGACCTTTTCTTGATACCCGGCAGCGATGCCTTCGCGGCCCAGTGCGTCCACACGAGCGGCCAAAGCCAGCTCTTCCGCGGACTTCTCGACCAGCTTCCAAGGCTCCTTGGCAGCGTGTTCGGCAAGCTCGATGATCGCATTGATCACCGGCTGGAATCCGGCATGCCCGAACGCCACGGCGCCCAGCATGATCTCTTCCGAGAGTTCCTTAGCTTCGGATTCAACCATCAGCACGCCCTCGGCGGTGCCGGCGAGAACCAGTTCGAGTTCGCTGGTCTTCATCTGCTCCTGGGTCGGGTTGAGGATGTAAGCGCCATTCTCATAACCGACACGCGCGGCGCCTACCGGGCCGAAGAACGGGATGCCCGACAGAGTCAGCGCGGCGGAGCAACCGATCAGCGCGACGATATCCGGGTCGTTCTCGTTGTCGTAGCTCAGGACCGTGGCGACAATTTGGACTTCATTGCGAAAGCCCTGGGGGAACAGCGGACGGATGGGGCGGTCGATCAGGCGGCTTTTCAGCACTTCGGCCTCGGACGGACGGCCTTCACGCTTGAAGAACCCACCCGGGATCTTGCCGGCGGCGAACGCCTTTTCCTGGTAGTTGACGGTCAGCGGGAAGAAATCCTGGCCCGGTTTTGCCGACCTTACGCCGACCGCGGTGCAAAGGATGATGGTCTCACCGTAGGAGATCATGACGGCGCCATCGGCCTGACGGGCGATCTTACCCGTCTCCAGGACCAGCTTGCGCCCGCCCCATTCGAGTTCCTTGCGGAAATAATTGAACATTCGTCGTCCTTCGGATGCGCGGCATCGGCAGACAACCAGACAACTTTTCCGTTGGTCCCGTGCTTTGGGCGGGTGGCGGCGTCTCGGGTAACACGGAGCGCGTGCTGCGTGCCGTTGGAAGGGTCGCAGCCGCAGCCATGTGGCCGGAAACGCCGTCTCGTGTCCCGCGCCTTTGGGGCGTGCCGGATCGGCGATCTATCTGTCCACCGCGTGCCGCAGTGTTGCCAGGGGAAGGCCTGCCCCCGTTCAGGTCGTCTTGCTTACGAGTCGCGGGCTGGAAATAGGGATTATTCCAACTCGTGCCTAGCTTTATCTGCGGTCAGACGCGGAAGGCAGCATCGGCGATGCGGATTATCGCCTTATTTTGTATCATGCCCGACCCGGCTCTGTGTCACGGCAACTCTGTTTTGTGTCATGATCTGGCTTGCCTCTGTGTCACCGCAAATTTGTTTTGTATCATGACCGGCCCGGCTCTGTGTCACCGCAAGTTTGTTTTGTGTCATGACCGGGCTTGGCCCGGTCACCCACGACTTTGCTTAGGGCACCATCTGATGTCGTGGGTAGCCGGGCCAAGCTCGGCCATGACACAAAACTAGGCCAATCATGACACAAACTCGGACTGGCCAAAAAAATCCGGCTACCGGCGCAGGCCGAGGCGGCTGATCAGCGTCTGATAACGGGGTGCGTTCTTCCGCTTCAGATAGTCCAACAGGCGGCGCCGCCGTCCAACCAGCATCAGCAGACCGCGGCGCGAGTGGAAATCCTTCGCGTGGATCTTCAGATGTTCCG
This sequence comes from Rhodopila sp., assembly GCA_025355085.1. Lineage (GTDB taxonomy): Bacteria > Pseudomonadota > Alphaproteobacteria > Acetobacterales > Acetobacteraceae > Rhodopila. The sequence goes on from JANXLQ010000096.1 coordinate 4,932, forward strand.
TCAAAGTCCCGATCCGCTCAGAGATCAGGGCAACCTGAACTTCGGGGCTGCCGGTATCGGCTTCGTTCGTCTTGTATTCACCAATGAGGGCCGTACGGACCTCGGGAGACTGCGACATCGGATTGCTCCTGTGTATGAGGGAAAAGGACGCGATCCCGAGTTCAGAGAACCCGTTCGGGCTTCAACATGCCGTCTTCAAGGCGGCACAGCCCGATCACGCGGCCCCCCGCCATCGCTCTGGCCAATCCACCATTCGGATCGGCGTTCGCGGGAATCCGTCCCATCAACGCAATCAGGCTAATTGCCTGACCATGTTTCAGGTCGGCGGCCTCTTGCTCGGTCAAGGCCAGCGCCGGGATGTCGGCCAGCGCGGTCGCGACCGGAAGCAGAAGGTCCGGGGAAGCGGGCGCTTCATCGTCCGGTTCACGCAATTTGTCCAGCGGTATTGCGTGATGCGCCAGGAACGGGCCGACCCGCAACCGGCGCAGGGCGGCAATGTGGCCAACCGAACCGCAGGCGCGGGCCAAATCGCGGGCAAGGCTGCGCATATAGACGCCCTTGCCGGACGCGACCTCGAAGATCGCCGTGTCGGCATCGACGCGCTCGATCATCTCGAAGCTGTCGATCCGAGCGGGACGAGGCTCCAGCACCGGAGGGCGGCCTTCGCGCGCCATATCGTACGCCCGCTCGCCGGCCACCTTGATGGCGGAGAAGATCGGCGGAATTTGCATAATGGCGCCGCGGAAGGCCGGCAGGGCAGCCTGGATCGTGGCGTCGTCGGGGCGCACGTCGCTGGTTTCTATCACCTGCCCGTCGGCGTCATCGGTATCGCGGGCCTCACCGAATTTCAGGGTGAAGTGATACAGCTTGGTGCCGTCCATGACGTAGGGCACGGTCTTGGTGGCGGCGCCGAAGGCGATGGGCAGCAGCCCGGTGGCCAACGGGTCCAGCGTGCCGCCGTGACCGGCTTTCTGCGCGTCGAAGATGCGTTTGACGCGGTTGACGACATCCGTGCTGGTCATTCCGGCCGGCTTGTCGATGATCAGCCACCCATCGAGCGGGAGGCCACGAGGCTTGCGGCGGGACATTTTTGCGAATTTCTCGGTTCGTAAGGGAGGCGGCGGGGTAGGGACTGGGGGAGCGGTTGTCAATTGGATTCATAGGAGCCGGCAGGGCAATCGGGTGATTGGCTTTTTGGTGCCTTGGCCGGCTCGGCATGGGAATGCGAGCAAGCGCCGGTTTAACCACGAAGGCACGAAGCCACGAAGGATGCGAACAACCAGCACCGAATTTGTCGATTTTATTGAAAACTTCGTGCCTTCGTGGTAAAATTCCTTCTCAGCCAAAATCACCAGTGCGCCGTTCCAGAGGACGATAAACGTGCGAGACGATCTTCACCCGATTGCCCTGTAGGAGCCGGGCTATGGGATCGGGGGCGTTTACCCCGAAACGGCAGTGCGTTTGTAAGGTCCATTTGGCAATTGGTTGGGCAAACATAACCGCAACCCATTGCATCAATCGAATTCTGGGAAGTCGGCCTTCTATTCCCAATTTAGGTACTAACGGAAAGCGCCACAGGGGAGATGCCGATTTTGCAAGCCACCACATCAATAAAACGACTTAGGACGGTACTTTGTGCCCGGGGATCTTGCTACACGCCACTGAGTGCATTATCAAAACATTTGTGGGTGGTCCGCTTGTTCCGATGACCCTCCCCCCCCGCAAGGGTTCGACGAGAATCCTCGCTCGATTCGATTAAGAAAGTTGCAACCCGTCTGTATGACAGGGATGGGGTCAATTCGGGGAGTAGAAAATGAGATGGGTGGGTGGTTATAACGATAAGTGGCTGCGCTGCGTATCAGCAAACGTCTGCCGAGGTCTTTACCAGGATCCCGCCATAGATTTCTTGAAGGTCCAAAGCCGGTTGGCGTGGAGGCTCAGAAGGATTGGCAATTCGCTTGGTTAAGTGAAGCCGCGTACCGCCGGACACCAAGCGTGACAAAGGCCAAGATCGACGCGTCAGCCCAGGTAGGCGCACCGAGTGCATCGATGATAGCTAACCAGCACACTATTTCCTGCGGTGAAGCAGATGCTGTGCTTGTTGAAGCTGGTTGGATACTGTGGCCCGGTTTTCCAAATGCTGAACTTCAAGGCAAGATCAAGAACTCCAATTTGCGTGTCGAGGTTTGGGAGAGAAAAGAGCCTCGAGCACTTGCTGTGGCGTTTGGCGGAACCGTTTTCACGAGCTGGAAGGATTGGATGTCGAACCTTAGATGGTTTATTCCGGGTCATCCAGTCACACAAGTATATGCTTTTGATCCGTCGCCCGTTACGGGGTTCTACAGCGTAGATACAGAAACACGAGATAGTAACAAGAAAAATCTCTTGATCGACCGTATATACGAACGCGGCGAAATAGTCGCTATTTTACGCTCGTTCACCAGCTTTTTCTATCCTCCGTCATCATCAGAGGCAACGATTCGTGCTGTGCGTTACAATTTGTTTGATGCCCCTGGTCCGTTTTCCGATCATTCGATGACGCCGTTGGCGTGTGGACTAAAGAATGCGGCAGGTCACGCCGGCAGTTCGTAAGTCGCTGCATCAATGTGACCCGCGAACTGGCTGCATCGATAGGTTTGGCGGGTACGATCGTGGGGCAGTGCTTCGCCCTACGGGCAGCGAACAGCCGAGGGGGCAACTTTCTTTTCCGGGTAATCGACGACCTCCCATCGACTGGGTCGGTCCAGCCGGTTCAGATCGCCAATCACTTGTGGATTGTGTTCAATCGTCCAGACCAAGAGCCTGCCGAACCTGTGCGTTGGTCAAAGGCGGCAACGGATTACCCAACCCATCCCCGATCAAGATGCGAACAAAGACTTCATCCGACAGACCCCTGGTGCGGGCTCGTTCGGTAATGCGCGCCTTAATTTCGGTATCTAACGAGATCGTCAGCATGCAGGTTGTCCCATCAATCGTCGAATGGACAGTAATATACGGTACAAGCCTTCCCAGCACATAAAAAAGCACCACCCCACAAAAGCTGAAAAACAGACGGCTGACATAGCACAAAAATGCTACAAAGTCACCTCGTCACCGAGGGCGCCCCATAACGACCACGACCATCCGCATCGAGAACGATCTGAAAGCGCGCGTCGCCATCGCCGCCGAACGCGCCGGGAAGACCGCCCACGCCTTCATGCTCGACGCCATCGCCCAGACGGTGGAGCAAGACGAACTGGATGACGCGTTCCATCGCGTCGCCGACGAGCGCTGGGCGAAGGTGTTGGCGACCGGAAAGACCGTGCCGTGGGACGACGCAAAAGCGTGGCTTGAGGCTCGGTCACGCGGAGAACATCACGTAAACCGGCGGCTCGCAAGGTGCGCTGATCAATCGTATGGCCCGCGTTGAACTCGCGCCGGAAATGCTCGACGACTTTGATCGCTTTTTCGACCATGTGACCCGGTTCAAGGTCCAGGACATACCCGCCAGGATCGACGAGATCGTCCAGGCAATCCAAATCCTGACCCACAGCCCGCTGATCGGCCGCCCGGTCAAGGATGGCAAGCGTGAACTGGTGATTGGACGTAAGTCCCATGGCTACGTCGCGCTATATCGCTTCGTGGCCAGCATCGACACCGTCTTTGTCCTGGCTATACGAAGCCAGCGCGAAGTGGACTACAAGCACGATCTTTGACTTCGCACCGTCAAGACGGCCCTATCCAAGCCAATCCGGAGTAGGGCCATGAGGATGGGGAAACTGCATCGACCTGAAGCGGTTATGCCGGACCGGCCTTTCGGCCAGAGATACCCTACGGAAAACCGGGTGCCACCCAACTTCACCCGACGACCCGGACCGGAACAGCGCCCTTGACTTATTTCCTATATAAATCTACCATTCCAGGAATGGAAACCTTCTCCCCGCCGCATCCGGCCACCGACCTTTCCACGCACCTGTATTACCAACTCGTCCATACCCTCACCGGCCTATTGCCGCCGCCGCTCGATGACACGCCCGAAGCGCTGCGGGCCAGAAACCATGCCGCCATCGCCAAGGTGGCGGCGCTGCTGCCGATCGGCGCGAATGAGATCGATCTCGCCGCCCAGTGCATCGCCGCCCGCGCCCAGGCCGAGGATGTGTTGCGGTTGCTCCGTCAGCACGCCGGCGACATCGGCTTGGTCCTGCGGCTGAACGCGCAGTATGGATCGATGGTGCGGACATCGCTGTCCGTGCACGGACGCCTGATGCGGGTGCAGGCGTTGCGCCAGAAACGGGAGGCGATCGAGGGCTCGGCGAGCAAGGACGCGTGGAATCAGCATGTGGTCGAGCGGTCTATGCTGAAGGTGGCTGATCCGAACGTCAAACCGCAGCAGGCCGCGCGGCCCGCAGTGGTGGCGGTCGAGGCGCCGGCGGCTTGTGGGGACCAGAGGATTGAGGGAAATGTCTCGGAAAATGGGATAAATTCTCATGATGTGGCTTTTGAGACGTGGTTGAGCGAGCAACCCTGGAACCAGGCGTCCAGAGGATCGAGTGAAACGGATGTGCGCAAGGTTTTGCGCGAAGCGATGGCCGGGTCGCGTTCAGTCGGTCGGGACTCGCCTACGAACGGTCGCGAAAGTGCGGGTAGGGCGGACTAATCGCAGCCGCCATTGGCATTGACGTACTGCAATTCGAAGTTCGTCATAGCCCCGCTTGTCCGGGCCACTCGTGATTCTGCGGTGCCGCAATCGGTGGCCCGGACAAGCCGGGCCATGACGATCAGGGGCGAGAGTATAACCGGACCAAAAACATGACCCGAAGCCGCGTTATCCACCGCAACCTGCGCGGCGCCCCGCCGCCCATCGCAACCGGCGGCCACGGCGTCTGGCTAACGGCCGCCGACGGGCGCGAAATCCTCGACGCATCCGGCGGCGCGGCGGTCAGTTGCCTCGGCCACCAGCATCCGCGTGTGGTCGAGGCCATCCAGCGCCAGGCCGGCACCCTGGCCTACGCCCACACCAGCTTCTTCTCCTCCACTCCGGCGGAAGAACTTGCCGAAACGCTGGTCGGGCACGAACCCGGCGGCCTCGCCTA
>JANXLQ010000161.1 GCA_025355085.1 Rhodopila sp.
GGATTACGAGACCGTCAATCAGGTGCATCATTTCGGCACAGCCTACTGCATCAAGGCCGCGTGGCCGATCATGCGCAAGCAGTCCTATGGCCGGATTGTCGTGACGACATCGGGGTCCGGTACCGTGGGCAATTTTGGCCAGGCCAACTACGGGGCCGCGAAAATGGCGGTGAACGGATTGATCAACGTGTTGCGGCACGAGGGCGCAAAATACAACATCCGTTGCAACGCGATCTCTCCGTCCGCTTACACCCGGATGACGGAATCGTTGCTGCCCCCGGACATCGCGCCGTGGATGAAGCCTGAACTGGTTTCCCCCGCCGTGGCCTGGATGTGCAGCGAGGAATGCGACCAGAACGGCGAAATCATCGCCGCCACCGCCGGCGGTTACGCTCGGGTGCAATATTTTGTTAGTGAGGGCGCGCAGTTCGATCCGGCTGAGCCAGTAACGATCGAGATGGTGCGAGACTCGCTTGGCAAGATTCGCGATCTTTCAACAGCGAAACCGTATTTCGGCATGATGGGCAATGTGGTGGAGAAGTTGCGGGAGATGGGGCGGATTAAATAGGCAGCCGGTGTAGCGCTGTCGGGCCGATTAAGAAATTAAACCGCCGATGAACGCGGATAAATGCAGATCGAAAATTCCCCCGAATTGAAATCTGCTATCCGCGTTCATCGGCGGGTGGAATATCTTGGCTGTTGACGGTCTGCAACGCTGCCGATCGTCTAACATCAGGGCGCCGAACGACTGAAACAGCGGCACCGCGCTATCAAAGTTGAACCCTCTCCCGTGCCGATCACGGTCTAAGTGCGGGATCGGGAGGGTTCCTTGCGGGGTGGGTGGTACGCCACCACGACGCGGAAACATCGTGGGTGAGTCGGTCTCAGGGCGTGATGCCGCCAACCCTCACGCCACCACCGGCCTCGCATTTGCCACCGCCTGCGCCGTGACCGCCGCCCGCAGCACGTCCAGCGGTTGAAGCATCCCATCGCGTTCAAAATGCCAGAACGTCCATCCGTTACAGCTAGGCGCATTCGTCAACAGCGCCCCCACTTTATGGATTGACCCCCGGATATCCCCGGCACTCAACGACCCATCCGGCCCGACCATCGCGCTAACCCTGCGTTGACGATCGAACACCATCGTTCCGGGCAAAATCAACCCCTGCTCTACCAGACTACCGAACGGAATCCGCACTGCCTCCCGCTTCGTCGGCTGAGACGTCGCCCCCTCTACCGAGATTGCCTTCTCGCGCCGCACGCGACCGATCGCTGCCTCGGCATAAACCGGATGCCGCTCGATCCCAATGAAATGCCGCCGCAGTCGCTTCGCCATTGCCGGCGTCGTGCCCGTCCCGGTGAACGGGTCCAGAACGATGTCGTCCTGGTTGGTGCTGGCCAGCAGTACGCGGTGCAGCAGTGCCTCGGGCTTCTGAGTTGGATGCAGTTTCAGGCCGTGGTCGTTCCGCATACGTTCGCCACCCGTGCAAAGCGGGATGAACCAGTCGCTACGCATCTGAATGTCGTCATTCAACGACTTCATCGCCTGATAGTTGAAGCGATACCGCGAATCCCGGCTCTTTGCCGCCCATATCAAAGTTTCGTGGGCGTTCGTAAAGCGCCGGCCACGAAAGTTCGGCATGGGGTTGGATTTGCGCCAGATCACGTCGTTCAAGATCCAGAACCCCAGATCCTGCAGGATCGAGCCAATTCGGAAAATGTTATGATACGCGCCGATCACCCAAATCGTGCCGTCCTTGCGCAGCAGCCGGTGGCACTCCCCCAACCAATCCCGGGTAAACGAATCATACGACGCGAAATCGGAGAATTTGTCCCAATCGTCGTCAACCCCATCGACGAGGCTGTCATCAGGGCGCCGCAGTTCCCCCCGCAATTGCAGGTTGTAAGGTGGGTCGGCAAAGACGCAATCGACCGACACAGCCGGCAACATCCGCATCAACTCCACGCAGTCGCCACGCAAAATCTGGTCCAATGGTAAATCGTGATAGCGGTCCAAGACCCGTTTCCAACCTTATCAATAGCTCGTCGCGCATCGTGACTGGCCTCTCGAAGCCGGGTCAATCCGCAATCGTCAAAGCCAGCCGAAGTTGTGCGACCGTGCCGAACGATTTGCGATGATGATGGGTGGGTCCGAGTCGCTGCAATGCATCCCGATGCATGGCTGTCGCATAGCCGGCGTTGACGTGCCACCCGTATCCGGGAAAGCGCACGGCCAACCGCGCCATACCGCGATCACGGATTACCTTGGCGACGATGGAGGCAGCGGAAATCGACAAACACAGGGCGTCGCCGCCCACAACGCACCGCACCGGGCAGCCCAGTTTCGGCGGGTAATTGCCGTCCACCAGCGCCAGGTCCGGAACGATGCCCAGTCGCGCCACCGCGCGCCGCATCGCCAGCATGGACGCGTGCAGGATGTTCAGCCGCAGGATTTCGGTTACCGATGCGGCCCCGACGCCGATCTCGGCCGACGATGCGCGCAAGGCGAGGAACGCCGCCAGACGCTGGGCGGCGGTTAATTTCTTGGAATCGTCAAGCATGCCGGCCAGTTCGGCGGATAGATCGAGCGGCAGCACGACGGCAGCCGCGACCACTGGGCCGGCCAGCGGTCCTCGACCAGCCTCATCCACGCCTGCGACGCGGCCTCCGGCTGCATGTTCCATATCCAAATTGGGCATCGAATCTGCATACCAGCGCCCCGCCGAGTCGCGGAAGCAGAACCCCGCCAAAGAAATACAAGGTCGTTATTTCCTGGCAGGGGGGGCACAAGGCGGTACGGGCCTTTGCGGCCCTGTAGTTCTCATTTTTGCAGGCCTGACCTTGCCCTGTCTCATGGCCGGGACAGGCCCGGCCATGAGACAGGCAACTACATCAAACCCAAACCAAAATTGCCGCCGCCGGAGTGGGATGCTATCCAGCCAGTGCCAGTTGGGTAACCCTTACCACCACCATACCGACAGCAAGCAGCAGATAGCCCCGCAGAACGATCATCCAGACCCGTGTGGATCCCGTCATCCGCGCTGGCGCCAGTTGGTAGAGGGGGCGCATCCGCCAGGTGGGACGCAAGGCGCGATCCACCTGTAGCGTCGTCGTGGGCTGACGCAGCGTCATGGTAATGCCTGTGGCGATCACCGCCAGCACCGTCCCGCCGCCAAGTATCCATATAATCTGCTCGCCGGAGATGCTCGGGTACAGCACGGACGCGGTGAGAACGATTGACAGCATCACCAGCACCGCGATGACCGCTCCGGTAAACAGGTTTGTCCACCGTCCATTGACCCATGGACCGAGCACCACCGGGTCGTTGCACAGGAGCAAGAGGAAAACCGTCGCGGATGGCAGAAGTACGCCGGCCAGGGTCTGTACCGCCTCGGTGATCAGGCCAAGCGGTGCGCCCGGGATCATCACCAGGACAGCAGCGGCGGCGATCAGCCCGCAATACACCAGATAGAACCCCTTCGCGTCGCCTGCGCCGCGGTGGAGGGAGTGCTTGAGCGACAGGGTGTCGCCCAAGGCGTAGGCGGTCGCGAGCGATACCGCCGCCGCCCCGATGATGCTGGCGTCGATCAGTGCGATGGAGAACAGGACGGACGGCACATGACCGACATATTTGGCCAGCCCCGCCGCGACGCCGCCGGCATCGGTGAAGTTCCCCATCTCTGGATGACCGCTGAAGGTCGCAGCGCAGAACGCCATCATTGCCACCGCGCCGACAATGACCAGAACAATTCCGATACAAAGATCGACTTTCTCGTAGGCGATGAAACGAGGGGTGATGTGTTTGTCGATCACATAGCTCTGCTGGAAGAACAACTGCCAGGGCGCGATCGTGGTCCCGACTATGGCGATGATCAGCAGAAGCACATCGGACAGGTTCCCGTCCGCCGGCATACGCGGGGTCACGAGATCACGAACGATTTCGTCGATTGGCGGATGCACCATCAGCACGATCGGCACCAGTAGCAGGCTTCCCAGGCACAGGATAAGAGCGAACCGTTCAAACCGGCGGAAGTTACCGGTTGTCGCCGCCAGCATGGTCACGGCAGCGGCGATCACAACGCCCCACAGCTTTGGTAAACCCAACGCGTCGAGGCCGAAGCTAATCCCGATGAACTCGGTGACGATGGTCAGGCCGTTCAGGATGAACAGGTCGATGACGCTGAACGCGCCCCAAAACTTTCCGAATCGCTCCAGAATCAGGCGAGCATGGCCGACGCCGGAAACGGCACCGAGGCGCAGCACCATTTCTTGGTTAACATACAGTACCGGAACCAGCAGGAGTAGGGTCCAAAGCAGAGCAGTGCCGTAATTCTGGCCGGCCTGGGAGTAGGTCGCGAAGGCGCCGGCGTCGTTGTCGCCGACCATGACGATCACTCCAGGGCCGATGATGGCAGCCAGTGTCTTCAGTTTGGATTGCCAGGTCGGGCGGGCACGATGATCGCCTTCATAGATTGTGCCCATCGCGCCTTGGATGTCGCCAACATGGGCGGTATCCAGAACGGCGCGATGAAGGGATGGCGGGATCGCCATTGTGGTATCGGACATAGGTGGCCTCGAAATCGTTTTGGATTGACTGATGCGCGGAGAGCCGCGCGATCCGGAGTTAATTGTCTTGAAACGCGATCGGTTGAGGTTGCTTCTACCTCAACCGTGAATCACGCGATCAAACATAGAACCAGGCCAGGATCGGGCACGGGAGAGGGTTTAACCTCAAACGATCATGGTCTAAAGCGCCAGACGAACGGCGCATTCGCCCGGTCAGCCGGAAGGACGGGCGAGGCCAAAACTGACAGGTGTGGCTTTGGTCACCGACCAGATGCATACCGGGTGGCCGACTGGGCCGATATGCCAAGTGGCGACAAGCATCGGTTTGCTTGTCGCGCTTCGCAACGCTCGGCGATGGACCTCATGATCGAGGTCGGCAGCGATGAAGTCCGGCAGGGCGTGCCGGTGCAGGTGAATGCGGTCGAGAAGGGCGGCCATTGGCTGCTTCCTTTCACTTAAGCGTTGGCTCAAGCTCGGGAGGCATGACCGCCGAAGGGTTCTGCGCGTTACCGGCGCGAAACCCTGGACGGGAGCATGGTCACCCGAGCACGGATCCAGTCCTGAGAAGACGTCACAGTAGGCCCTGAGTGCCTACTGTCGCCTTCCGGGGACTGGCTGCTAGATTGCGGGGTCATGGAATCCCTATGTCTGGTTGCAGGGTCGGCCGAGGCCGACGGCGATATCTGGCGAACAGGAAGATAAAGTCTCTAACTCGTATGTCAGCCCGCTATACCCGGCGCCGCTTAAATACAAGCAAAAAAATCCGGCCTTTGCGGCGTCAAAACCCGGCATTCGATGCGACTGAATTGCATCTGCGAAAGGGGCGGCGTTTTTTTGCTGCCTGTTCCTTTCGGGGCAACACTCTCACGAAAGCAATCGCTTCGCATCCGCCGTAGCCGCTGGTATAACGTATGCATGATTGCAATTGCTTCGATGACTGGATTCGCCCGCGCGGAGGGTGCCCTGAACGGCATCGCCTGGGCCTGGGAACTACGTAGCGTCAACGGCCGCACGCTGGAACTGCGGTTCCGCCTGCCGAATGGCTGGGACAGCCTGGAATCGGGCTGGCGCGACATGGCCGGCAAGATGCTGAAGCGCGGCAATGTGACCGCTAACCTGACGATCAAGCGCGAATCGCAGACCCGGCTGGAGCTTGACCCTGCGGCTTTGGAACAAGTGCTGAAAATCGCCACCGATCTGCACAGGCGTATCGCCGGCAGTCCACCGCCCTCAGCCGAGGCACTTTTGTCGCTTCCCGGCGTATTGCGGCAGGCCCAGGCCGATCAACAGGATGAAAAAACTGCCGCTTCCGCCGATGTGCAGGCGGGATTTATGGCGGCACTGGCCGACCTCGTGACATCTCGGCAGGCCGAGGGCGACCGGTTGGCAACTATCCTGAACCGGCAGTTGGAAGAGATCGCCACGCTCTGCGACACCGCCGCCATTCAGGCCGCCGGCCAACCTGCGGCACAGCGCGCCAGGTTGCTCGACAACCTGCAAACTCTGCTGCGGGAAATGCCGAACCTGTCGGAAGAGCGGATCGCCCAGGAAGTCGCCGTGTTGGCCAGCCGGTCGGACGTGCGCGAGGAACTCGATCGTCTGTCCAGTCACATTGCCGCCGCGCACGATCTAATGGCCGAACGGGTCAATATCGGCCGTAAGTTGGATTTCCTGATCCAGGAGTTCAACCGCGAGGCCAATACGCTGTGCAGCAAATCGGCCACCGCCGCGCTGACCGCCACTGGCCTGAAGCTGAAGGCGGCGATCGAGCAGTTGCGCGAACAGGTTCAGAACATCGAATGATCGAGATTCCTCGCCGCGGAGTTTGCCTGGTTCTGTCGGCGCCGTCCGGGGCCGGCAAGACCGCTATTGCTGAAGCGCTGTTGGCGAGTGAACCGAACCTGGAACGATCAATCAGCGTGACCACGCGGGCGCGCCGGCCGCAGGAAACCGATGGTGTGCATTATCATTTTCTGACCGAAGATAGATTCCAGGCGGCTTTGCGAGACGATGCGCTGCTGGAATGGGCTCGGGTGCTGCAAGGCACGCACGCTTACGGCACACCTCGCGCACCGGTGGAAAAAGCTTTGGCCGAGGGCCGCGACGTGGTGTTCGACATCGACTGGCAGGGCCACCAGAAGCTGCGAGGAAAACTGCCGGCCGACGTGGTCAGCGTATTCGTGCTGCCGCCGAACCTAGGGGCGTTACGGTCCAGGCTGGTCGGCCGAGCGGGGGACCAGGGCGCGGAAATCGAACGGCGGATGCGGGTGGCGGGGGAAGAAATCTGCCATTGGGTGGAGTTCGATCATGTCGTGGTGAACGAACATCTGCCAACCGCGACCGAGGCGGTTCGCGCGGTTCTGTACGCCGCACGATCCGCCACCAGCCGGCTGACCGGACTGCCGGGGTTTGTCGGTGGCCTGGGATAGAAGGCGGAACCGGGGTCCGCATTCTGCTTTGCTTGGCGGCAACCGTGCGACCATGGTAACCAACCTCTGCGAAGCACCCTATCAGCCGACCGAGATGCGAACCACAGCATGAATGAATTGAACGTCCAATACGTCAATGGGGCCTGGCATCTGGGTCACGGGGACGATTTGCGCCCGATCTGCCAGAATCGCGTGCCGGTCGCCGCCTTCAGTGCCGGGTGGCGTCCGAGATCCGCCGTTGCGGTGTCTGATTTGCTCGTTGTCCTGGCACTGCGCAATGAAGATGGTAAGCAGGCGGCTTGGTTTCTCGACCGGAATTATGAGTTCCGCACCAACACCGCCGCCGAATTACCCGAGGACGCTCGGCTTCATCTATCTGGCATCGGCCAGCAGGTGATGGCGAAGGTCGCGATGACGCTGA
>JANXLQ010000145.1 GCA_025355085.1 Rhodopila sp.
GAACGGCCTTCCGGTCCCATGCCGAGACCGCCGATGTCGATGACGTGGGCGGTGTTGGCGAACAGGCCGGCAACGATGCCATTATAGAACGCCGGAGTAACGACGGTCAGGTCGTGCAGGTGGCCGGTACCGAGCCAGGGGTCGTTGGTGATGTAGTGGTCGCCGGGGCGCATGGTGGCGGCGGGGAATTTCTTCAGGAAGTGCCCAACGGATTCGGCCATCGAGTTGACGTGGCCGGGCGTGCCGGTGACGGCCTGCGCCATCATGCGTCCATGCAGGTCGAAAATGCCGGCGGAGAGGTCTCCGGCTTCCCGGACGGTGGTGGAAAAGGCGGTGCGGATCATGATCTGCGCCTGTTCCTCCACCACCGCGATCAGGCGGTTCCACATGATCTGGCGATGGATTTGTGTCAGGGCGTTGGTTTCGTTCGACATCTTGGGGCAGACCTGTTGGTGCGGGGGTGCCAGTTTGGCACGATGCGCGGCGGTGGGGCGGACCTGGCTTCGGGGTGTTACACGTCCCGCACCATCTCGATATACCCCAGTCCGTTGACCGTCGCGGACCAACCGGGGCCGATCAGCGTCGATGTTTCGTCTTCCACCACGATCGCCGGGCCGGCGATGATCATCCACGGCGCCAGAGTTGTACGGTCGTAGATTGCCCATGCGGACACGGCGCCGGTCGTCGTATCGCGCACGGATTGGGTGCGGACCGGGGTCGCCCGGGTTGTGAACAGGCTGTCTTCGCGCGGGGGAACCGTTACATCCACCGTTATGGTGGTGACGACCACGGCGTAGCTCATGATTTCCACGTCGGAGCCGGGGACGGGGCGGTCGAAGAACCGGGCGTATTCCTGGTCGTAACGGTCCCGAATGAGTGCGATGTCTTCTGTCCCGAGCACTGTTGCGGGCAACGGCACGGGGATTTCGTGACCTTGTCCGACGTAGCGCATATAGGCGGTGCGGGTTTCCACGACGGGGGCGCCGAAGCTGCCTTTCGCCACGGCGGCCTCGGCTTCCTGGCGCATGTTGTCCAGCAGATCGTTGACCGCCGCCACGTCGAACGTGGAGAAACGCTGGTACAGGCTGCGAACGACCTCATACCCGACCGGGGCGCGCAGGAAGCCGATGGCGCTGCCGACACCGGCGCCGGACGGAACCAGCACGCGACTGATGCCGACTTTCTCGGCCACGCGGCAGGCATGCACCGGGCCGCCACCGCCGAACGCGATCAGGGTGCGGCCTGCGTAGGTTTTGCCGGATTCGATGGCATGCACGCGGGCGGCGTTGGCCATGTTCTCATCGACCATTTCCACGACGCCGAGTGCGGCCAGTTCCGCGGTCAGTCCCAGTGGGACGCCGACATCGGCCAGCAATGCCTTATGCGCCGCGTTGGCGTCCAACGTCATCGATCCGCCGGCAAACCGATCTGGATCGTAACGGCCGAGGGAGAGGTTGGCGTCGGTGACGGCGGGATGGGTGCCACCACGTCCGTAGCACGCCGGCCCCGGATCGGCGCCGGCACTTTCGGGACCGACGCCGATGCGTCCCATTGTATCGACGTGGGCGATGGAGCCGCCGCCGGCGCCGATCTCTACCATCTCGATGACGGGAATCCTTAGTGGCAGGCCCGATCCTTTGCGGAAACGCCCGACCCTGGCGACTTCGAATGTGCGGGCGGTTTGCGGCTTGTAGTTGTCGATGAGGCAGATTTTTGCGGTTGTGCCGCCCATGTCGAACGACAAAACGCTGTTCAGGCCGCACTCACGCGCGATGAACGCTGAGAAGATCGCGCCGCCGGCCGGGCCGCTTTCGACCAACCGGATCGGGAAGCGGCAGGCGGTTTCGATTGTTGTCAGGCCGCCGCCGGACATCATCAGGAACAGCGGGGCCGCCGCGCCTGCCGCCTGAAGGCCGGATTCCAGGCGGCGCAGGTAGCGCGCCATCATGGGCTGCACATAGGCGTTCGCGACGGTGGTGGAGAAACGTTCCCACTCCCGCATTTCCGGTGAGACTTCCGAGGACAGCGATATGGGCATGCCGGGCAGGGCGTCTTGCAGGATTGCCTGGATGCGTCGCTCGTGCGCCGGATTGACGAAGGCGTGCAGCAGGCCGATGGCGATGCTTTCGACGTTTTCCTTCAGCAGCAGCGGGATCAGGGCGGTGACGGCGGCTTCGTCCAGCGGACGCAGAACCTTGCCGGTGTTGTCCAGCCGTTCCGGGACCGTCAGCCGAAGATATCGCGGCACCAGGGGTTCCGGCAGCACGATGTTCAGATCGTATTGATCGTAACGGCTTTCGTTGCCCATCGCGATGACGTCGCGAAATCCCTCGGTCGTGATCAACGCGGTGCGGGCGCCCTTGCGTTCGATAATCGCGTTGGTCGCCAGGGTGGTGCCGTGGATGATCAGTTCGATGCCGGCGGGGGATACGCCGGCCGCCTGAACGATGGTCCGGAAACCGTCCATCACACCGCGTTCGGGGTCCGACGGGGTGGTCAGAACTTTGACGGTGGTGCGCCTGCCGCCCTGTTCGAGGGCGAGATCGGTAAATGTGCCGCCGATATCGACGGCAAGACGGGCAGACTGCATCAGGTTCCTCGGTCTGGTTAGCGTGCGGGCCGGCCACCCTAGGGCCGTTCGTGCCGGGTTCCTATACGCGGCGGCAGGCGCGCGATTTGCCGCCCGGGGTGGACGTGACGACATACGACGGGCGGATTTTGCACCACTTTGCAATCCAGGCAGCCGGATATCGCGTTCGGCACCTCAGTGACGATGTATTTTCGAATTAAGGTTTCGATAACGCCGGTCACGGCCGCTCTTCCTGTTCAGAGGACTAAGCGTACGAACAGGGGGCGCCGCGTCATCGATCTGGATCTTTCGATCCGGCGATGTGATGGAAGTTGGTTGGTCGGAGCGGCGGGATTCGAACCCACGACCCTCAGTCCCCCAGACTGATGCGCTACCAGGCTGCGCTACGCTCCGACTAGCGGGGAAACGTCGTTTAACAGCCCTGCCCGGGAACCGCAATGCACTTGCTCGGTCCCATTGGCGTTTTGCCCCGATCGGCCCAACATATCTGGGTATGATAGCATTTGCCGAACTTTTGGAGCGTCTGGTCTTCACCCCGTCCCGCAACGCCAAAATCGCGTTGTTGCGGCGGTATTTCGCCACGCAACCTGACCCGGACCGCGGACTGGCACTTGCCGCGATTACCGGGGGGCTGTCGTTCAAGACTGCCAAACCCGGCCTTATCCGCGAGCTTGCGGCTGCTCGCACCGATCCCGTGCTGTTCGATTGGTCGTACGACTATGTGGGCGATCTGGCGGAAACGGTTGCTCTGATCTGGCCCGCTCAGTCCGTTGCCCTCACCCCGCCGAGACTGGCGGAGGTCGTCGCAGCCCTGGAGATCGCGCCGAAATCGACTTTACCCGCCCTGGTCGCGGGATGGCTGGACAGCACGGATGCCTCCACCCGGCTGGCGCTGCTGAAGCTGATCACCGGCGGATTGCGAGTCGGTGCGTCGGGCCGATTGGCAAAGATCGCGCTGGCGGAGATGGGCGGGGTTGAGGCGGACGATGTCGAAGAAGTCTGGCACGGCCTGGAACCGCCCTACGCTTCGCTGTTCGCGTGGTTGGAGGGCAGGGGGCCGAAGCCCGACCCTGCCGATGCGCCGGTGTTTCGTTCGCCGATGCTGGCGCACCCGCTGGACGTCGCCGATCTCGCGGCGTTGCAGCCGGGGGATTGGCGGGCGGAGTGGAAATGGGACGGAATTCGCGTCCAATTGGTCGCGACCACCGCCGGACGGGTGTTGTACTCGCGTGGGGCGGAGAATATCTCCAACGCGTTCCCCGACATCGTGTCCGCGATGAATTTCCATGCGGTCCTGGACGGGGAGTTGCTGGTGCTGCGCGATGGTCAGGTCGCACCCTTCGCCGACCTGCAACAGCGCCTGAACCGAAAGACCGTCACCGGCAAAATGATGCAGCAATACCCAGTCGGCGTGCGCCTGTACGATTTGCTGTTCGACGGCACCGAGGATCTGCGCCCGTTACCGTTCGACCAACGCCGGGCGCGGCTGGAGGCATGGATTGCCCGCGTGCAGCCGGATCGGATGGAACTGTCGCCGCTGATCCGGTTCGACAGCTTACAGGAACTGAGGGTGCTGCGGGACGGCGCGCGGGCGGCGGCAATCGAGGGCCTGATGCTGAAGCGCGGCGACGGCCCGTATCTGCCGGGGCGGGTTAAGGGTCAGTGGTGGAAGTGGAAGCGCGATCCCCTGACCGTGGATGCGGTGCTGATGTATGCGCAACGCGGTCACGGCAAGCGCAGCAGCTTCTACTCCGATTACACGTTCGGCGTTTGGCGGGGCGAGGAACTGGTCCCGGTTGGGAAGGCTTATTTTGGCTTCACGGATCAGGAGCTTGGATTTTTGGACCGATGGATACGCAACCATACGACCAATCAGTTCGGTCCAATTCGCGAAGTGGAGAAGTCGATGGTGCTGGAAGTGGCCTTCGATGCAGTCCAATTGTCCAACCGCCACAAATCGGGCGTGGCGATGCGTTTCCCCAGGCTCGCGCGCATCCGCACCGATAAACCGGCTGCCGAAGCTGACCGATTGGAAACCTTGATGGCGTTGGTGGAGGATCGTGTTGCCGCCGTTTGACCACAACCGCCGCCCATGCTGCTCACGGCCGGAAAGCAGGCTTCCGTTCCGTCATCATGGACCAAGGGCCGCCTCATGCTTTGCTTTGGGCGGTGACCAATCAGGATGGTGGGCCTGCGCCCATATTGTCGATCGACGGACGATGACAATTGCCAGGCTGTGACGATTAGCGGACGATGAGGAATAACAGTTCATGGCGGCTGGCTGCGAACAGACCATGGCGATCAACAAACATAAGGTGGAAACGATGGCCCTTACGATCAACACAACCAGACAACGCCTCGCAGCCGGCCAAATGGCGCTCGGTTTCGGCGTGCATCACCTGCGTACCGCCGCGACACCCATGTTGGCCGCAGCGACCGGCCACGACTGGCTGTTCATCGACGCCGAACACGGCGCGTTCAGCGTTCAGGAAATCACTCAACTCTGCATCGCGGCCCTGCCAACCGGCGTTACCCCCATCGTCCGCGTCTGTGCCGGTGCGATCGATGAGGCGACCCGCGCCCTCGACAACGGCGCCATGGGCATCGTCATCCCCCATGTCGATACCGCGGCGGATGCCAAGCGGATCGCCGCCGCGTTCCACTATCCGCCGATCGGACACCGAAGCTGGGGCGGCCCGCCCGCGATCTATGGTTTCAGGCCACCCGCCAACGCCGAGGCACAAGCCGCGATCAACGCCGAAATCCTGACCATCGTGATGTTGGAAAGCCCCGAGGCCATCGCCAATGCCGATGCGATCGCGGCTGTTCCCGGCGTCGATGTGCTGTTCATCGGCACCTCCGACCTGACGGCCGAACTGGGCATTCCCGGACAAATGGGTCACCAGAAGGTGATCGACGCATACCAGACGGTCGGCGATGCCTGCCGCAGGCACGGCAAGACCCTCGGCATGGGTGGCGTGTATGACGAGGTGAACGCCGTCCGCTACGTCGGGATGGGTGCGCGATTCCTCCTGACGGGGTCGGATCAAAGCTACATCCTTAGCGGCGCAAACCAACGTTCGGCGTTCTTCAACCACCTGCCGGGCACGCCCGCCTGAACGAAGGTTAATGCAACCATGCCGTCGCGTTTATCGTTGGCGGCGGTATGGCAACACTTCAATCGCTGATCGACGGCTTCAAGGCCGCGACGACATCATCCCCGATCTCGACTGCTGCGCTTGGTAGGCCGCCGTCGCCATCCTTTATCGCCGGCAATCCGGTCAATCCGCCGGCCAGCGGGTTCAGCGGCATCTACGCGTTCGGCGACAGCCTTACCGATGCCGGCAACGCTTCGATCGGCACCCTTGGCAATGTGCCGGCCGGTGGCGTTTACAGCGGCGGCCGGTTCACCAACGGCAACGTTTGGGTACAGGACCTCGCCCAAAACCTGGACCTGCCTGCGCTGAAACCGAGTCTCGCCGGTGGAACGGACTTCGCATATGGCGGTGCCGAGACGGGTGGAACCGCCGTGCATGCGGTTAATCCGACCGATTTGCCGTCGCAGCTTGGCCAATTCGTGGCTGCGGTTCCTAACCCGTCGCCGACGGCGCTTTACACGGTGTGGGCCGGATCGAACGACGTTCTGGACATCGCCAATTCTACTGAAACCCCAGCCCAGCAGCAGGCCAGCGTTCAGCAGGCAGTTAAGAACGAAGTCAATACAATCGACGGCCTGATCGCCCATGGAGCAAAAAGCCTTGTGGTCTTAGGCGTACCCGATCTTGGAAAATCACCCTACGAAATGGCTCGGCCGGGCAGCGACGCTACCTCCAGCGCGTTGGCGCAGACCTACAATGCCGAGCTGGGCGCGGCCCTGCAGCAGATCGTTGCGTCTGGCGCGGCTTCTATCAACTACGTCGATACTTTCGGTCTGATGGACACCGCTATTGCGAACCCGGCGGCCTACGGATTCACCAATGTCACGCAGCCTGTTTGGAACGGCAATTTAACTGACGCCCATAGCGGTACGCTTGCCGCGACCGGGGCGGCGCAGAACGGATATATTTTCTTTGACAGCCTCCACCCCACCGCTGCGACACATTCGCTTTTGGCGGCGGCCACAACTCAGATGCTGACCGGAACGGCTTAAATCCAGACGGCTTGTCCGGCCTTGCCGGGGTTACGGCGGCAAGGCCGGGATCATTTGGACAGACGCAGCCAAATATTACTCGTTAGGCACGTTCCCGCTACGCACCGGAATGCCTGTTTGTTCATAACATACCCGCGCCAATGCCGCGACGCCGTCTCTGATGGTCTGCTTGCTTGGCATTGCGAAGCACAGTCTGAGACAATTGCTGGAGTTATCCGCGCTGACCGC
>JANXLQ010000197.1 GCA_025355085.1 Rhodopila sp.
CGATTACATCAAATTCGCCCGCGCCCGAGGACTAACGAACCGATCGATAAACTTCGGCCACGCCCTGAAGAACACGCTGGTTCCGGTCATCACCATCATCGGCCTGCAGTTCGGCGGGATCTTCGCGTTCTCCTTAGTCACCGAAACCGTGTTCCAATGGCCCGGCATGGGCCTGCTGCTGGTCCAATCCGTCGCGGTCGCCGACATTCCGGTCATGTCCGCCTACCTGCTGCTGATCGCCCTGGTGTTCGTCCTGATCAATCTCATCGTCGATCTACTCTATTACGCGGTCGATCCCCGCCTGAGGGCACGCCGCTGATGCTCGCACGCACCTGGAACAGCGATCTCGCCTACAATTTCCGCACATCGCCGGTGGCTCTGGCATCCGCCGCCCTCGCGCTGATTTTGATCGTCGCAGCAGCGTTCGCGCCCTGGATTGCCCCGCACGACCCAACCGACGTGGCGTCCCTGTCCCTGATGGACAGCTTCAAACCGCCCCTCGGCATGGCCGACGCCGAGTGGTCCAACCCGTTCGGCACCGACAACCAAGGCCGAGACGTTCTCTCCGCGATCATGTTCGGCATGCGCATCAGCCTGCTCGTCGGTTTCCTGTCTGTCCTTTTCGCCATCGTCGTTGGCGTCGCCATCGGACTGCTGGCCGGATACGCGGGCGGCATCATCGACACGCTGCTAATGCGCGTAGCAGACGTACAACTGACGTTCCCCTCCATCCTGACCGCCCTTCTGACCGATGGCGTCATCACCGCCGCCCTGCCGCGAACCATGCGGGAGGGGCTGCAAATCTACGTCATCATCTTCGCCATCGGCATCAGCCTGTGGCCCAATTTCGCCCGCACCGTCCGGGGCTCCACGTTAGTGGAGCGCAACAAAGACTACGTCATGGCCGCCCGTGTCATCGGCGTTCCGTCATGGCGCATCATGCTGAGCCACGTCCTGCCCAACGTCATCGGTCCCGTCATGGTCATCGGCACGTTGGGCCTGGGACTGGCCATCATCGCGGAGGCCACCCTCTCCTTCCTCGGCGTCGGCCTTCCACCCACCCAACCATCGCTCGGCACGCTGATCCGATTTGGCAATGACTTCCTGTTCTCCGGCCAGTGGTGGATCACCGTCTTCCCCGGCCTGACCCTGATCCTGATGGTCCTCGCCATCAATCTTCTCGGTGACTGGCTACGCGACGCCCTGAACCCGAGGCTGCGCTGATGGCACTGCTGGAGGTCCAGGACCTAACAGTGGAATTCCCCGGGCGACGAGGCACCCTACGCGCCCTGGACAAAGTATCGTTCAACATTGAGGCCGGCGAAATTCTCGGCGTCGTAGGCGAATCCGGCGCCGGGAAATCCCTGACCGGAGCCGCCATCGTCGGCCTGCTCGAACGTCCCGGCCGCATAGCCGGCGGTCAGGTCCGTTTCGACGGCCAGCGCATCGACAACCTTCCCCCCGAACCGATGCGCCGCCTACGGGGCCGCCGCATCGGTATGATCTTCCAGGACCCGCTGACCACACTCAACCCGCTCTACACCATCGGCCGGCAGCTTACCGAAACCATGCAGACCCACGCCCGCCTGTCCGACGCCGAGGCTCGCACCAAAGCAATCGGGTGGCTGGACCGCGTAGGCATTCCCGCCGCCGCGCACCGCATCGACGCCTACCCGCACGAATTCTCCGGCGGCCAAAGACAACGCGTAGTCATCGCGCTCGCCTTATGTGCCGATCCGGTCCTGGTCATCGCCGACGAACCCACCACCGCCCTGGACGTTTCGATCCAGGCCCAGATCATCACACTGTTAAAAGACCTCACCCGAGACCACGGCACCGCCGTCATGCTCGTCACCCACGACATGGGCGTCATCGCCGAAACCGCCGATCGCGTCGCCGTCATGTACGCCGGCCGCATTGCCGAGATCGGTCCCGTCGCCGCCGTCATCCGCCATCCCGCCCACCCCTACAGCGACGGCCTGATGGCCAGCATTCCGTCATTGGAGCACAGGGTGGACCGCCTCCGCCAAATAGACGGCGCCATGCCACGCCTGGACGCGATCCCGAACGGCTGCCGCTTCAACCCCCGTTGCCCGCGCGTATTCGATCGATGCAGGCAAGAACAACCGGAATTGCTGGATGCCGGCGCAACCAGAGCCGCCTGTTGGTTGCATGCCCATGACTAAGCTGAAAGTCCTGGAGGCCGTAGCGGTCTCGCATTACTTCGACGTCTCTCGCCCGTTCCTGCAACGAGTCTTCACGCGCGAGCCCAGGCGGATGCTGCGCGCCGTGGACGATGTATCCTTCGCTATTGCTCCCGGAACGACATTCGCCCTCGTCGGCGAATCCGGTTGCGGCAAATCCACCATCGCCCGGCTTGCGGTCGGCCTGTACGCCGCAACGGACGGCGACATCTTGTTTGAGAACCAGCCGTTGTCATCCGCACGCGCCCAACCGGCACTGCGACGACGCATGAACATGATCTTCCAGGACCCGTACGCGTCATTGAACCCACGCTGGCGGGTAACCGATATCGTTGCGGAGCCAATTCGGGCATTCAAACTCGCAACGGGATCGGCCGATATTCAGGCCCGCGTGGGTGCATTGCTGGCTCAGGTGAGCCTAACCCCGCGCGACGGTGAAAAATACCCGCACGAATTCTCCGGCGGACAACGTCAACGCATTTCCATCGCCAGGGCACTGGCCAGCGAGCCGGACTTTCTGGTCTGCGATGAACCGACCAGCGCGCTGGATGTGTCTGTCCAGGCACAAATCCTCAATCTGATGCGCGACCTGCAGCAGCGCCTGGGCCTGACCTACCTGTTCATCAGCCACAACCTCGCCGTGGTGCGTCACATGGCCGACCGGCTAGGGGTCATGTACCTCGGCCGGATCGTCGAGCAAGGCCCGGCGGAAGCTATTTTCCGCGCCCCGCGCCACCCCTACACGCGGCTGTTGCTCGACGCGATCCCGGACCTGGAGCAGGTTGGCCGAGCCAGAACGCCGGTGGGGGGCGAATTGCCCAGCCCGATCGCGCCGCCCCCGGGCTGTGCATTCCACCCCAGATGCCCGCTTGCGAACGCCAGGTGCCGGGTAGAGAAACCCGCCCACACGACGGCCGGCGACGTGCAGGTTGCGTGCCACGCTGTCGCGGAAGGCCGAGATGCCTGACGACGATCCGAAGGGTTCCCCGCTACGCGCCGTGGTAGGGCTGGGTTTGATCGTGGCATTGATCTTCGGCGTCCTGTTCGTAATGCGGCAGTTGCAACACGCGGCCGCGATCCAGGACTGTGTCGCGTCGGGACGC
>JANXLQ010000250.1 GCA_025355085.1 Rhodopila sp.
CCGGCACCCCGGCCATGCAGCACGCGCTCCGCACCCTGGCCGGCCTGACCTCGGCCGAGGCGTTCGGCGGCCACGTCAAGACGTTGCAGAAAGACCGGGCAAGGCTTCAGGCGGCATTGGAACTGGGCGACGAACTGGAACGCGCGCAACGCCGGGTGCTTGGTGTGACGGCGCCCGACGAAAAGACGCTCATCGCCGAAGCGGTCCAATGGCAGGGCGAATCGGCTTTGCGTGAGGCGGCAAAGATGACACATGCCGGCGGTTCCGCTGCCGTCTCGCAACGCGCGGCATCAATCCTGGATTGGCTCAGCCTGCCGGCGGATCTGCGTGCTGAACATTGGTCCGACTGGTGCGACCTGTTCTTGACCGCCAAGGGCGAGCAGCGCGGCGACACCGCCCTGGTCAACAAGGTGCTGTCAGCGAAGCGCCCCGGTCTGTTGGAGCGTTATCAGGAAGAAGCGGCCCGCATCGTGTCCGTCGAGGACTTACGGCGCGCGTTGCGATTGGCTGCGGTTTCCGCCGCGCTGCTGTTGCTCGCCGGCCCTGTCGCGCGCGGCTACGCCCAGCGCAAGGACGATGCCGGGCTGCTCGACTACGACGACCTGATCGACCGCACACGCACCCTGCTGTTCGATCCCGGCGCGGCCTGGGTGCTGTATAAACTGGACGGCGGCCTGGATCACCTGCTGCTGGATGAGGTGCAGGACACAGCACCCCAACAGTGGCGCATCGCCCACGCACTCACCGAGGAATTTTTCGCCGGAGAGGGCGCCCGCGACCGAACCCGCACCGTGTTCGCCGTGGGTGACCGCAAGCAGTCGATCTACTCGTTCCAGGGCGCGGACACTGCGGAATTCGATCGGTCGCACGACATCCTGGCCCGTCGCGTCCGAACCTCGGGCCAGGTGTTCGAGGATGTTGGACTGGACGTGTCCTTCCGATCCACCGCGCCGGTTCTGGCCTTGGTCGATGCCGTGTTCGCCGATCCGATGGCGCGCCCCGGGGTGGTTGGGCCGGACGAAACCCTAACCCACTACGCCGACCGCGCCGGCCATGGCGGCGAGGTCGAAATCTGGCCGCTCGCCCCGCTGCCCAACCCGGCGCCGCACGAACCCTGGACGGTGCCGGAGCAGAACCAGTCGCAAACCTCCGCCCGGCAAATGCTGGCGGACAAACTGGCGGACTGGATACGGGACCAGACCAACGGCGCAACGCTGCTGGAAAGCAAAGGCCGGCCACTGAACGCCGGCGACGTGCTGATCCTGGTGCGGCGGAGGGACGAATTCGCCCGCGCGCTGGTGCGGGCGTTGAAAACCCGAAATGTCCCGGTCGCCGGTCTGGATCGGATGATTCTGAAGGACCAACCGGCGGTGCAAGACCTGATGGCGCTGGCCGACGCGCTGCTGCTGCCCTCCGACGACCTGACGTTCGGCTGTCTGCTGACCAGTCCGCTCGGTGGCCTGACCGACGACGAACTGTCTGACATTGCGATCGATCGCGGCGCGCGTTCGCTGTGGGGTGCCCTGCGTGACCGGGCGGATGAACGTCCGTCATTCAGCCGCGCTGCCGATTTCTTTGGCCAGCTTCTGGGGCGGGTCGATTATGTTTCCCCTTACGCGCTGTTCGCCGAAGCCCTCGGGCCGCTCGGTGGCCGTGCCCGCCTGTTTGCGCGTCTTGGTCCCGAGGCGGCGGAACCAATAGACGAACTGCTGAACGCCGCACTGACTTATGCCGGCCGCCATCCGCCTTCGCTCCAAGGGTTTCTGCATTGGCTGCGCCGGTCCGGGGCAGAGGTGAAGCGCGAACCTGAAGCGGCCGGCAACCTGGTACGTATCATGACGGTGCATGGCGCCAAGGGTCTGCAGGCGCCGCTGGTGATCGTGCCGGATACCTCGGCACTGCCGAAGGACGACGGGTCGATCGTCTGGACTTTCGATGCCGTGACCGCGCGTGAGGTCCCGCTATGGGCGCCGCGTAAGGAGTTCCGTTGCAACGCCCTGGATCAACTCCGCACCGCCAGCCGGCAGCGGCAGATGGAGGAGCATAACCGCCTGCTCTACGTGGCCCTGACCCGCGCCGAGGACCGGTTGCTGGTGTGCGGCTGGGCGGCCCGTTCGATCAAAGAGGAATGCTGGCACAGCCTGGTGCAGCGTGGGTTCGAATCGGCGGGCGCGGAACGGGAGAAATTCGACGGGTGGGAGGGGGATTTGTTGCGCATCAATGCCGCTCAGATCCTTCCGGCGGAGATTGCGGCCGGAGAGGCGCATGCGGACTATGCCGGGCACTTGCCCGCATGGATCGGGTCTGCACCGTCGTGGACTCCGGCGGCCCCGCCTCCTGAACCGCCGCGCCCGGTGCCGTTGGCACCGAGCCGTCCAGACGGGATCGAGTTGGGTGCGGTGCCGGCGGCGGAGTCACCGTTCGCGGAGCGGGATGCCGGGGGCAACCGGTTCCGGCGCGGTCAGTTGACCCATGCGTTGCTGCAGCATCTGCCGCTGCTGCCGGCCTCGGCGCGACGGGACGCGGCGGTGCGGTATCTCGACAAACCCGGCCATGATTTGCCGTTTGGTGAGGCCGAACGGATCGCCGATGAGGTTCTGGCGGTGATGGCACATCCGGATTTAGCGCCGTTGTTCGGGCCGGGTAGCCGGGCGGAGGTGCCGCTGACGGGGGTTGTGGGGAATCAGGTGGTGGGTGGGTTGGTCGATCGGCTGGTGGTTCTGCCGGATCGCGTGCTGGTGGCCGATTTCAAGACCAACCGGCGGCCGCCCGCTCGGGTGGAGGGTACGCCGGTGTTGTATCGCCGGCAGATGGCATCCTATCGGGCGGTGTTGCGGGCCATTTTCCCCGGCCGAACGGTGCGGTGCGCTTTGATCTGGACGCGGGCGGCGCTTGTAGAAATTTTGCCGGACGAGATGCTCGATTCGCACGATCCCGGCTTACGACGTTCAGGATAAGAGGTGCCGCGCAGCTTGGCGTCCTTATCGGTCTCGTCGAATAGGCATCATTCCCCGCTTGACCGGTTCGGCTACCGGTCCCAGTTTCAATGCAATCGAACTTCAAGGATATGACAATGAGTGCGAACACAGTTGCCGTTACGGACAAGAGCTTCGCCACAGACGTAGTGGAAGCCAGCAAGAACGGCCCCGTGCTGGTCGATTTCTGGGCGGAGTGGTGCGGCCCCTGCAAGATGATTGGGCCGGCGTTGGAGGAAATCGCCGGGGAGTTGGCCGGCAAGCTAACGATCGCCAAAG
>JANXLQ010000152.1 GCA_025355085.1 Rhodopila sp.
CCAGCACAGCTTCATGCAGCTTGTGCATCAGGGAACCCGGCCGGTGCCGGTGGATTTCATCCTGGCGGCGAATGCCGGCCACGACCGGCCGGACGCCCATCGCGCCCTGGCGGCCAACGCCTTCGCCCAGGCCGAGGCGCTGATGTGCGGTCGCTCCGAAGTGCAGATTCGCGCCGATATGGCGGCGCACGGTGCCAGCCAGTCCGAGATCGACGCCATCGCGCCGCATCGGGTCGCGGTCGGTGAGCGGCCGTCGAATACCATCATGTTCAGCCGGCTGGACCCGTTCAGCGTTGGGCGGCTGATCGCGCTGTACGAGCACAAGGTGGCGGTGCAGGGCTGCCTGTGGGGCATCGACAGCTTCGACCAATGGGGAGTGGAACTCGGCAAGCAGCTTGCCAGCGGAATTTTGCCTGAGCTTACACCGAAGGCCGGAAAGGCCCCGGCTTCCCAGAAGGCATCGTCTTCCGAAAACACCCCGGCTTCCGAAAACACACCGTCTTCCGAAAACACCCCGGCTTCTGAAAACACCCCGGCTTCTGAAAACAATCGACACGACTCGTCCACAACGGGTCTGATCCAGCGCTTCCTGAGCCTGCGTGGGGATTCCTGATCCAACCGATGTCGCGTATCCGCCTACTCTCTGAGAGCACCGTCAACCGCATCGCCGCCGGCGAGGTGATTGAGCGCCCTGCTGCCGCCACCAAGGAGCTGGTGGAAAACGCGCTGGATGCCGGCGCTACGCGCATTGTGGTGTGCCTGGACGGCGGCGGCATCGACCGGCTGGAGGTTACCGACAACGGCATCGGCATGTCGGAGGAAGAACTGGCGCTGTGCGTTTTGCGCCATGCCACGTCCAAGCTGACCGATGAGATGCTGGTGCGGATTACCACCCTGGGATTCCGGGGCGAGGCGCTGCCCTCGATCGGGGCGGCGGCGCGATTGCAGATCACCTCCCGGTCTCGGGATGCGGACCATGCGTGCGTGATCTCCGTGGAGGGCGGGCATGTGTCCGCTGTTGCGCCGTCCGGCGGTTCGGCCGGGACGCGGGTGGTGGTGCGCGACCTGTTCTTCGCGACGCCGGCCCGTCGCAAGTTCCTGAAATCCCCGCGCATCGAAGCCGAACATGCCGAGGCGGTGGTCCGCCGTCTGGCGATGTCGGCGCCGCATGTCGCGTTCCGGCTGGAGCTCGATGGGCGGGTGGTGTTCGAGGCCCGGGTTCAGGAACGCGCCGAACGAGTCGCCGCCCTGTTGGGACCCGAAGCCGCCGCCGTGATGCTGCCGGTCAACGAGGAGCGCGGCGGTCTGCGGATCAGCGGGTATTTGTGTTCGCCGGCGGTAACCCGAGCGACTCCGGTGGCGCAGACGCTGATTGTCAACGGAAGGCCGGTGGCCGATCCGGTGCTGCGGATCGCCGTCAAGGTGGCCTATCGCGATGTGATCACCTTCGGACGGCATGCGATCGTGGCGCTGTATCTCGATGTGCCGCCCGACGAACTGGACGTGAACGTGCATCCGGCCAAGACCGAACTGCGCTTCCGTGACACCGCCGCGATCCGGTCTTTGGTCATCGGTTCGGTGCGGCGCGCGTTGGGAGTCGGGACCGGGCAGGTCGTGCCGATGACGTCCTTCGGGGCGTCATCGGCTCCGTCGTTCGCCTCTTGGAACCGGCCCGGCCGCCCATCGTACCCGGCGCCGCCGATGTCGTTAAGCCCCGGTGGGGTGTTGGCCGGTGGGGCGTTGACCGGTGGGGGGGGTGTTAGTGGGGCATTTCACCACGGCAATCTGGCGGAGGCGCAGCTTCCGTTCCTGGCCGGTCCGTCCGCCCGGCAATTCACCGCCCTGGCCCCATCCCCCGATTATCCGTTGGGCGCACCGGTGGCGCAGGTGCTGGATACCTACATCATCGCCGTCGCCTCGGATGGCTCTCTGGTGCTGGTCGATCAGCACGCGGCGCATGAACGCCTGACCCACGAAGCCATCCGCGAGCAGATGCTGACGGGACCGGTCCGCAGTCAGCCGCTGCTGTTGCCGGCGGTGGTCGATCTGCCCTCCGGCGATGTCGCCCGTTTGGTCGCGCGGGCGGACGATCTCGCTCGGTTGGGCCTGGAACTGGAAGAGTTCGGTGCCGGCGCGATCCTGGTACGGGCGCTGCCGGCCGTCCTGGGGGCAAGCGAACCCGGCCCGCTGTTGCGCGATCTGGCGGACGAATTCGCCGACATGGATGAAGAAACGGTCCTGTCGGCTCGGCTGGACGCGGTGATCGCGCGGATGGCCTGCCACGGCAGCATCCGCGCCGGCCGTAAGCTGGGGCAGGCGGAAATGAGCGCGCTGCTGCGGCAGATGGAGGATACCCCCCGGGCCGCAACATGCAGCCACGGCCGGCCGACGGTGTTGAAGCTGTCGAAGGCCGACATCGAGAAAATGTTCGGGCGGCGGTAGGGCTGTCCCGTGCGCGCCGGTTGTGCGGTATGCCGTTGGTGTGACTGAGCCGGGACACGCCTCGGGCAGTCGAGCGACGTATTGCATCGGGGTTGGCGCGTGCCGGGGTTGGCGCGTGCCGGGGTTGGCTCGGGCCGGGCCGGGTGGCCGTGCCGGAAGAGGACGAAACGACAAACTATCGCGGCAGTCCGTTCAAACGGCAGCGGTCATCGGGCCGATGTATGCGTCCGGCCCGATCCTCTCCGGCGTGTCCTGCCTTCGCGATTGAGACCCGCCGATCAAACCCCCAGCTTGGTGGCCATGTCCTGGATGTCGGTGGCTACGATGTCCCAGTCCTGGTCGGCGGCGTAGTCGCGGTTCTGGTGCGGACCATACTCATCCGGGCGGGGGAAGAACGCCGTCATTAACCCGCAATCCCGCGCCGCACCCAGGTCGCCGTTATGGGCGGCGGCCATCATCACCTGGTCCGGGCGCAGGTTCAGCATCCTGGCGACGCCGAGGTAGGTCTCCGGGTCCGGTTTGAAATGCCCGAACAGGTCGGAGCCGAAGATCATGTCCCAGGGAATGCCGGCAAACTTGGCCATGTTCAGCAGCAGCGCGACGTTGCCGTTCGACAGCGGCCCGATGATGAAGCGCGATTTCAGCCGCGTCAGGCCGGGCACAGAATCCGGCCACGCATGCAGCCGGTGCCAGCCCAGGTTGATGTGGACGAGGTCGTCCTCCGTCAGGCCCTTGATGCCGAAATCGGCCACCAGGCGATCGAGCGACGTGCGGTGCAGGTCATCCAGCCGCGTCCACGGCAGCTCACCCTTGCGGACCCGGTCCATCGAGGGGTGATAGGATGCCCGCCACGCATCGACCAGCGCGGTCCAATCGGCGGCGATCCCTCGCCTGGTGCCATACGCGGAGAGGTCGGCGATCAGGCTGGAGCGCCAATCGACGACGGAGCCGAAAGTGTCGAATACGATTGCAACGGGTTGTTTGCCGGCCATGAGGAACCTTTCTGAATGCCGGGCAGGAAAACCCGCGCGCGCCTCCAGGTCAAGCGGGCAGGGTGTGTATCCAGTCCAGCAGCGGGCGCCATAAGGATGCCTCGGCCCGCGCACCGGTCACCATACCGACGTGACCCGCCGCCGGCTGATGCAGGACGGCGCCCCGGATCAACGCCGCCAACGGCAGGGCGGACTCCTTTGGGACGATCCGGTCGCGTTCGGGAACGGCGACGAACGTTGGCGTGTCGATCATCGCCGGATCGACCGGCAGTCCGGCGATTCGCCAACGACCGAGCGCCGGGGCGTTCTCACCGTACCATTCGGAAAGACAGGTGCGCGCGACGTTGGCCGCCAGCGGGATACCGTCATTCAGCCAGTCCTCCAGCGCCACGAACAGCCTGGCTCGGTCGCTGTCCCGCGGCAGATGGGCAAAGGCGCGGTATTTGTCCGCGACACCCCATGGATCGAGCATGGTGAACAGCGATTGCAGCAAATCGACCGGTAACGTGTGGCTGAACGCAAGGGCCGGTTCCAGCATCGGCAGAGTCCGCGCGAGCTGGATCGCACGTTCGGGATCGGGGGCATGGAAATCCCAGGGAGTCGCCAGCAGCGCCAATCCGCCGATCAGGTCCGGCCGGCGTTGCGCCGCCGCGACCGCCAGCGTGCCGCCCATGCAGTAGCCCGCCAGCACCGGCGCTGTTCCCGCCGCCCGGGCGGCGGCGGTCATTGCCCGCTCCATCCGGCCCGCGACATAGTCGGTCAAGGTGAACCGGCGTTCGGTTTCATGCGGCCAGCCCCAATCCAGCAGCAGCGGCCGCACGCCCCTGGCTGCGAGCCAGCGCAGCATCGAAGACCCCTCGGCCAGATCGAGCACATAGGCACGATTGATCAGGCTGGGGACGAACAGGATGGGGTAGCCGCCGCCGGTTCCGTAATCCAGCAGCCGCGAACCGCCTTCCGACCAGATTGCCGGCGGGTCGGTCAAGGTGCGCTGCGACGGGTGCCGGCGGTAGGCGGCGATACCCTGAATGAGCGCGGCATCCTGGCGCAGCGTTTCGGCCACGACGGCTGCGGGAAACCCGCTACTGTCGCTTGAGGGGCCGTTGCGGACGGCGCTTTGCAGCGATTGGAGGATCGCCGCCATGCTCGAGGTTTGCCAATCGGCGTTCCAGAACGGCGACGTGGCGTGCGAGACGTTCGACCTCAACATCGCGAGGGTCAGGTGCAGCAGCAGCGGGCGGGGGCCGCGGCGCATCAGCGGTCCCGGCCGGTCTGGCCGTTCGGTCATGCCCGGCCGGCCGGTCGTGACCATTGGGGCCGGGGGCCGCTGAACGAGTTCCCGCTGGCCGATTTCCCGCTGACCGATTTCCCGCTGACCGGGGTCCTGTTGACCGGGACTCCGCAAAACCCGGCATGGGGGAGCGGTGAAGTCCCTGCAACGTGGCGGACATGGTTCCAGCCCACATGCCCGCGAGCGTCTGCCATGTCTCCCGGATTTCGGGGTCGGCCGCCATTGCGGACAATTCGCTCTGCCACAGAGTAATCCAGTCCTGAGCCAGTGTGCTCGGGCCGGGCATCGCAGCGGCACCTTGATCGCGCGGATGGACCCCGGCAAATCCGGCACCCGTTTGGCCAGCCGTGTCCGCGCCGGGGCTTTGTTCCGCAGCATCCGTAGCGGCCGGCTTCCTGCCGTCCTTGCGCTGTCCGGTGTTGGTCAACCCGGCGTTCGCCACCATGCCGCATTCAGTCTCCTCGCAAGCCAAACCATGGGCCTGGCGGGTCGTGCGCGACACATGAAACCGGCGCACCGACGGGTAAAGGGAACGGATTCACTCTATCGCAAATGCGAGATACACGGTAGGTAAGGGTAAAGATACGAGGTATGTATGGCCACGCCCATCGAGACCCTGGCAGACATCAAAAGCAACGAAAAACCTCCGGTCGTTGTTAAAAAATATGCCAACCGGCGTCTTTATAATACCGAGAGTTCCAGTTACATCACCCTGGAAAACCTGGCCGAAATGGTCCGGCTGGGGCGGGATTTCGTCGTGTATGACGCCAAGAGCGGTGACGACATCACCCGTGGTGTGCTGACCCAGATCATCGTGGAGGAAGAAGGCAAGGGCCAGAACCTGCTGCCGACCGCCTTCCTGCGTCAGTTGATCGGGATGTATGGCGGGTCGATGCAGGGTTTGGTGCCGAAATACCTCGAACACGCCATGACGTCGTTTTCCCAGCAGCAGGAACAATTGCGCACGGCGGTGTCCAAATCCATGGGCGGGATGTTCCCATTCGGCAATATAGAGGAAGCCGGCCGTCAGAACATGGCGATGATGGAACGCGCGTTCAGCATGTTCACGCCGTTCTATCGCGGCACCGAACCGACCAATCCGTCCAATGTGCATGAAAGTGAGATCGAGGCTCTGCGCAGCGAGATCGAGCGGCTGCGTAAGGAACTGGAAGCCGCCAGGAAGAAGTAGGACTTTAGCGTTCGGCGCCCTTGGCGGCGGCGATAAAGGCGCGGATCAACCCGGGGTCTTTCACCCCTGTGCGGCTCTCGACCCCGGATGAGACATCGACGGCATCCGCGCCGGTTTCCCGGATCGCCGTTGCGATGTTGTCCGGCGTCAGGCCGCCCGCCAGCATCCACGGTGCCGGCGCGGACCATCCGCGCAGTATGGACCAATCGAAAACCGTTGCGTTGCCGCCGGGCCGGTTCGCCCCTGCCGGGGGCTTTGCCTCTATCAGCAAGCGGTCGGCATCCAGCGGATCGGTGGGTAGATCGGTGGCGGTGGTGACTCCGGCTGCGCGCCAGATTGGCAGGCCGAAGCGGGCCTTGATAGCCGGTAGTAAATCCAGCGCACCGTATATCTGAAGGATGTCCAGATGCACTGTGTCCAGCACGCCGGCGATGGCTGCCTCGGTCGGGTTGACAAACAGGCCAACGCGGGGTGGTCCGGAAGTAGCCCGGCGTGAAAGGGTGGCGGCGGTTTCCGCTGTTACATACCGTGGCGACGGCGGGAAGAAGACAAAGCCGATCCAGTCCGCCCCGGCCTCTACCGCCGTGTCGAATGCGACCGGGTCGTTGATGCCGCAGATTTTGACGCCGATCATTTTTTGACGCCGATCATTGGATGCTGGCGGCGATGTTCGACGCGGCGGCGCCGGGGTCGGGGGCGCCGGTGATCGGGCGTCCGACGACGATCCAGTCGGCACCGGCCGCGACCGCCTGTGCCGGAGTCATGGTCCGGGCCTGATCGCCGGTAGCGGACCCCTCAGGCCGAATACCGGGCACAACCAGCTTCACCGCCGGTCCCAATGCCTGGCGCAGCATCGCGACCTCCAACGGACTGCACACCAATCCGTCGGCGCCGGCTTCGATGGCGAGGCGGCCGAGCCGCAGCACCTGTTCGGCGACATTGCCCGCACCGACGCCTATGGCTTCGAGATCCTGCCGGTCCAGGCTTGTGAGCACCGTCACCGCCAGGATCATCGGGCGATCGGCACCTGCGCTGGCGGCAGCCTGATGCGCCGCCTGGATCATGGCGGCGCCGCCCGAAGCATGGATCGTCAGCATTTTCGGCCGCAGATTCAGGACAGCGCGAACGCCGCCGGCCACGGTGTTCGGGATGTCGTGCAGCTTCAGGTCAAGGAAGATCGGGGCACCGGAAATGCGGGCGAAACCCGGGGCACCGTTTGCCAGAAAGAACTCCAAACCGAGCTTGAGCAGGCCGGCGTGCGGACTGACCGCATCGGCCCAGAGGCGGGCGCGATCGGCATCGACCGTGTCCAGCGCAACGATCAGTTTCTTATCGAGCGGCATCAGGCGGCCGGCGGCAGGGACAAGGGCGGCATGGCGCGGGCCTTCAGGTCTTCGATCTGGGCTTCCAGGAGTTTGACCGTCCGTTCGGCTCGTCTTGCCCGGCGGCGCTGCGATAACTCCGATATCCAGACCACCACGGCACCGAGCAGAAAGGCCAACGCCATGGCAATGAGGATGGTGAGGGAGATGGGGGCATCGATCCCGTAGCCGGTCGGCCACAGCCCGAGGTGGACGATTTCGGTGTTGGACAGCGCGAACAGCACGATGGGCAGGAACAGGATGCAGGTGACGATCAGGAACAGCATGTGCAACCTACCTTTCATATCGACCGTTGGGAGTTCCGCGCGCGGCGGTCGATGCCGGGTTTCGGTGCCGGCCATCCGCACACTGGCCATCCGCACACTGGCCGTCTGTGCGCAGATGCCCGGGATAGGCCCGGCCATGACGATGAGGGCAAGGTCCGGCCGTCAAATTCGTCTCCGCCATTTCCTTATCTGGACGCTTGTCGGGGCTGGCCCGGCATTCACGCAACCGATGATGCCGCACTATTCGACATTCGGTAATCCCATTTGCCGGGGAACGCGCTTCAACCAACCCGTAGAAGTGGGGAAGTGTGGACCAGAAGCGCAAACATCGGGGCTATGATGCCTGCTTGCGTTCCGCTGGCGTGGCACGCGGTATCTTGCCGGCATTCACCCGTAGCCGCAATTCCTTGCCGGCCTTGAAGAATGGCACCGATTTCTCATCCACCGAAACCGAGGCGCCCGTGCGCGGGTTGCGGCCGGTGCGGGCGTCGCGATGCTTGACGGTGAAAGCGCCGAAGCCGCGCAGTTCCACCCGTTCGCCTCTGGAAAGGGCGAAGGTAATTTCCTCGAAAATCGTGGCGACGATGATTTCCACATCTTGTCCACGCAGGTGAGGATTGGCGGCTGTCAGTTCCGCGATAAGTTCGGATTTGGTCAAGGGATCCCCCGAGGCAATCAGTTGCCGGAACGTTGCCAGACGGCTTGGGGTCCGTCAAGACTAACGCTTTGTGAAATCAGCATTTTCCAAACCCCATCGACCATCACCCCGAGCGTGCTGCCCAAGGCTCGGCTTGCGAGACCGCCGCCACTGGGAAGGTCTTGGACCGGCAGGCCGGCTGGAACATTTTTCGCGGATACCAGCCATTCCCGGGCTTCCCGCTCACCGCCGATCGCATCGACCAGACCCAGGGCCAGGGCTTGCCGCCCGGTGTAGGCGCGGCCATCGGCCAGGGAGCGGACTTTGGCCACGTCCATGTGGCGGCCTTCGGCGACCATGCCGACGAACTGGTCGTACATGTCGTTCACGATGTTTTGCAGTACGTCCCGGCCGGCGGGCGATAGCGGCCGCACCAGGCTGGGTTCGTCCTTCAAGGGGCCGGAGCGCACGACCTCGGCGCTGAGACCGACTTTACCGAGCAGGCCGGATATCTCTCCGGTTTGCAGCAGGACGCCGATGGACCCCGTTAGGGTCGAGTCTCGCGCGAAGATACGGCTGGCCGGCACGGCGATCATATAGCCGGCGGAGGCGGCAAGGCCGCCCATGGTCACAACGACCGGCTTCCTGGCGACAACGCGAACCAGTGCGTTGTGCAATGTCTCTCCGCCGGAAACGCTGCCGCCGGGACTGTCGATCGATACAATCACAGCCTTGACGCGGTCGTCATCGGCCAGCGCCTCAATCGCCTCGGTTACCTTGCGATCTTCAGAAATCAGACCCTTGATCGTCATACGGGCGATGTGCGGGCCTCCGGGAGTGACCCCGGCGCCTTTCAGTCCGGCCAACGCCGCGATTACAAGGGCGAGGACGGCAAACACCCGCCAAAAGACAAGGCGGCGCTTGAGGCGCCGCCTGTCCAGAAGCAAGTCGGTTTCCAGCGACATGTGTCTTTATCCTTGCCGCTGGAGCCTTCGGTCTTAGCTGTCTTGGGCGAGCTGGTTGCGGCGACGGATCGCGGCTCCCAGGATGTCGCCGAGCGAAGCGCCGGAGTCGGATGAGCCGAATTCGGCCATCGCGATCTTCTCTTCCTCGACTTCCTTGCCCTTGATGGTCAGCGTCAACTTGCGTGATTGACGATCGACCGCGGTAATCTTGGCATCGACCTTTTCGCCAACGGCGAAGCGGTCGGGGCGTTGATCGCCTTTATCACGAGCCAGTTCGGCGCGACGGATGAAGCCGGTCAGCACGTCGTTGACGCGGACTTCGATGCCGTTGGCCTGGACCGCGCTGACGATGCATGTCACGACGTCGCCCTTGTGGACGGTGTCGAGGATCGTCGCGGCCGGGTCATCGCGCAGTTGCTTGATGCCGAGGCTGATACGTTCCTTCTCGACATCGACGTCGAGCACCTTCGCCTTGACGATCTGGCCCTTTTCGTAGCCGGCCATCGCACCTTCGCCAGCGTCGTCCCATGACAGGTCGGACATGTGGATCATGCCGTCGATGTCCGCGGACAGGCCGATGAACAGGCCGAATTCCGTGATGTTGCGGATTTCGCCCTCGACCTCGGAACCGATCGCGTGGTCCTCGACGAACTGCTCCCACGGATTGCGCTGGACCTGCTTGAGACCGAGCGAAATGCGGCGCTTGGAGCTGTCCACGTCCAATACCTGGACATCGACTTCCTGGCTGGTGGAAACGATCTTGCCGGGATGGACGTTCTTTTTGGTCCAGGACATCTCGGATACGTGGACGAGACCCTCGACCCCGGCTTCCAGCTCCACAAAGGCGCCGTAGTCGGTGATGTTGGTGACGCGGCCGGAGTATTTCGCACCGGGCGGGTACTTCGCGGCGACACCTTCCCAGGGATCGGCTTCCAACTGCTTCATGCCCAGGCTGATGCGCTGGGTGTCGGAGTTGAAGCGGATGACCTGTACCTTGACGGCCTGACCGATGGTCAGGGCCTCGGACGGGTGGTTGATGCGGCGCCATGCGATATCGGTGACGTGCAGCAGGCCATCGACGCCGCCGAGATCGACGAACGCGCCGTAGTCGGTGATGTTCTTCACCACGCCGTCGAGGATCATGCCTTCTTTGAGGCCCTGGATCAGCTCACTGCGCTGCTCCGCACGGGTCTCTTCGAGAACGGCACGACGGGAGACGACGATGTTGCCGCGCGCCCGGTCCATCTTGAGGATCTGGAAGGGTTGCGGGGTGCCCATCAGCGGGCCGACGTCGCGCACGGGGCGGATATCGACCTGGCTGCCGGGAAGGAACGCGACCGCGCCGCCGAGATCGACGGTG
>JANXLQ010000252.1 GCA_025355085.1 Rhodopila sp.
GGAAAAGCGCGAACGCGAACGGCGGGAACACGATGAGAAAGTGTTCAACGACCTGTGGCGAACCGTGCCGGGCAAGGAAAATATCCGCCACGATCCGACGGCGGCGGAGCAACGCAAGGCTCTGCTGGAGCTGCCGCAGGAAAACATCTTGTACTTTATGGAGAAAAGCGCCCCCAGGCTGGCACCCTGGCAACGCGAAATACTGCGCATCGTCCGGATCATCGCGCAGTATTTCTATCCGCAGTCGCAGACCAAGGTGATGAATGAGGGCTGTGCCACTTATACCCATTACACGATCATGAACCGGCTGCACGAAAAGGGCCTGCTGACCGACGGGGCGATGGTGGAGTTTCTATCGTCGCACACCAACGTCGTGTTTCAACCGGAATTTGACGATCGCCGCTACAATGGCCTCAATCCCTACGCGCTCGGTTTTGCCATGATGCAGGACATCGAGCGTATCTGCACGCTGCCGACGGCCGAGGACAAACAGTGGTTTCCGCATATCGCGGGCTGCAACGACCACATGAATGTCCTGCGCGATGTGTGGGCTAACTACCGCGACGAAAGCTTTATCCTACAGTATCTCAGCCCGAGGCTGGTGCGGCACTTCAGTCTGTTCCACGTCATAGACGATGCGAACGAGCCGAATTTGCGGGTCGAGGCCATTCACGACGAACGCGGCTACCGCAAGATTAAGCAGGCGCTCGCGAAGCAGTACGATGTGTCGTGGAACTCTGCCGATATCCAGGTGGTCGATGTCAATCTGGCCGGAGATCGACGTCTGATACTGCACCACCGCGCCCTGAACCGCGTGCTGCTGGAGGAAAAAGACGCTCGGTTAGTGCTTCAGCATCTGGCGGATTTGTGGGGCTACGACGTGCTGATGAAGGAGGTCGATCCTTCGACGGACGCGGTGCTGAAGGAACATGCTGCGTCACCGAAGCCGGGGATCGTGCGGATTGAGCCCACCTAAGGGCGGCGGTGATTGGTGGCGCTTGCAATGACAAGTCCCGGGCAACTGGCCCCCGCCCATCCCGTGATGGGCCGGGACTACCTCGTTCTGTCGATGTGAATGGTGGACTCGTTTCCAGGTTAGCTATCGAAAATATCTCGATGAAAGGCCTGCGTCCCATCATCGAGATATCAAGTAATACCAACAGCCCCATGTCCTAACCCGCCACAGTCATGGCGGGCGACGACCTGCCATCCACGCCTCGCGATGCCGGTTCGGACAAAGACGTGGATGACAGGCATTCGCCTGCCATGACGAGAACGGGCCGAAGGGTCGAAACATTGGGCCGGTGGTATAACGGCTGGTCTCCGGTCTCGAATCAGTTCAACCGCAGATCGATCAAGTGCTTCGGGTCGGCCTGAAGTTCGCCTTTCTCCACCCGCTTGACGATGTCCGTCAATGCGGCATTCGCCGGGGTCGCGATCCCGATTTCCTCGCCCTTGCGGGTAATGAAGCCGTTGAGGAAATCGATCTCTGTCCGGCGGCCTTTGACCATGTCCTGACCCATCGACGGACGATGCTCACCGCCGCCGGCCTTGTTCACCTCGGCCAACCGATGCTCGTCGTATTCGCGGATCGCGGCAGCATCGCCTTCGCCAGCGCGTGCGATCACTTCGGGATCGATATGGTGGACTTCCTCCAGTTCATACCCCAGCGCCTGACCAACCCGGATCGCCTCGCTGCCAAGCCGGGCACCGAACCGGCGCAGCGTATCGTTACGAAGAATGTCTTTGCTGATCAGGCCCGTGCTGGCGGACATGCCGTTCGCCATCGCGTTGGTCACAAGTTTCGACCAACGCTCCCCCCAAAGATTCGATGTCGCGACAGCCGAATCCGTCAGCGCAACCAAACGCCGCACTTCCTCCAGCCGCCCGGTGATACGCCCATGCACTTCCCCGGTACGGAACACCGTGTGCTTGTCGCCACTTTTGCCCGCGGCACGGTGTACGTGGCCCGGCTCGCACAGATCGACTGTGATGGAGCTGGCGATGCAGCCCAAAACCTTGCCCCATCCCACAACGCCGGCGATGGTTTCCTCGTTCATGCAGTTTTGCAACGAGACAATAAAACCGTTCGGTGCAAGGTATTGGGAGATCATGACCGTCGCCCATTCGGTATCATAGGACTTCATGCAAACAAATGCGATGTCGAAGGGCTTCTCCTTCGCCGCTTGTTGCAGTTCCGTCAGATGCAGCGCACGCACCGGCGTGGACCATTCCGGCACATCCCGGATGTGTGAAACCTTCAGCCCTTTCGCCTTCATCGTCTCAACGTTCGCCGGCCACGGATCGATGAACGTAACGTCCTCGCCGGCCCGAGCCATGTGCGCCCCGGCGTAGGCACCGACGGCACCGGTGCCCATGATCGCGATCCTGTAGCCCATTTTTCTCTCCCCCTTGGGTAAATCTCAGGACGTAGTCTGCCGACACGGGCGGGAAACGCAACTGGCCGTCAATTTCCGGTATGGCGGCATCATGTTCAAACAAACGACATTGAGAAGGCTTGTTCGTTCATGTGTGGCCTCCCTCCAGATACGCCGCCCGAATCTCCGGCCTGGCGAGCAGTTCCGCACCGGTTCCGGCCATCGTGATCGACCCATTCACCAGGACATACCCACGGTGCGCCAGTCGCAGCGCCTGATAGGCATTCTGTTCGACCAGCAACACGGTCAGACCCGTCGTGCGGTTCAGTTCGCGAATCGCACCGAAAATCTGCCGCACCACCAAAGGCGCCAAACCCAACGACGGTTCGTCCAGCAGCAGTAACGCCGGTCGGGACATCAGCGCGCGGCCGATCGCCAGCATCTGCTGTTCGCCACCTGACAGCGTGCCGCCGCGTTGGGCGATACGTTCCTTCAGGCGGGGAAACAGCGCGAAGACCTGCTCCAGCAGTCGGGAAATATCCGAACGGCCGGCGACTTCGGCACCCATCAGCAGGTTTTCGTGTACCGTCATACGGCTGAATATACGCCGTCCCTCCGGCGCCTGAGCGATCCCTCGCCGCATGATCAGGTGCGTTGGCCACTGCGTGATGTCCTGACCGTCATGGACGATTTGTCCGGCGCGTGCCCGGGGGTTGCCGCAGATCGTCATCATCAGGGTGGATTTTCCCGCCCCGTTGGCACCGATCAGAGTAACGATCTCACCCTGCTCCACAATCAGGTCGATGCCGCGCAGGGCCTGGATCGCACCATAGAACGCGGTGACGCCGGACAGCGAAAGCAGCACGGTCATGCCGGCACCTCGTCTTCTTCGCCTTCGCCAAGATAGGCGGCAATGACGGCTGGATCGGCGCGAACCTCTGCCGGAGTGCCGTCGCTGATCTTCTTGCCGTGGTCCAGCACAACAATGTGGTCAGAAATGCGCATGACCACACCCATGTCGTGCTCGATCAGCAGCAACGAACAGCCCAACGAGCGGATGCGTAGCAGCAACTGGTTGAGCTCCTCCGACTCGCGTGGGTTCAGGCCCGCCGCCGGTTCGTCGAGACATAACAGAACGGGATCGATGCACATCGCGCGCGCTATCTCCAACCGCCGCTGCGCCCCATATGGCAACGCCCCCGCCGGGTCGTCCGCTCGGCCCGTCAAACCGGTCGCATCCAGCCAGAATCGCGCTTTTTCGATCCCCGCGGCCTCAGCGGCGCGATAGCGGCCCAGACCGAGCACGGCGAGAACACCAAATCCTGTTGCTGCCATCAGGGTGTTGTGTTGCGCGACCAGCAGGTTCTCCAGCGCCGTCATACCCGCGAACAAACGAATATTCTGGAAGGTGCGTGCGACCTTGGCCGCAGCGGCGATGCGGTGACCGGGCATGCGCTCCAGCGAAAATGTTCCCCCGTCCGGGTGGGTCAGGACAATGGTCCCTGTCGTTGGCCGATAGAAGCCGGTAATGCAGTTAAACACAGTGGTTTTACCGGCGCCATTCGGGCCGATGACTGCGGTGATGTCGCCCGCTCGGGCTTCAAACGACAGGGTATCAACCGCCTTAAGGCCGCCAAAGCGCATGGTCAGAGCCGTGACTGACAGCACTATCCGCGCCCCTGAGCAACAAGTTCCGGTGCGATCTCTTTCGTTTTCGTCAGTGCCACACCGGGTGTTCGGCCGGAAACGAGTCCTCGGGGCCGCAAAACCATCATCACCACCAG
Source organism: Rhodopila sp. (assembly GCA_025355085.1). Lineage (GTDB taxonomy): Bacteria > Pseudomonadota > Alphaproteobacteria > Acetobacterales > Acetobacteraceae > Rhodopila. The sequence goes on from JANXLQ010000252.1 coordinate 4,163, forward strand.
CGCTAAACCGAAGATCAGCATTCTGTACAACGGCAGTTCGTTGGCGATGTCGCCGAAGAACGGGCTGTGCAGTTGGTCTCCAAGGATACTGAGCAGGTCGCGCAGGACTTCCAGTCCTCCGATCATCACGATGGCCGCAAGTGCCACGCCGAGTTGGCTGCCCAGTCCGCCCAGCACAACGATGGCCAGGACTGTTGCGGATTCGATGAATGTGAAGCTTTCGGGGCTGACAAATGCCTGGCGGGTGGCAAAGAAGGCGCCGGCGAACCCGCCGAACAGGGCGCCGATGCCGAACGCGGTTAGCTTGGTGTTTCGCACGTTGATGCCGAGCGATCGGCAGGCCACTTCATCTTCGCGCAAAGCCTCCCATGCTCGACCGAGCGGTAGGCGGCGTAGGCGCAACGAAACCCAGTTGGTCAGCAGGGCAAGGCCGAAGATGACATAGTACAGAAAGATGATGCGTTGGATGACTTCCGGCTCGATATTGAAAAATTCGCCGAAGGTTCCCGGGCCGCCGTCCATGCTGAAGGCCAACCCGAATAGCGTCGGGCGCGGGATTCCAGTGATGCCGTTGGGGCCGTTGGTCAATGACACCCAGTTGATCAGGACTATGCGAATGATCTCTCCGAACGCCAGTGTAACGATCGCCAGATAGTCGCCGCGCAGGCGTAGGACGGGAAAACCGAGCAGAACGCCCCACAGGGCGGCGAGAATGCCGGCCATCGGCAGGCAGGTCCAGAATCCCAACCCGAATGTAGTAGCCAGGATCGCGTAGGAATAGGCTCCGACGGCATAGAACGCGACGTAGCCAAGGTCGAGCAGTCCGGCCAACCCGACGACGATGTTCAGGCCCCAACCGAGCATGATGTATGTTAGTACGAGAGTGCCGAGATCGATGTAGTAGCGCGATCCGGTGAAGGGCAGCGCAAACGCGGCGACCAGCAATAGTGGCGTGATGTATTTACCCGCGCGGGCGATGCGTTCGGCCAGGGCTCGGTTGGTTTTGCGCGGAGATTGGCCTCTCCAGGCCAGGATCATGAGCCGGCCGAAGAAGACCATTCCGACGACGGCCGCGGTTGCGATGGGGCGGGCGCGCAAGGCGAGGCCGTGATCGCCCGTCACCGTGACGAGCCCGACCAGTGGCCCGAACAGGCCCAGGGCCACGATGGCGGAGAGAAAAGCGTCTCGCAGGGCGATCACGCCGGGCACCGCGAAAATGCGTCTTGGGCTAACGTTTGCACGGCATAATGCCTTCCGTCGGATACACTTCCCCAGCCGTCCGGCCCTGTAAGACCGTCACCCCTGCATCGCAGCCAGCCCTTGTTTTAGGTCGGCGATCAGGTCGTCCACATCCTCCAGCCCGATATGCATCCGCACGACCGGTCCGGCGAATGTGCCGCTGCCGGCGGTGCGGGTGACGAAGCCGGTGGTGGGCACCGCCAGACTTTCGTAGCCGCCCCAGGACGCTCCAATTCCGAACAGATCCAACGCCTCTACAAATCGGTGTGTCGCAGCCGTCGTGATGTCCGGTTTGAACTCAATCCCGAACAGGCTGCATGCACCCGTGAAGTCGCGACGCCAGAGGTCGTGTCCCGGTGCGCCCGGTAGGCCGGGGTGCAGAACCTGTGCGACCTCTGGTTGTTGACGCAGCCAGTGGGCGACCTGCAACGCGGAGTCCATCTGGGCCTGTAGGCGCACGGCCATGGTGCGAATGCCGCGAAGGGTCAGCCAGCAATCGTCGGGGCTGGCGTACTGCCCCAGCATCCGGCCGGCGGCGTGCAGTATCTGCCAGTCGGCGTCGTTGTTGACCGTGATTGCGCCAATCAGCACATCGGAATGGCCGGCCAGATACTTGGTCGCGGCCTGGATCGAGACATCGACTCCATGCGTGAACGGCTGAAAGTGATGGATGCCCCAGGTGTTGTCCATGAACACTTTCGCTCCACCGGCATGGGCCGCGCGGGCGATGGCGGGCACGTCCTGCACTTCGAACGTGTGGCTTCCGGGGCTTTCGGTATAGACGACCTTGGTGTTAGGGCGCATCAGTGCGGCGATACCGGCCTCGTCGATCTCCGGCGCGTAGAATGTCGTTTCTACACCGAAGCCGGCCAGTATGCCGACGGCAAAGTTGCGCGCCGGGCCATAAACGTGATCCGGCATCAGCATGTGGTCGCCGGCTTTTAGCCACGCCAGCAGCGGCGTGGTGACCGCGGCCAGACCGGTGGAAACGATGTAGCAGCGCGTGCCGCCCTCGATCGCCGCGATCGCATCTTCCAGCGCCCAGTGCGTTGCGGACCCGCCGGTGCCGTAGGTCAACACCTGTGCGCCGTGCTGGGCCTGCAAGGCGAGCCGTTCCTTAACGGTGGGAACCAGGACGGTGGAACCACGCAGCAGCGGCGGGTTGACGAACCCGTGCTCCCGTTTATTGCCTCGCCCGACATGGGACAAGGTGGTGCGGAAGCCGCGCTTCTTCGTTTCGCCCGGCGTCTTCATTTCATCGGTCATTTTGTTAGCCTACCTTGATCGGGGTATCGGAGCGGCCGCCCCATTCCGTCCATGAACCGTCATACACCGCGCCTTCCGGAAAGCCAGCGACCCGCAGACCGAGGGTGAGGATGCAGGCTGTAACGCCAGACCCGCAACTGGTCACCAGGGGGCGCGATCCATCGACTCCGGCGGCTTCGAAGCGGGCGCGCACTTCGCCGGCCGGCCGGAAGGTGCCGTCCGCGTTAAGCAGGTCCGTGTAGGGAACACTGGCCGATCCCGGGATGTGGCCGCTGCGCATGCCGGCCCTGGGTTCAGGCACTGCACCAGTGAAGCGGCCGGCGGCGCGGGCGTCCAGCACCAGTTCGTCACGGGTAAGCACATTCCGCAGCATGTCGCCGACGCCGCGTAACTGGGCTGCGCGATAGTCTGGTTGGAACTCGGCGGGTGAGGGTGCGACGGAGTCTCCGTCCCGGGTTGGGCGGTTTTCTTTCAGCCATTTTGGCAGTCCGCCATCCAGTACGGCGGCATTATCGTGTCCGAACAGCCCCATCAGCCACCAGCCGCGCGCTGCCGATGCCAAACCCTTCTGGTCGTAGAACACGATTCTGGAGGTGTTGCCGACACCGAGCGAGGCCATCAACCTGGCGAAGCGGCCGGGGGTGGGGACCATGTGCGGCAGGTCGGTGTCCTGGTCGGCGATCTGGTCGATGTCGAAATACCGGGCGCCTTGTATATGCGCGCGGAGAAACTCGGTCTTGCCGTCTTTGGGTTCGTTAGGCAGGTATTTCGTCGCGTCGAACACCACGAAGTCCGGTTTTCCCAGTTCCCCGGCTAAAAATTCGGTCGTTACAAGCGGACCCATGTTCATCCCCCATCGCTGCGTCGCGGGCAGTGTAGGTCAGGCGGCCCGTCCTGTCATGGAGGTGCATCGAATTATAGCAAGTATGCCGGTCCTCTACTCGCCCGACAACTCCCGCCGCCGCCGGTCCAGTTCATCGCTGTACCGGCGCAGCGCATACTGCTCGGTTAGCAGTCCGATGACATGCCGCTCCTGCGCACTATCGACCACCACCAGGGCGTCGCTTTCGGCGTTCTCAAACATCGCCACCGCTTCCTTGATCGTCATCTGCGGCAGCAGGATGATGTCGGCGTAGTGGACGATGTCGCGCACCTTGTGGTCGTCGTCGGCGTCGGCGTGCGCCTCTGGCAGCAGCACAATTCCGGCGTAACGGTCGTCGTCGTCCAGCACGATCACTCGGGTCGAGGCGCCCAGCGGGAAGTCCCGCTTGAACGCACTCAAAGGGGTGTCGGCGCGCACCGTTCGCATCTCCCGCCGCATCATTCGGCCGACGGTCAGGTTGCGCATCCAGCCGATATCGACGGCGCTGCGGATCGCCTCGCCGCGTAGATGAAAACGCCATGTGGCGAACGAATAACCGAACGTCCGCCGCACCGTCAGCGAGGACACCACGCACGCGGCCAACACCGCGACGGTCATCGGCAAACTGCCCGTGGCCTCCAATGCCAGGAAGCCCATTGTCAAGGGGCCACCGATGATCGCCACGGCGAGGCCGCTCATGCCGACCAATGCGCAGACCTCCTGCGGGATCGCATGCGTTGTGCTGACCAATGCCAATGCCCCGGCGAACGCCTTTCCCAGCAATGCCCCCAGGAACAGCGAGGCGAAGAACAATCCGCCGCGAAAGCCGGACCCAATGGAGATCGCCGAGGCGGCCGCCTTTAACAGCACCAGCAGGACGACCCAGTGGAGAGACTCATGCACCTCAAACGTCAGGCCCAGAGCACCATGACCGGAGGACAGGACCGATGGCGTGACCAGCGCCAATATACCGATCGCCAATCCGCCGATCGCGGGACGCAGCCAGACGGGAACGCCGCTTTTGCGGAACAGTTCCTCGGTTACGGTGACGCCGCGCATGATGGAAATACCGAGCAGGGCGCACAGCATGCCGAGGGCGAGGATGGGGATGTAGTCGAGAGCTTCGATATGGGTGGGAACCTGCGGGGTGAGATCGAAGATCGAACCACCCAGCGCGTGAACGACGGCCTGCGACACCCGGGCCGCGACGGAAACCGGTGCTAACGACACTAAGGTATAAGTGCCAATCACCAGTTCGAACGCATAGAACGCGCCGGTCAGTGGGGCGTTGAACGCACCGGCGATCGCGGCTGCGGCACCGCATCCGACCAGCAGGCGCAGATCGTTACGCCGGACGCGGAAT
>JANXLQ010000265.1 GCA_025355085.1 Rhodopila sp.
CACACGAAACATGGCGTTGGGCAGAAGCTCCATTACCGTACCGCTGAACTCGATCATGTCTTCTTTTGACATCAGGCCTCTTGGTTCTGTTGATTCGGCGGGAACATGATGTTAGGCGCCGGTTAGGTCAAGTCGTGTTACCAGCGGGCAGCGATTCCGCATGCTAGGTGGTACCGCTGTTTAAGCGTCATGATGGGTGCTGTGGTGCCCATCCGCGCCCCTGACGGCCGGTGCGTGGATGGACACCACAAAGCCGGCCGTGCCGGTGAGGACAAGGTTCGACCGTGCCGGTGCCGGGTCGTTACTATCCTCCCACTCGCTCATCTGAATTCACGCCTAACTGCTTCAGTTTGCGATGCAGTGCAGAGCGTTCCATTCCCACGAACTGGGCGGTGCGGGAAATGTTTCCGCCGAAACGAAGCAGTTGCGCGTGTAAGTATTGCGTCTCGAACAGATCGCGTGCCTCCCGCAGCGGCAGGGACATGATATCGGCGGCCGGGTCGATATTGAGCAGTGCAGGCGCCCTGGAGCCAATTTCCGGTGGCAGCATATCGGCCCGAATGGGATCGCCAGCCATACCGGGCGCCATGATCAGCAACCAGTCCATCAGGTTGCGCAATTGCCGTACGTTGCCGGGCCAGTCGTAGGCCTGCAACGCAGCCAGCGTGTCCGCCGATAATGCCCGCACGGGTATGCCGGAACTCTCGGCCGAACGTTCGATGAAGTGCAGAGCCAGGTTCGGCACATCCTCTCGGCGTTCTCGCAGGGCCGGGATTTTCACCGGCACGACGGCCAAGCGGTAGAACAGGTCCTCACGAAACCGCCCGGCGGCGATCTCGGCCTGTAGATCGCGGTTTGTCGTGGACAGCACGCGAACGTCCACCTTGACGCGGGCCGATCCGCCGAGGCGTTCGAAGGTTTGGTCTTGCAGGGCGCGGACGATCTTGCCCTGGGTTTCCAGGGGCATGTCGGACACCTCGTCCAACAACAGCGTCCCGGTATGGGCCCGTTCCAGCACGCCGGCCCGGCGCGGGTGCGAGGCGGGTTCGCTGCCGGATTCTATGCCGAATAATTCTTCCTCGAAGCGGCCAGGGTTCAGCGTCGCGCAGTTCATCACCACGAAGGGTCCGGCCGAACGGCGGGAGCGTGCATGGATCATCCGTGCGACGACTTCCTTGCCCGAGCCGGCCGGCCCGGAAATCATGACCCGGGACCCTGTCGGCGCCACGCGCTCCACCTGGGAGCGGAGCTGGGAGATCACCGCCGAATCGCCGGTCAGCGTCACTTCCGGCCCGGCGCGCAGGCGTAGTTCGACGTTTTCCCTGGCCATCGCCGCGGCTTCCAGGGCGCGCCGGACGATCAGCAGCAACCGGTCGGACTGGAACGGCTTTTCGATGAAATCGTAGGCGCCGTGCTGGATCGCGCCGACCGCCATCTCAATCGTGCCGTGGCCGGAGATCATCACCACCGGCACATGCGGTTCTTCGCCATGAAGGGTCTCAAGGATGCCGATCCCGTCCATGCGGGAGCCTTGCAGCCACACGTCCAGGACCACCAGCGACGGGCGCCGTGCCCTGAACAAGGCGATGGCCGATTCGGCATCGCCGGCACCGCAGGTTTCGTACCCCTCGTCACGCAGGATGCCCTCTATGAGCAGCCTGATATCCGGCTCGTCATCGACGATCAGGATTTCATGCGTCATGCGACACCTGTTTCATGTCATTGCTCACGGGTACCCCGCCTATCGAATTTCCATCTGCGGACGACGCCAGTGGCGCGGCCACTCCAGGAAGCTGGAGCGTCGCTACTGCTCCGGGTCCATCCGGCCGGTCCCCGAGGGTCAGGGTTCCGCCATGGTCTTCCATGATCTTCTTCACGATGGCCAGTCCCAACCCGGTTCCCTTCGGTTTGTGAGTCACATACGGTTCCGTCAGCCGTGAGCGTTCTTCCACGGGCAACCCGACTCCATCGTCCGCTACCACGATCCGTACCCCGTCCGGCAGGTTTTGCACCATCAGCGCGATATGGCCAGCGCCGTCCCGCATCGCGATTGCGTCAGTTGCGTTCTGCAACAAATTCGTGAGTGCCTGACGCAGCATCCGGCGGTCGCAGGGCACCACCGGCCCGCGTTCGGGAATGTCGGTTACCCAGTCGATGCCGGGCCTCGCGGTCTTTTGCAGAACCAACGCTTCGCGGGCGATACGGCCGATGTCCTCGGGTTTGATCACCGGCTGCGGCATGCGGGCGAAGGCCGAGAATTCATCGACCATGCGGCCGATATCGCCGACGTGGCGGATAATTGTATCTGCACATTGCACGAAGGTATCTGGATCGGACTGGATTTCCTTGGTGAAGCGGCGCTTCAGCCGCTCCGCCGATAGTTGAATGGGGGTTAGCGGATTCTTGATCTCGTGGGCGATACGGCGGGCAACATCGGCCCAGGCGGCCTTGCGCTGCGCCGATTGCAACTCTGTGATGTCGTCGAAGGTGACGACGAAGCCGTCGGTGCGTCCACCGGAGAGTTCGGCACCGATCCGCACCAACAGATGGCGGCGGTGATTGGACGGGCCGGTTTGGATTTCCGCCGTCCGGGCCTTGTCCGGGGATGCGGCTGCTTCGGCGAACAAGGCGGCGAATTCGGGCACAATCTCGGACAAGGGATGACCTGTTGCGGCCAGCAGGTCGAGTCCCAGCAGCTCATCGGCGGTGCGGTTCGGCAGTTCGATGCGGCCCTGTGCGTCCAGTCCGATGACGCCGGCGGAAACACCGGCCAGGACGGTTTCGGTAAAACGGCGCCGCTCATCGATCTGGCTGTACGCCTCCATTAGCTCGGTGCGCTGTGCCGCGAGCTGGCCGGTCATCCGGTTGAAGGCGCGCGACAGGCCGGCGAGTTCGTCGCCGGTGGCGGCCTCTTGCACGCGTACGCTCAGATCGCCGCTGCGCACGCGTTCGGCGGCGTTGATCAGCATGCCGACCGGGCGGGCAATCTGGTTGGCCATGATCAGGCCGATCAGACCGGCGGCCAGCAGGACCAACAAAGCGACGATGGCGAAGATCCAGGCGAAGGCGATCTGCAGCCAGGACTGGTTGCCGTCCATGCGCCGATAATCCGCGACCGCCTGTTCGGTGCGCTGCATGTAGCCCAGAATGGTCGGGTCGATCGGACGGCCGATCATCAGCATCAGCGGCGGTGTCGATTCCAGACGCACTACGGCGCGCACCCGTGTTCCATCGCCCGCGTTCAGGACCGCGACATCGCCGTTCATCGCCTGTTGGGTGGCGCTCTGAGTCGGCGCCTCCACGCCCATGCCGACGAAGATGCCGGCGGCGGCCAAAACCTGTCCGGTGACCGGTTCATAGATGACAGCCTCGGTCAGGCCGCGCAGGGTGGTCTGGGTGTCCAGCACTTCGGCGAACACCGTTGGATCGGCCGACAGGAACCGTCCGGCGCGGGAGAGGTCGTTGGCCATCTCCAGCGCCACGGTGCGAATATTGTTGCGGTGTTCTTCCAGATAGCCGCGTGAAACCTGGAGTGATTCCTCCAGGGCGGCGCGCACCGGTTCGTTGAACCAGGAGGTGATGCCGAAATGGAAGAATGAGACGGCGAAGCAGGCGACAACGATGGTGGGGGCGACCGCGACGCCGCTGAACAGGAACACCAGCCGGACGTGCAGTTTGGATCCGGCTGAGCCGCGCCGCCGTTCGACCCAGACCCGCGTCAGCCGTCCGGCCAGCACGGTGCCCAGCAGCAACAGAACGGTCAGGTTGGCCAGCATGAGGGTGAAGCCGACCCCGGGGGGCCAGCCGAGCGGTGAGCCGCGTGCGAGAATGATGAAGGTCGCGAGTCCGACCAGCAGCGCCAGTGTTGCCAGGAACAGGGTTACCGCCTTACCGAGAAGGATGTCGCCCAGTTGGCCGGCGCGCGACGAACGCGGTTCCGAGATAATGTCCCGCGCTTTGGTATGGGGCAGTTTGATTTTGGGTAACGACATGTTCACGGCGCCCGCCCGGGGGGCTGACGGCCAAGGAAACCACGCGGCGGCAATTCCGGCTTGCGCCTGTACATTAAATCAGCCCGCGCACGACCGGGATTTCCAGATCGCGAATCTTCTTTCGCAGGGTATTGCGGTTGAGACCCAGCATGGAGGCGGCCTTGATCTGGTTGCCACGGGTGGCGGCGAGGGTCAGGCGGATCAGTGGCCGTTCCACCTCGGCGATGATTTTGTCGTAAACGTCGGTGACACCCATGCCGTCGTTATGCGCGGCCAGGAAGTCCTTAATGTGGCGCTCCACCGCGGTGGACAGGGTTTCCGGGGTGTTGCCCGGCTGTGGCGGGGCGGCAGTTTCGCGGGCGGGCAACGGATCGGCAAGTTCGGCCTCTACCACCTCGGCGCCGATAACTTCGTCCGGACACAGGGCCGCGAGGCGCCGCATCAGGTTTTCCAGTTCGCGCACGTTGCCCGGCCAGCCATGTTGCTTCAGGCGATCCACGGCACCTTGATCCAGGCTTTTGGCGGGTAGTCCGTCCTCTTTCGCACGCTCCAGGAAGTGACGGGCGAGCAGGGCGATGTCTTCGACGCGTTCCCGCAAAGGCGGCAGACGGATGGGCACGACGTTGAGGCGATAGAACAAATCTTCGCGAAACTGGCCCTGGCGAATGGCGGTGCGCAGATCGCGGTGGGTCGCGGCGATGATGCGGACGTTCGCCTTGATCGGCTGGCGCCCGCCGACGCTGGTGAACTCGCCTTCTTGCAGCACGCGCAGCAGGCGGGTCTGGGCTTCCGGCGGCATGTCGCCGATTTCGTCGAGGAACAGCGTGCCGCCGTTGGCTTGCTCGAACCGGCCCTGAGACCGGTTGGTGGCGCCGGTGAACGCGCCGCGTTCGTGGCCGAAGAGCTCGCTTTCGATCAGTTCGCGTGGGATGGCGGCCATATTGATGGCAACGAACGACCCGGCTTTGCGTTTCCCGTAATCGTGCAGCGCCCTGGCCACAAGTTCCTTACCGGTGCCGGATTCGCCGTTGATCATCACGGTCAGGTCGGCGGTCGTCAGGCGGGCGATGGTCCGGTAGATTTCCTGCATCGACGGGGAACGGCCGATCAGCGGCAGGCGTTCGTCGGTATCCTTCGCTTCCGGCGGGCTGAATGTCGCTTCGGATGGTGCGGCCAACGCGCGCCCGACGACGGACAAAAGTTCGCGCAGGTCGAACGGTTTGGGCAGATATTCGAACGCGCCTCGCTGGGTGGCCTTCACGGCTGTCATTAACGTGGATTGCGCGCTCATGACGATCACCCGCAGTTCCGGGCGGATGCGTTTGATGCGCGGTATCAGGTCGAGGCCGTTTTCGTCCGGCATGACAACGTCCGTGATCACCAGATCGCCCTCGCCGTCCTCTACCCAGCGCCACAGGGTCGCGGCGGTGCCGGTGCTGCGCACCTGGTAGCCGGCGCGTCCCAGTGCCTGGGTTAGAACGGTGCGGATCGATCGGTCGTCGTCGGCGATCAGAACTGTTGGCAAGGTCATTGGTCGGCGTCTTTCTCGGTGACGACAGGCAAGTGCAGGCGAAATTCGGTGCGGCCCGGGCGGCTATCGACTTCTATCAGGCCGCCGTGGTCGCCCACGATCTTGGCGACCAGCGACAGGCCGAGGCCGGTGCCGGTGGATTTGGAGGTGACAAACGGTTCGAACAAATGCGGCCTGATGTCGTCGGAAATGCCGTGGCCGTTGTCGCGGACGCTGACGAACAGCGGTAGATCCAGGCGTTCGTTGGTGCCGGGAATGGCGACGCGCATACCGTGCTGGAAGCCGGTGGACAGGATGATCTCGGGGTGGATGACGCCATCTTGGGTAACGGCTTCGGCGGCGTTTTTTACAAGGTTGAGAACGACCTGAATCAGTTGGTCGCGATTGGCCCAGACCGGCGGCAGGGACGGATCGTAGTTCTCCCGGAACGGGATGTGCGCGGCGAAACCGGACTGTGCCAGCTTGCGGACGTGTTCCAGCACACGATGGATATTCACCGCCGTGCGGGCGATCGGCTTGTCGCCGAATGCCTCCATCCGGTCCACGAGGTCGCGGATGCGGTCGGCTTCGTCGCGGATCAGTTCGGCCAGTTCGCGATCGGCGGGACCGACACTGGCTTCCAACAATTGCGCGGCGCCGCGAATGCCGGACAGCGGGTTTTTCACCTCATGTGCCAGGATCGCGGCCATGCCGGTCACGCTGCGGGCGGCGCCGCGAAACGCAAGCTGGCGGTCCAGCGAACGTGCCGCGGAGGCGTCCTGTAGCACCAGCAAGACCGCGCCTGGTTCCTCGGGCAGCGGCGATCCCTGGACGGTGATGCCGTGTTTATGCAGGCGCGGGCTTTCCAGGTTCAATTCGTGGTCGGAAATCGTTGCCTCGGTCAGGCGGACATGTTCGATCAGCAGAAACAGCGGATTGTCGGGGGGCAGCAGATCGTTCAGCCGGAGTTGAGACAGACCGGCGGCCGAGATACCGAGAAACTGCTCCGCCGCGTGATTGACATGGCGAAACCGGTTTTCCGGGTCGAGTAAGACCACCGGCACCGGCAGGCCGCTGAGGATGGCGGCGGCGTCGGCGACTTTCGGGGGCGATTCAGCAAAACGGCCGCGTCCGCCCAGCAGGCGAGTGGCCCGTGCGACCACGTTGGTCATGCGGCTTCGGCCGTTAGCACGTCGTCGTGTCCGATGGCCGTTCGGGTCACCCCTCGGGCGATCAGCGGGTCGTAAAAACGGTCGATCGACGTCAACACCTGTTCGGCTTCCGCCAGCCGGTTCATTGTTGCGCGAAATTCCGCCGAACCTGTCAGGCCACGCGAGTACCAGGACACATGCTTGCGGGCCAGGCGAACCCCGGGGCCGGTGCCGAACTGGCTCAACATGGCATGGTAATGCCCGATCAGAATGGATTTCTGATCGGCGAGCGTCGGCTCCGGCAGTCGCAGACCGGTGCGCAGGTAATGCGCCGCCTGAGCCAGGAACCAGGGGCGGCCGTAGCAGCCGCGACCGATCATCACGCCATCGGCGCCGGATTGTGCCAGCGCGGCGGCGGCATCGTCCTCGGTCAGGATGTCGCCGTTGACGATGACGGGGATGGCGACCGCTTCCTTTACGGTGCGCACGAACGCCCAGTCGGCGGTGCCGGTGTAGAATTGCTGCCGGGTGCGGCCATGGATCGTGACCATGCGGATGCCGGCGTCCTGGGCGATTTGGGCCAATTTCGGGGCGTTCAGGGTGGAGTGGTCCCAACCCATGCGCATCTTCAGCGTGACCGGGACCGAGACCGCCTTCACGGTTGCCTGGAGTATCGCGGCAGCGCTTATTTCATCGCGCATCAGCGCCGAACCGGCGGCCTGGCCGATAGCGACTTTTTTCACCGGGCAACCGAAGTTGATGTCGATCATGTGGGCACCGCGATCGACCGCCAGTTTCGCTGCTCCGGCCATCGCTTCCGGGTCGCAGCCGGCAAGCTGGACCGCCGATACGCCGCCACAACCGTCGATTTCCGCCATACTCAGGGTCTTTTGATTCTCACGGATCATCGCCCAGGAAGCGATCATTTCCGAAACGACCATGCCGGCGCCCAGTTGTTTGGCGGTCCGGCGGAAGGGTAGATCTGTGACGCCGGACATGGGCGCCAGGATCACCGGCGTTTCGATTATGACGCCGCCGCCGAGGTCGATGGGTTTCAGATCGCGTGCTCCCGGGGCAGCAGGTGTGATGTGTGAACGACAGTTGCCCATGATTTGGGCAAGTTAGCGCCACATTCACAGGGGTGCAATCTATCATCGGCGCGGAATCGACCGCCGTGATGCACAGTTTCGGTTCACCATACGTTAATTAAAGCGTTTTCACGTTGACCCAAAACGCACTGTCGTCATTGCGAGGAGCGTTTGCGACGCAGCAATCTGCCACAGCACATGCTTTAGATCGGATTGCCGTGTCGCAAACACTCCTCGCAATGACAATGAGCAGCAGGGCAATCGCATTTGGAATTTCGTTGCAGCCGACGCGCCGCAATTTCCACCGGGGATTGGCGCAGCTTGCCGCTGTGCCCAAGGCGGAACAACGGGCAGTGCCGCAGCCGATTGGAAAAGCGACGATCGTTACGAAACAGGCACTGAAGGCGCGTTCGGCGAAATCGTGCGGTGTCCCTGATAGAGCGGGCACACCGAGCGGCGGAGGGCGTAAGCGAGAGGATTATTTCAGGCGATGTTTTCCGTTGTATAGACGTTTTGATATCGGACTGAATCGCGTGGTGATTTTTTGGTTTTGGCTTCTCTGTTGCGCCCATTTGTTCCATAAAGCCGCTCATGATCGACGGCTCCGCACAGGGATCGATGGCCAGCCTTAAGGGGCGCCAGATGGCTGCGGTTCGGACGCAGCACACCGCACCGGAGATTGCGGTTCGGAAAGCCATGCATGCCAGGGGCTTGCGGTTTCGGCTGCATCGGCGGGACCTTCCCGGACGTCCCGATATTGTCCTGGCGAAGCACCGGACGGCGGTGTTCGTGCATGGCTGCTTTTGGCATGGCTGCACGTTATGTGACCGAGGGACCCGGAGACCGAAGAGCAACGCCGGCTTCTGGTCCGCGAAACTGGACGAAAACCGCCGCCGGGATGCCAGGAATACCGCAGATCTGACCCGATTGGGCTGGCACGTCGTGGTCGTTTGGGAGTGCGAGACGCGAATCCCCGGCAGGTTAGATCACGGCAGGTTAGGCCCCGATAGGTTAGGCCCCGATAGGTTAGGCGAGGTACTCGACCGAATCCTTAGTTATGTGCCATCCACGGGGCTGAATGATGGGTGACCCCACGCCGAGTGCCTCCTGGACCGTTGCCGACTTCTTCAGTTGTGGCGGCGGGACAAGTGCGGGGTTTTCTCGGCGTCCGGAATTTCGCATCGTCGGAGCCGTGGATTTGGAACTCGCGAAGCCCAGCGGTGGTAATGGGGCGTCCGACTGCAACCGGACTTATCGGGTAAATCACGGGGTAGAACCGCTTAACCGCGACATGATGACGTTCGACCCGGATGAATTCGCGGATTTGGCCGGGATTCGCCGGGGGGAGCTGGATATTATGATTTCCTGTGCGCCATGCACGCACTTGTCCCGGGCGAAGCCGAATAACCATCTCGAAGATAGGCCGGAAAATACGCTGATTGGCCGCAGCGGCGACTTCGCGGCGCATCTCTTGCCCGAGATATTCTTCATGGAGAACGCCCGCGAACTGATCATGGGGAACTACCGGCATCATCATACCGCCCTGGTGAAGCAGTTGCGGGGTGCCGGGTACGAGGTGCGCAGCGACATTCATGTGCTGGACCGCTTCGGGCTACCGCAGGTTAGGGAACGCGCGCTGGTGGTCGCGTCGCGCATTGGTCCGGTGCGGACGCTGGAAGATTTGTGGCAGGGGTGGGCGGTGCGGCCGGGCTTGATGACGGTAAGAACTGCGCTGTCGCGGTTGGCCGAGTGGCAGAGGGACCATCCCGACGACCCGGAGGGCGATGTCTATCCGGGGATGGGTGTCGCGGTGTCGAAGCGCCTGGCCGCGACGCCGGCGGATGGAGGGGGATGGGCGGACGTCGCGCGAAACCCTCGGACTCGTAAACTGTGTACGACGGATTGTTTGCGGCGCTGGAGGATTGGCGATCTCGGGTCCCACCCCGATGTTTACGGGCGCCTGTGGTGGGACCGGCCGGCCCCGACCATCAAGCGGGAGTGCGCGCATGTTGGGAACGGACGGTATGTCCATCCCGAGAAGAACCGGCTGCTGACGGTGCGCGAGATGGCGACGCTGCAAGGGTTTCCGTTCGATTACCGGTTTCCCGCCAAGGCTGTGGCCAACCGTTACCGCCACATTGGCGACGCGGTGCCGCCGGTGATCGCGCACCAGATGTCGGCGCTGGCGAAGTGGATGAAGACCGGGGTTCGGCCGGGGCCTGAGGACTGGGTTATGCCGAACACGGCGTTGCGGATTGAGGATATTGTTCCCGTAGCGTAGGCATGGCTTAGTAACGACCTACCAAAAAAACATTGACGTACTGGGGTCAAGCCCGGGCACAGGCTCCGATCGCCATCCACGTCTTTTGTTTGTCCAAACAAAAGACGTGGATGGCGCGCCCTCGCGCAGCATGACCATGCGTGGAGGACGCGCCTGCGCGCAGCATGACGATGCGTGGAGGACGCGCCCTCGCGCAGCATGACCATGCGAGGGCGGCCGGCGTGTGTCGATGTCAACGCCGGTTGGCATTATATCCCGCACCATTCTTTGAGCCGCCGCTTTAGCCACGCCCAGTGTTCGGGGTGGCGCTCTCGCCCTCCATCCCAACCCCAGGCGTGATGCAGGTTGAAGATATCCGCGAAGCGTCCCGTTTCCCGGCTTTGCAACGGAGCCCTGGTATTCCGCCGCCCGCTGGGTCCTGAGCCACCTGTCAGCAGATCACCCGTCAGAATTGCCATCATCAGGAAACGATCGGTCTGGCGCTCCGACCGGCTTTCGCGGGAACCCAGGGCCAGGCGTTCATGTAGATTGCTGACATCCGTGGCAGCTTTTATTTCTCCGACGGCAAATTCAACCAGTCTTTGAGCGCGCCTTGTGCTGTCGCTGCGGACCTCGGCATAGACCTCCCATGCTTCCAGGGCGGTCTGGAAGGGTGCGTCAAGGGATTGAATGATCGCTACATCGGGATCGGAGGCAAACACCACAGCCCGGCGGTTGGGTAACAGAATACACTTCAGCGGTCGGTCGTTACTCTCCGGCGCGATACCGTGTTCCCGGAGGAACGTGTCAACCGAGATCGGATCGCGACTGTCCGAGCGCGGGAGTGCGCCCAGCAGGTCCAGCGTAATGCCGGGCGCGACTTCCTGGATGGCATCGAGGATGGCGATCGCTCCACCCGCCGCGCCCACGGCACCGCCGGCGTTCTGCGAGGCGCCGTGGATGCGAAGGTGTTTTTGGTAGTCTCCGAACAAGACGGTATCGATGCCTTCCACACGCGACCACGCCAGCCACGCGTTCAACCGGGGCACCTCGCGGCGTCGCTGATCCCTTATCGCCGAAGCCGAGAACGACATGCGCGACAGGGCGGGGAACAAGGCGCGCCGTTGTTTGTCCGATAGGCAGGTGGCCATGATGAAGCTGGCCACCGTGGGTACGGATGCAGGGTCCATGGCGATATCTATGTGCAACCAGCCGGACCCGGGATCGGTAGTCCCGGCCACTTGATTGGGTGTGAGGCCGGATGCTGAAAGCTTTGCGGGGTCGCTCCAGTCGGGGCACACCGGAAGCGATAATTGTTGGCCTGTTGCCCGGATCGCCGGATCAAGGTCTGACAACCGCGCCGCCGCCATCGCTCGGGCAATATAACGTAGTCTTATTTTTGAGAAAGCCTCTACGAAATCGCGGACTTCCTGCTCGGATTGAGCGCAACGCGCCAGTTGGGCGCTGAATTCGGCGAGAGACGGCATGCGAGCGAATGACCTGACTGCGATTGCAGGTGAGATATGCACGCTGTGGGAGCGGAAACCAATTTGGTTCCGTTGGCGCGTCGTTGCGGCACGCTTTAGGCGACTTGATCGGCGAACGAGACCAGTCAAGATGGCATCCCACATCAGGCGCATGGACGATCGGCCTCACGTTCGAGCACAAATGGTTGCCGAAACGCCCCGGCCCCATGTAGGGTGCGTTTCAGTCTTGGGAACACAGCATGAACGATTTGTTTGACCCCGGGTCCGCGAAGT
>JANXLQ010000277.1 GCA_025355085.1 Rhodopila sp.
CGCTGCCGGACGCCCGGGATGGGCTGAAGCCGGTACATCGCCGCATCCTGTACGGCATGCACGAGGCCGGTTACACGCCGGATAAAGCCTATCGCAAGTCGGCTCGCGTGGTCGGCGACGTTATGGGTAAATATCACCCGCACGGCGATAGCTCGATCTATGACGCCATGGTCCGCATGGCGCAAAGCTTCTCCATGCGGCTGCCCCTGATCGACGGCCAGGGCAATTTCGGGTCGGTCGATGGCGATAACCCGGCGGCGATGCGGTACACAGAAGTCCGTTTGGCCAAGGCGGCGGCGCTGCTGCTGGAAGATATCGACAAGGATACCGTCAACTTCCAGCCGAACTACGACGAGTCGGAGCATGAACCGCTCGTTCTGCCCGCTAAATTTCCAAATCTGCTGATTAACGGCGCCAACGGCATTGCCGTCGGCATGGCGACCAACATTCCACCGCACAATCCGGGCGAGATCGTCGATGCCACCCTGGCGCTGATCGCCGATCCGGATATCTCGATGGAAGATCTGATGAAGATCGTCCCCGGTCCCGATTTTCCGACCGGCGGCATCATCATCGGCCGCGCCGGCATCCGTAAGGCGTTCGAAACCGGGCGCGAAAGCATCACGATCCGGGCGAAAACGGAATTCGAGGAAATTCGTAAGGATCGCACCGCGATCATCGTCACCGAAATCCCGTATCAGGTGAACAAGAAGACCCTGATCGAGAAGATCGCCGAACTGGTCCGCGCCAAGGAGATCGAAGGCATCGCTGAGATGCGCGACGAATCCGATCGCTCCGGCATGCGCATCGTCATGGAGTTGAAGCGCGACGCCACGCCCGAAGTGGTGCTGAACCAGTTGTTCCGCTTCACCCAGTTGCAGACCAGCTTCGGCA
The DNA here is from genome assembly GCA_025355085.1 of Rhodopila sp. Lineage (GTDB taxonomy): Bacteria > Pseudomonadota > Alphaproteobacteria > Acetobacterales > Acetobacteraceae > Rhodopila. The sequence goes on from JANXLQ010000277.1 coordinate 895, forward strand.
TCAACATCCTGGCTTTGGACGACGGCCAGCCGAAGCAGATGGGCGTGCGCGAGTGCCTGATGTGCTTCATCCGGTTCCGCGAGGATGTGATCCTCCGCCGCGCCCGGTTCGAACTTGGTAAGGCCCGCGACAGGGCGCATAATCTGGTCGGATTGGCCATCGCGGTCGCCAACATCGACGACGTGATCAAGCTGATCCGCGCCAGTCCGGACGCCGCTTCCGCCCGCGTGGCGTTGATGGGTCGCGACTGGCCGGCCGAGGACATTGGCGACCTGCTGGCGCTGATCGACGAACCCGGCAACGTGATCGCGCCCGACGGCACGGTGCGGCTGACCGAGGAACAGGCCCGCGGCATCCTGGAACTGCGGTTGCAGCGCCTGACCGGCCTGGAAAGCGAGAAAATCCAGGCTGAGATGACCGACGTCGCGGGCAAAATCCGCGAATTGCTGGAAATCCTGGGCTCCCGCATTCGCCGCATGGAGGTGATGACCGAGGAACTCCTTGATGCCCGCAAGGAAATCGCCTCGCCACGGATGACCGACATCGCCGATTACGCCAGCGACCAGGACGACGAAAGCCTGATCGAGCCTGGCCAGATGGTGGTCACCATCACGCGCGACGGCTTCATCAAGCGCACCACGCTGGAGACATTCCGAGCGCAAAATCGCGGCGGACGCGGGCGTTCCGGGGCGGGCACGCGGGGCGACGACATCGTTACCCGCAGCTTCAACGGCCACACCCATCAGTGGGTGCTGTTCTTCTCGTCAGGCGGCAAGGCGTTCCGGGTCAAGGTCTGGAAGCTGCCGGAGGCCGGCCCGACCGCCAAGGGCCGCGCTTTGATCAATCTGTTGCCGGAACTCGGGACGGATAAGATTACCACGGTGCTGCCACTGCCGCAGGACGAGACTCTGTGGGAAAGCCTGCACCTCGTATTCGCCACGGCTTCGGGCAACGTGCGGCGCAACCGGTTGTCGGACTTCAAGAATGTCCGCGCCGCCGGCCTGATCGCGATGAAGCTGGATGAGGGCGATCATCTGGTCGGTGTCGCCACCTGCCGTGAGGGTGACGACGTGCTGCTGGCATCTCGGAAAGGCCGCTGCATCCGGTTCCAGTTGACCGACGATCAGGTCCGGGTGTTCGCGGGGCGTGACAGCTCCGGCGTGCGCGGCATCAAGCTGCTGTCGAAGGATGAGGTCATTAGCCTGTCGGTGCTGCGCCATATGCAGGCGTCGCCGGAAGAGCGCATCGCCTACCTGAAGCTGGCAAACGCCAAGCGGCGCGGCAACGGTGACGCCGAGTCGGAAGCGGCGGCGGCGGTCGAAGCCCCCGTCGAACCGGAAGAGTATGTGGAGGACGTGGCGCTGCCGCCGGAACGCTTCGCCGAGATGGAAGAAGGCGAGGAAATGCTGCTGACGGTTACCGATATGGGCTTCGGCAAGCGGACCTCCGCCTACGAATACCGGGTGACCGGACGTGGCGGCCAGGGCATCGGCAACATCGCTTTGGCGCCACGCAACGGCAAGACCGTGGTCGCGACCTTCCCGGTGCGGCAGGGTGACGACATGATGATGGTCACCGACGCCGGACGATTGATCCGCGTGCCGGTCGATCAGGCACGCATCACCGGCCGTCAGGCGATGGGTGTGACGTTGTTCCGGGTCGATAAAGGTGAGCATGTCACCAGCGTCTTCACGGTGCTGGAAGAAGAAACCGAGGACACCCCGATCGTAGATGGGGCCGTTATCGATACCGCGACGATCGAAGGCGCAACGATCGAAGGCGCGACGATCGAAGGCGGACCGATCGAAGGCGGGGCACCGGACCTAAGCGAGTCGGGCGAAGTCCCGAACGGCAATAACAAGCCCGTTTCCGAAAACTGAAACGATGGCACCGAGGAAGGAATCGATGGCTGACAAGGACGCTCACTATCCCCGGCGGATAGGCCTCTATCCGGGAACCTTCGATCCCATCACCAACGGTCACGTCGATGTGATCGCCCGCGCCGCCAGGCTGTTGGACAAGCTGGTGGTCGGCGTGGCGATCAACACCGGCAAAGGGCCGATGTTCACGCTGGAAGAGCGTGTCGAGATGGTGAAGGAAGAAATCGAGTCGATCGCCACCCGCAACGGCATGGTGATCGAGGTCGTACCGTTCGATTCGCTGCTGATCGCGTTTGCGCGGGAAGTCGGCGCCTCCATGATCGTGCGCGGCCTGCGGGCGGTGTCCGATTTCGACTACGAGTTCCAGATGGCCGGAATGAACTACCGCATGGCCCCGGATATCGAGACGGTGTTCCTGATGGCGAGCGAAACGCACCAGTTCATCGCCTCTCGCCTCGTCAAGGAAGTCGCCAAACTAGGCGGCGACTTCGCCTCGTTCGTGCCGGCCCTCACGCATGCTCGGGTATTAAAACGCATCCAGGGCTGAACCGCCTACCCCCATATCCGTTTTGCCCCATGTCCATATCGAAGGAGGGCGTCATGCATCGCCGCACCCTGATCGCATCCGGTCTCGCGCTGGCCGCCGCTTCTCCCGCGGTCGCGCAAGCCCCGGACCTTGAGAATATGCTGTACCTCGACCTGAAGCAGGGCCGGGTCGAGATCAAAATGCTGCCCGAAGTGGCGCCGCTGCATGTCGCCCGGATCAAGACCCTGGTTCGCCAGGGATTCTACGACGGCACGCCGTTCCACCGTGTGATCGAAGGGTTCATGGCGCAGGGCGGCGATCCGACCGGCACCGGCACCGGCGGCAGCAAGCTGCCCAACATTCCGCCGGAGTTCAGCCAACGTCACTTCGTGCGGGGCGTGTGCGGCATGGCGCGCTCCCAGGCGCCGGACAGCGCCAATAGCCAGTTCTTCATCATGTTCGCACCAAACCCCGGCCTGGATGGCAAATACACCATCTGGGGCATGGTCGTACGCGGCATGGAACATGTGGACGAAATCAAGCGCGGCACCGGTTCCAACGGGCAGGTGGTGGGTGAGCCGGATCGCATCGTCCACCTGCGCGTCGCCGCGGACGTGAAGTAGTTTACCCACCCCGCTGTCATGGTTCGGCGTGCCCGAACCATCTATCGCGGCGGGGCGTTGGTGTGGATGGTTCGGGCACGCCGAACCCATTAACAGGACATAATCGACATGAGCGACTCGAATCCGACTCTCGATCCCGAGAACACACTGCACCTGGACCTGAAAGCGGGTCGCGTGGTGATCCAGCTATTCCCGGATGACGCACCGATGCATGTGGCGCAGATCAAGACGCTGGTGCGCAAGGGTTTCTACGACGGCACGGTGTTCCACCGCGTCATTGAAGGCTTCATGGCACAGGGCGGCGATCCGACCGGCACCGGCACCGGCGGCAGCGACCTGGACAACATTCGCGCCGAATTCTCCGACAAGGCGAAGTTCCTGCGCGGGACATGCGGCATGGCGCGTTCGGCCAGCCAGCACAGCGCCAACAGCCAGTTCTTCATTATGTTTGAGCCGGCGTCCCACCTGAACGGCCAGTACACGATCTGGGGCCAGGTCGTGGAGGGCATGGAACTCGTCGATGGCCTGAAGCGCGGCAGCGGCGGCGGCGGCACCGTGTCGAACCCGGATAAGATCGAAAAGTTCTCGGTCGCCGCCGACGCGGCATAGGCTTCGTGTCTGTCTCCGCCATGACCCCGGGTTATGGCGGAGCGACCACCGCCGAACATCGATCTTTCGCCGATTGATGCGATTTCCCGCTTGCGGCGCTTGACCCGCGCCGCTGCATGGCGTTCAAAGCGCCTCGGCGAGCCTGTAGCTCAGTTGGTAGAGCACGAGACTTTTAATCTTGGGGTCGTGGGTTCGATTCCCACCGGGCTCACCAAACTATCTCTCATACCAACCCGTGTTGACGTTGACGTATCGCCATCCATCCGTCATGCCGTCGAGATCATCAGGCACGGCGCGCGACGGTTGAGCCGCCTGCAATCCACGATTTTTGCATCTATTCCCTTCAAGGATTGATGGCAGGCGTGTGGTGGGCGCGCCCGCTTCCCGTCCCTCCGAAAAAACCGGCACCCGAATGCATTACCGTAGCGGGCATCAATTACAGGCATCCAAGTGGGAAGCGGTATCGCGATAGCGCACTGCGTGCCAAAAGTGCCTGACGAACCGCAATCGTAGCCATTTTAAAGGAAGTGCCGCAACGCATGACGGAGAGCGTTTTTCAAGGAAGTCTGTTTTCTGGTGACTTTCTAACGGAATCCATCACCCGCCTGGCAGATTGGCAGTTGATCGACGCGCCCGCCGTTCAGGCGCTTCAGCGTGACCTGCGAAAAATCTACGACCGATTTCCCATCACCAAGACCCCAAATGAAAGCCAGACCGAAGACGATCTGATCTGGCCGGTCCTCGCCCGGATGGGCTGGACGGCCAGCCTTCGTCAGCAAAACCTCGCCGCCAAAGGGCGCGACGATGTGCCTGACGGTCTTTTGTTCGCCGATGACGCAGCAAAGACGACAGCCAATAGTTTCGGCGAGGAATGGAAGCGTTACGGCTTCGGCCTGGCCGTCGTTGAATCCAAACGATGGAGCCGCCCCCTCGACCGTAGATCCGGCCGGCGTGGAGAGGAAACGGCCCCTTCGACCCAAATGCTTCGCTATCTCCGCCGCGTCGAGGATCTGACCACCGGCAATCTTCGTTGGGGTATGCTCACCAATGGCGGCCGCTGGCGTCTCTACTACCAGGGCGCGCGCTCGGTTTCGGAGCAGTTTTTCGAGGTCGATCTTGCATCTGTCCTCGATGTTCCCGGCCATAACGAAGGCCTGTTCGCACTCTCCGAAACCGAACGCCTGCACTGGCTCAAAGTGTTCGCGCTCATCTTCCGCCGGGGAGCTTTTCTGCCAACAGCGAGCGACAGCCGGACCTTCCATCAACGCGCCATCGAAGAAGGCCGATTCTACGAGGAGCGCGTTGCCGGTAATCTTTCGAACCTTGTCTTCCGGCAAGTCTTTCCCACACTGGCGCAGGCCATTGCCGAGGCCGCCCCGGCCGCCCCGATGCAGCAGGTCCGTGAAGCCGCCTTGATCCTGCTTTATCGGCTGTTATTCATCCTTTACGCTGAGGACCGCGACCTTCTTCCCGTCCGGGATCGTCGCTATAACGATTACGGCCTACGCGAACGGGTGCGCGGCGATGTCGGCAAGCGCAAGGATCGCAACGACGGGTTTTCCACGACAGCGGCCCGATATTGGACGACCATCGACGATTTGTGCCGAGCCATCGACGACGGAGACGCCTCGATAGGGCTTCCGCCCTACAATGGGGGGCTGTTCAACCGCGACCGGACGCCGCTTCTGACAACCATCCGGCTCGGCGATGCCGTCATGGCCAACGTGATCGATGCGCTCTCCTTCGAGCAAACGCCCGACGGCCGCAAATACATCAACTACCGTGATCTGAGCGTCCAGCAGCTCGGTTCTATATACGAACGTTTACTGGAACATGAAGTGACCCGCGAAAGCGGCGTCATTATCGTCCGCCCGAACGCTTTCGCCCGAAAAAGCTCCGGCAGTTATTACACGCCTGACGACCTCGTCATGCTGATTCTCAAGGAAACCATCGAACCGCTTGCCGCTGCCCCAATGCAGGCTTTCCAGGCGAAGATCATGGAGTTGAGCCAGAGTAGCATGGCAGAGGATCGCCGCATGGGCACTCTGAAGCGCCTCGATCCGGCCGCAAAACTCCTGGACCTCAAAATCTGCGATCCGGCCATGGGTTCAGGACACTTCCTGGTCAGTTTGGTCGATTATCTGGCCGATCAGGTCATTGCAGCCATGGCGGAAGCAGAAGCAGCGGTGGCGGATTACGTCTCTCCCCTCAGCGACCGCATTGACGCCATCCGCAACACCATTCTCGGAAATGCCGAAGATCGTGGTTGGACAATAGACGCCACCCAACTCGACGACCGTCACATTATCCGCCGCATGGTCTTGAAACGCTGTGTCTATGGCGTGGATAAAAACATAATGGCAGTTGAGTTAGCCAAGGTCTCACTTTGGCTTCACACCTTTACCGTCGGCGCACCACTCAGTTTTCTGGACCACCATCTACGCTGCGGGGACAGCCTTTTCGGATCATGGGTCAAGGGGGGCATCGAGAAGGCAACTGCCTACGGAAGCCCCCTTCTGTTGTATGGCCCCATCACCCGCGCTTTGCGCGCGGCCTCAAAGATGCAGATCATCGAAGGCCTGACCGACGCCGAAATCGCCGAAGCGCACCGCTCCGCCGACGTGTTTGCCGAAGTGCAGGAAATGACAGCGCCGCTCGATGCGTTGCTCACCGTGATTCATGCGTTCGACTGGTTGAACATTCGAAAAAACTCCGACGAAGCGAAACTTTGCAAAGCGTTTTTTGACGGGCAATTCGGTGATCCCATGCAAATCACGCTCGGGACCACCCCTGTCGATACCCGTCGAGAGGACGGCGCGCGCTTTGCCGATCTCTTTGCCAAGGCTCGGATGCTGATCGAGGAGGAGCGTTTTCTGAACTGGCAGGTTGCCTTCCCGGGTATATGGTCGGATTGGGACGCCAACAGTTTGACGGGCGGATTTGACGCGGTTATTGGCAACCCGCCCTGGGACAGGCTCAAACTACAAAAAGTCGAGTGGTGGGCCGCACGGAAGCCGGAGATTGCGCGCGCAGAGACTGCGGCCAAGCGCCTGGTCCTTATTCACGCTGCGGAAAAAGCCGGCGATCCACTTCATGCCGACTACAGGCTAGCGACCGAAAGGGCGGAAACGGCTAGCCGGCTGGCACGCAAGGGGCCAGATTTTCCGTTGCTCTCGGCAGGCGACACGAATCTGAACTCGCTTTTTATCGAGCGGGCGCATGCGCTCGTGAAGCCCCGTGGGATCGTCGGGCTTCTCGTCCCATCGGGGATTGCATCCGATCAAAGTTCTGCTCCATTTTTCCGCAAGATTACCGAGGAGCGGCGGCTTGCGTTTCTCATCGATTTCTTCAACCGGCGGATCGACGGAACACTATTTTTTGCCGATGTCTATTACCGCTTCAAATTCTGCGCCTATGTCGCCGGGGGGGATCAACGCCAGTTCGACGAAATCCTATTCGCATTTTTCATCCGGGATCTGAATGAGCTGCGCGATCCGGACCGGCTTTTCGCCGTCACCCCGGAGGACATTGCTAAAATCAACCCGAACAGCCGCACGGCACCAATTTTTCGGACGCAACGCGATCTCAAATTGACCAGGACGCTTTACGCCGACCGGCCCGTCCTCGTGGATCAATCGATCATCCCGCCCGCGAAGACATGGCCGGTGCGATACGCGACAATGTTCCATATGGCAAATGACTCCGGCTCTTTCCTCAATCCTCCCGCCCTGGAGAAAGCTGGTGCATATCCCGTAGGCGCAAACGTCTGGAAAAAGGGAAAAACCGAGTTTTTGCCTCTCTATGAAGGCAAGATGGTTCAGGCGTTCGATCACCGCGCCTCAGATATTCTTCTCGCCGAGGGTAATCTATTTAGAACCGGACAAGGTCGTGATTTAACAGCTAACGAGCATCGCGACGCTGCCCGCGTGCCGCTGCCGCGCTATTGGGTCAATGCAGACAAAGTCACATGGTCCGCTCCGACGCAGTGGTGCCTGGCTATCAAGGACGTAACTTCGGTAACGAACGCCCGGACCACCATCGCTGCGGCGATACCCCATGTTGGCGCAGGCCACACGCTGCCGGTCATTTTTCCCTCCCCGGCGCCATCCAAGGACGGAAGCGTTTCTGGTCAGCCGCTCTATGCCGATTTCGCGGTTCTGCTGCTTGCCAATCTGAACAGCATCGTTCTCGACTACCTCGCCCGCCAGAAGGTTCACGGTAATCATCTCGCATGGTATTTGATTGAACAGCTCCCCTTCCTCACCGCTGCCGACTATCGTGGCCGTTTCGGTTCAAAAGGCGCAGAGGACATTATCCGCGAAACCGTCCTGGAGCTGACTTACACGGCGCACGACATGGCCCCGTTTGCCCTCGACATGGGTTACGTGGATGGCGCAGGCAATGTCAGGCCACCCTTCGTATGGGATGAGGAGCGCCGCCGGAGCCTCCGCGCGAAACTCGATGCTGTCTATTTCCACCTTTATGGTGTGACCGGCCGCGACGATGTTCGATACATTTACTCAACATTTCCAATTATAGAACGAGACGAGATCGCGGCGTTCGGTCGTTACCGGTCCCGCGATCTTTGCCTGTCCTGGATGAACGCGTTAGCTGCTGGCGATCCTAACGCAACGATCACCGCGTAGGAGCAAAGCCGGGCAGCGTTATCCGCCTCAGCATCGAATGCCGACGGCGGGGTCTGGCAAAAAGACTAAACTTTTCCGATACTCGTCAGCGGGTGGATAAACATCCCCCCAGCATCGACTAACCACCGGGAGCAGCCATGCCACTCATCGACCCCGCCCGCATCGGCATCGACATTGGCCGCAAGCTCCCGCTGGAGGATGCCATCGCCTGGGCGGGCGAAAACGATGTCGGCATCATCGACATCCAACTCGACACCGGCGCCAATGTCGTCACCAGCTTCGACGCCGCACGATCGCACGCCATCCGCCGGTCATGCGACCACCACGACATCCGCCTAGGGTTGCACACCTCGTCCGCCGTCAACGTCGCCGAATACGCCCCGCTGGTGGCCGATGCCGTCGATGCCTACCTCCACGCCTACATCGACGCCGCCGTTCTGCTCGGTGCCGAGTGGATCGTCGTCCACGCCGGCTTTCATTTTTCCGCCGATATCCCGCTCCGCATGCAGGCCGGCCTGGATCGTTTGCGCCGCGCCGCCGACTACGCCGCACACAAATCCGTCCTGCTGCTGCTGGAAAACCTGAACAAAGAGCCAGCCGACGCCGAAGTCCATTACCTCGCCCACACGATCGAGGAATGGTGCTGGTTTTACGAAAAGCTGGACTCCTCTGCCCTGCAACTATCCTTCACCGCCAACCACGCCCATCTCGTCCCTGAAGGCGTTGCTGGCTTCCTGGACGCCATCCCGCTGTCCCGCGTTCGCGAAGTCCGCCTCGCCGACTGTTTCAGGAATGGCATCGAGGAACACCTCGTCCCGGGCCAGGGCGACTTCGATTTCCCCGCGCTGTTCAAGGCGTTAGAGGCGAAAGGCTACACCGGCCACTACACGAATGCGTTCGGCTCCCTGGACGACATGCTGAAGGCACGCACCCTGTTTGCCGCAATGCCAATGGACTGACACACCCACCCCCGCGTCCAGGAACGAAACTTCCGGCGGGGCGCAAAACGGCAGCGCCAAGTCACCATTGCACCCGTTCCATCACGACACCGGCCTGGAATCCTTTGCCACCGCCTAGCCGTAGGCAGACTGTATCCGAGGAGCGAATGAAGGACTGGCCGGCCCCCTCCGGAGGGGGCGGACGAAGGGCCGGCCGACTCCGGCCCGGGCCAGCCCCCGCTTTCCCCCCCGCTCCACCCACGCTATACCTCGACTCATGACTACGGCGCGTTCACTGATCCGAATCGCCGTCAATGTTGCCCTCGACGGTGCATTGGCGGCTCTATCCGTTCCCGTGGCGCGTTGGCTCGCTGACCCGGCTGCGCCCGCTTTACCGCCTGTCTGGACGATCCCGCTCGGTGCCCTAACCCTTCTGCTCGCCGGCATCCCGTTTCGTCTGTCCCTGCAATACTGGCGCTTCGCCGCGCTGGGCGACCTGCTGACCGTCTCCGGCAGCGCCGCCCTGGGTGCGATCCTGTTCACCGGCGCCACCACCATCGTGGGCCTGGACCAGCCAAATCCGGCCTTTCCGGTCATTCACGCCCTCACTTTGCTGCTGGCCCTCGGCGCCCCCCGGGTCATCTACCGCTGGCGCCGGGGCCGCCTTGCCGCAAAATCCCCGCATCTCGACGCCACCTCAATTCTTCTCGTCGGCAGTATAGAAGACGCCGACCTGTTCCTTCGCGCGCTGGCACAAGACCGGGGCAAGGCATTTCGGGTGGAAGGACTGCTCGCATCCTCCGACCGGCAGACCGGCCGGCGCATCCAGGGGCACCGCATCCTGGGATCGCTGAACGACGCCGCCGCGGTGCTGGATCAGCTTCGCGCCGAAGATCGCCTTCCAGGCACCCTGGTGTTTGTCACGCCGGAGCTATCAGGCGCCCGCCTCGCCCGGATCGTAGCCCAGGCCGACCGCTTCGGGCTTCAGGTCCGTCAGGCGCCGCGTCCCACGGCACTGGCCGATCCGGACAGGCCGCGGCCCGTGGAATTACGGCCGGTCGTGATCGAGGACCTGTTGAACCGCCCACAGGTGCCGTTGGATCGCGACGGCATGGCCCGCCTGATCCAGGGCCGGCGGGTCGTCGTCACCGGCGCCGGTGGCACCATCGGCAGCGAGCTTGCCCGTCAGGTCGCCGCGTTTGGTCCGCGCACGTTGATCTTGTTGGACAACGGCGAATATGCGCTGTGGCAGATCGACCTGGAACTGGCCGAAACCAACCCGCAGGTTCATCGTTGCGCCGTGATCGCCGACGTGCGCGACGAAGCCCGCATTCGTGCGGTTTTTGAGGAATACCGCCCCGAACTGGTGTTCCACGCCGCGGCCCTGAAACACGTCCCGATGGTGGAGGCCAACCCGCTGGAGGGTCTGGCAACCAACGCCGCAGGCACCCGCCATGTCGCTGACGCGGCGAGGGCCGTCGGCGCGATGGCGATGGTACTGATCTCCACCGACAAGGCGGTCAATCCAACCAGCGTTATGGGTGCGTCCAAGCGCCTGGCAGAGATGTACTGTCAAGGTCTGGATATCGCGGCCCGTTCTGCGCATCATGGTATGCGCTGCATTACCGTCCGCTTCGGAAACGTGCTGGGGTCCACTGGCTCCGTCGTTCCGTTGTTCCAGCGCCAACTTGCCCGCGGGGGGCCGTTGACTGTGACCCATCCCGACATGCAACGCTATTTCATGACTGTTCGCGAAGCCGTCGGCCTGGTGCTGCAAGCCAGCGTTCTGGGTGTGAATGGCGCCACGCTGCCGTCAGGCGAGGATGGTGGCATCTTCGTCCTCGACATGGGCGACCCGGTCAAAATTGTCGATCTGGCCCGGCAGATCATCCGGCTCGCCGGATTGCAGCCAGAACACGATATCGAGATCCGCTTCACCGGCCTGCGCCCGGGGGAAAAGCTGTTCGAGGAATTGTTCCACGGCAAGGAACCGCCGGTTCCCACCGGCTACGCCGGCCTGCTGATGGCCTCCCCCCGCACCGCCGACCCCGCCATCGTGGCCCGCGCCATCGAAGAGATCGGCAGCGCCTGCCGGGGTGGCCAGGTGAAGTTGGCGCTCATGCTGCTGGGCCGCCTGATCCCCGAGTTCGAACACAACATCGACGGCACCGCCGGCGAAATACGCGCCTGAACAGAGGTTTCATGTCCAACACGTCACGCGCCATCCCGTTCCTCGATCTAAAGGCCCAGCAAGCCCGCATTGCCGTCGATCTGCGCCGCCGGCTGGACAGGGTGCTGGAGCATTGCCAGTTCGTCCTCGGCCCCGAGGTCCGCGAACTGGAGGATGAACTGGCCAAATTCTGTGGCGCCAAACACTGTGTCAGCGTCAGTTCCGGCACCGACGCCCTGCAAATCGCGATGATGGCCGAGGACATCGGCCGTGGCGATGCGGTGTTCCTGCCCGCCTTCACCTACACCGCCACCGCCGAGGTGCCGCTTCTGTTGGGTGCCACGCCGGTCTTCGTCGATGTCGATCCGCGCACCTTTCAAATCGACCCGGCACACCTGGCAAAACGGATCGAAGATGTCCGTGCCGCCGGGAAGCTGAAGCCCCGCGCCATCATCGGGGTCGATCTGTTTGGGCAACCCGCCGATTGGCCCGCCCTGGTAGCCATCGCCCGCCAGAACGATTTGTTCCTGCTGGACGACCTTGCGCAAAGCTTTGGCGCGTCGCTGAACGGCACCATGATCGGCACCCAGGCCGACGCCACCGCCACCAGCTTCTTCCCATCCAAGCCGTTGGGCGCTTACGGCGACGGCGGCGCGCTGTTCACCGAAAGCGAAGACCGAGCCGACCTGTATCGCAGCCTGCGCACCCATGGCGAGGGCAAGACCCGCTACGAAGTTCTGCGCACCGGCATGAACGGCCGCCTCGATACCATCCAGGCGGCAATCCTGCTCGCCAAACTCGGTGTCTTCCCTCAGGAACTGCAGGCGCGCGAGCGTATCGCATGTGTGTACGACCAGCGTCTGGGCAATGCCGTCACCACGCCGAAACGTGTCGCCAACAGCACCAGCGCCTGGGCGATCTATGCCATTCTGCTGCCGGATGAGGCCGCCCGAGACCGGACACAGGCGGCGTTGAAAGCCGATGGCGTGCCGACGGCGATCTATTACCCCCGCCCGCTGCATCGCCAACCCGCCTACAGCGCCCAACACGATGGCACGGCACTACCGGTGTCCGAGGACCTGGCCGGACGCATCCTGGCGCTGCCAATTCACCCGGATCTGACCGGCGAAGACGTGGACCGTATCTGCGAGGCCGTCCTGGCGGCGGTGGCGTAGCGGCAATTCTCATTTCGGCAAAGCGGCGATTGCGTCCCACGCCATCATGGTGCGCGAAGGCACACCCCCGCGCCGTCATGGTGCGCGAAGGCACACCATCCACGTCTTTATCTGTTCCAGGACACCAAAAAATCGGAGCAGTTGCAGCCTAGCTGTTCACCAAAACGTTCTCCGGCCGAGGCGCGATCTCGCCACGTTCCACCCGCAGAACCTGACGCGTCAGCATCTCATGAGTCGGCGCCGGAACACCGGCCCGAGCCCCCTCGCTTGCAATGAAACCGTTCATAAATTCGATTTCGGTGCGACGGCCTTTCTCCATGTCCTGCGCCATTGACGGACGCTGGTAGTCGCTGCGTTCCGCCTGCCCGGCACCGCCTTCAGTCATCAGGCGTTCGATTTCCTGGTAGGACGTCGCATCGCCCTCCATCGCCTCCGCCACCATTTCGAACGGCAGCGCACCGACTTTGCCCAGTTTGTAGCCCAGCTTCTGCCCAACCCGCACCGATTCACCCGCGAGCTGAATGCAGACACGGCGAACGGCTGCATGGTTGTCGCGCGCGTTCCCGCCCATGCCGGTCGCAGCCGAGACACCGTTGCGCATCCCGTTCACGCACAGCTTCGTCCAGCGCTCCCCCCACAGATTATCGGTTGCCTTGGACGCATCGATGCTCGACATGATCTCGGCAATTTCCTGCGACCGTTTGGTGATCCGGCCGCTGGGTTCTCCAACATAGAACGACGTAATATCCGCCCGTTTGGCATAGCCGCGCCGAATGTGACCCGGCTGATAAAGATCGACGCCAACGCCGCCCGTAACGATGCATCCCAGCGTGCGGCCCCAGCCGACAACACCGGCGACACGTTCCTCATTGATGCAATTTTGCATCGATACCACACAGCCCGAGGCCGATAGATACTGCCGGATCATCGTCGTGGCCCATACCGTGTCGTACGATTTGACCGAAATGAACGCGATATCGATCGGCTTCTGCTTGGCCAAATTCTGCACGTCCGTCAGGTGCATGGCATTGACCTTCACGGTCATCCGCTCCTCGGGAGTCATCCCGAAGATTTCCATGCCATGCGCCTTCATCTGCTCCACATGCTCGGGCCACGCATCGATCAGCGTGACATCGTGACCCGCCGCCGCCATGTGGGCACCCGCATAGCCGCCAACGGCTCCGGCGCCGATTATCGCGATACGCTTGGACATAGTCTTGTTTCCCCGTTTTCTTCGAACCGGCTTACAACGGAACCGCGCCCGCTAAAAGTCAGGCGGCATTGTCTCGTTGGATTCACGCTGGCATCGGCCGTGGCGATTGGCAATTCGGCCCGTTGTCGCAACACCCCATCCGCCCCCCAAAGCGTTCGATTTCTCGGGGCGGCACACGCGATCGAAATCAAACCCCGGTGAACAACCAATCCACAGCCCGTATAATATCGTCCCGATGCGATTTAATCGAGCCGACGGCATGGCGGAGGTCGTTTGGCGGGTGCGAGACCGAATGGCCGGATTCGGAAAGACGTTATGCTGCATCGTCGGCCCCATACATCGCTCGGAGTTCAGCAGCCGTATTGCCGTGAGCCGCCACGTAATTGGCCAACACATCCATATCCCGAATGATTTCCTGACGCAGCCCCTCGCGCTGAATGGCGAGCAGAGCAGCGGCCAATGCCTCCTCCGCGACCCGCGAGACATTCAGGCCGGCAGCACGGGCTTTTTCCAGCAGGTCGCTGTTGACCGTGAGGCTAACGGTGCGCCTTCGCGCGGAAGGGTTATAGAGGGCAGAAGACACGGGTCATTTTTCTGATTTGACCCGCGTATAGCGGCTGACCGATTTCGTCGCAATCGAATGCACCACCCGGCCGGCCGCCGGGCGGTGCCCAATCGGCGTTCAGGCACGCATCGCTTTATCGGTTTCCCGCATTAGAATCGCCGCATGGGCGCCTGTCACCGCCTCATGATACGCGATCGCACTGTCCGA
>JANXLQ010000283.1 GCA_025355085.1 Rhodopila sp.
CTGAAGCGAACCAACGTTACGGGCACGGTGGAAGTGCTGCGTCTTGCGGCGGCCGAACAAACGAAGCCGGTCCACTTCCTGTCCAGCCTGGTGGTGTTCTTCACGGACGCGCACATCGCGGATTCGCTGCTGCGCGAATCCGATCCGCCGCTGTTTCATGAGACGCTGAAGGGCGGCTACGGCAAGAGCAAGTGGGTCGCCGACCGTTTGGTGGCGGCAGCCGGCGAGCGTGGTTTGCCGACCACGATCCACCGCCCGGTCAGGACCATGGGCACGGCGGCGACGGGTGCCATGAACGACCTGTCCGACATTCTTCCGTTGCTGCTCAAAGCCTGCGTCCTGCTGGAAAAATGTCCGGTCCTCGATGTCGATGTCACCATGGTGCCGGTGGACTACCTCACTTCGGCGATGGTCCACCTCGCCGGGCGGCAGGACTCTTTCGGGAAGGCCTTTCATTACTTCCATCCGAAACCTGCCCCCTGGAACAAGCTGATGGCGATCATCCGGAATCTCGGGTATCCGCTGGAGGCACTTAGCTACGCGGATTGGAAACGCGCATTGAAAAAACGGGCGGCAGCCCCAAACGACACTCGGGATCATAAGATTTTCTTCGCGAACGCCTTCCTGGCGACCGTCGCGCCGCACTTCCTTTTCTACCAGCGTCCCAAGATGGATGCCGGCAACCTGACGGAGGGTCTGCGAGACACAGACCTTGCCTACCCCGAGATCGATGAGGCTTTGATGGGGGCCTACTTCGATTACTGGCGGAAAGTCGGATTCGTACCCCATCCGCCCGCGGCGCAGTGACGGTCGAGCTACAGAATGCTCATTTCTTACAGCCATCGCTTCATCTTCATTCACGTCGGCAAAAGTGCGGGCATGAGCATCCGCAACGCGTTGCTGCCGTTTTGTACCGAACCCGAGAAGTTCAAGATGCGCCGGCCGCCTAAGATCAAAGGCGACCAGCCGAACCCGATGTACACCGTATGGGAGACACTGCTGCTGCACCCCAACTGCCTTGATGTGAAACGCGAGTTGCCCCCTGAGATTTTCGACGGGTTTTACAAGTTTGCCTTCGTTCGCAACCCCTGGGATCACCTCGTTTCGATCTACCATTTCATGCTGAACGATCCCGCAATTCCCCGGCACGCCGAGGTAAAGGCCCTGGCCGGCTTCGATGCCTTCGTTCAATGGGCGATCGGCGAAGCAGCCCCTTTCCCGAAGGGCATTACGAAGCTTCAGTCACAAATGCTGACCGATCGGGACGGCAAGCTACTGGTTGATTGTGTGGGATATTACGAATCGCTACGCGAGGACTTCGAAGGTATTTGCCGCCACGTCGGGATCGACGCGCCGTTGCCTCACCTAAACCGCAGCCAACATCGCGATTACCGTTCCTGCTACACCGACCACACGCGCGCGCTGGTGGAAGAACACTTCCGCCGCGACATTGACCTCTTCGGCTACACGTTCGACGGCCGCGACGGGAAAGCAACATGACCGCAAAAGTGCATACCGTTTTCGCAGCGCAAAACAACGCCGAACTGGCCACCGGTTACGACAACTGGGCGGCGTCCTACGATGCCGACATGGGCGATCACGGCGGGCCATCCGAGGTCGTCGAAACCGTTACCCGCTTCGCCGAGGCAGGCGCCCGTATCCTTGATGCCGGCTGCGGTACCGGTCTCGCCGGTCAGCTTCTTGCCGCGCGCGGCTACCGCAACGTCGAAGGGCTCGACCTCTCCCCTGGCATGCTGCGGGAGGCTGGTGCGAAGGGCTGCTACAACGCTCTTTATCAGCATGCTCTTGGCGATGCGCTGGATCTTCCGTCCGCCGCCTATGACGCCGTGCTCTGCGTCGGCGTGTTCGTTATGGCTCACGCGCCGGCCAGTTCGTTCGATGAGCTTTTGCGCATCACCAGGCCGGGCGGCCACCTGATCTTCACGTTGCGCCCCGAATTCTATCAGAACACCCCGTTCAAAGCCAAAATGGCGGAACTTACCGAGTCTGGTCAGTGGGCGTTGGTGGAAACGTCCGCACCGTTCGAAGGCCGCTACAAGGAATTCCCCGAGGTCAGGCTTCAGGTGTGGGTCTATCGCCGCGAGGGCGCGTTACCCCTCCCCCAATGGAATGAAACGGAAGCCGAACTGCCGGCCAACCGTTGCGTCCACAACCTGTTCGAAGAACAGGCGGAGCGCGCCCCCGGTGCCGTCGCGCTGTATTACCAGGACCAAATCGTCACCTACGCGGATCTGAACGCGCGCGCTAATCAGGTGGCGCATCACCTGATCGCCATGGGCGCCGGTCCCGGCACGAAGATCGGCCTCTGCATCGGCCGTACACCAGAGATGCTGATCGGCATGCTGGGGGTGCTGAAGGCCGGCGCCGCCTATGTGCCGATCGATCCGGTTTACCCGCGCGGGCGGCAAGAACTGATCACCGAAGACTCCGGCCTTACCGTGATGATCACGCAGCGCGATCTGCTGGACACGATCGGCGCGCCCGGCGCGAAAATGCTGTGTCTCGACCGGGATTGGGCCAACATCGCCGAACGGCCGCGATTCAATCCGAATCTTGCCATCGCTCCGGAAAGCCTGTTTTGCATTTTCTATACGTCCGGCTCCACCGGCCGCCCGAAGGGCGTCATGGACCATCATTTGGGCGTGCTGAACTATTTCGTCTGGATGAACGCGGTGCTGCCGCCGGATGTCTATGCCGGTGTCGCTTTGATCTCCTCGATCTGTTTCGACCTTTCGCTGCTGGAAATCTTCGCTCCGCTCACCTGCGGCGGTGCCATCGTCATGGC
>JANXLQ010000284.1 GCA_025355085.1 Rhodopila sp.
CACGCCGTAATGTTCGAGTTCGTAAACCGCCGGGATGGCCTCGCGGCACATGTATTCGATGGCGTCCTGGTCGCCCAGCCAGTCAGACCCCTTGACGGTGTCGTACATATGCCAGCGCCAGTCGTCCTCGCCCATGTTACCAAGCGCGGCGCCGATGCCGCCCTGCGCCGCCACGGTGTGGCTACGGGTCGGAAAGACCTTGGTAATACAAGCCGTTTTCAGACCGGAGGCACCCATTCCGAAGGTGGCTCGCAGGCCTGACCCGCCGGCGCCGACGACCACGACGTCATAGGTGTGGTCCACCACGTTATAGGCCCGTGACGAGGGCATCGTGATCGCATTCATCGTGTTTTCCTCTGGGCTTAGAGCCCGATCTTCAATACCGAGACGAGACAAACCAACGCCAGCATCACGCAGACTGCTTTCATCAGCAGCACCGCGCCGGTTTTGGCTGCCTCTTGATGAACATAGTCTTCGATCACAACCTGCAACCCCAGTTGCAGATGATGGAACGTCGCGATGATCAATGCGACCATCAGACCGAGGGTCAGTGGCGCCGACAGCCAGTCGATCACGACCTGATGGGTGGCGCCGGACAGGTGGATCACCGAAAAGATGAACCAAAGGGTCAACGGCACCAGCGCGATCGCGGTCAGGCGCTGCGCCCACCAATGATGTGAGCCGGCTCTCGCCGATCCAAGGCCGCGCGCACGCCCAAGCGGCGACCGCAGGATGTCGATATGGGGTGTTCCTGACATATTAGTCCCTTACCAGGCCATCAGGCCGACAACCCAGACCAGCACCGTACACACGCCGGTCGCGATCAGAACGGCCCAGCCGGAGGTGTTGTAGGCCGGTGCGTCGAACCCGAATCCGGCATCCCAGACCAGATGGCGAACGCCGCTGAAAAAATGGAAGATCAACGCCACCGACCACCCAAACAGCAGCAGTAGCCCGATCGGCGATCCCATAAACCATTGTGCCCGGTCGAAGACATCGTCGGAGCTGACGGCAGCGACCAGCCACCATGTCAGCAACAACGTTCCCACCCCAAGCGCAACGCCGCTCACACGGTGCAGGATGGACAGCGCCATACTGAGCGGCCAGCGATAGACTTGAATATGCGGCGAAAGCGGGCGTCGAACCAGCTTGCCTTCAGAGTTCCGCGCGGTCATCAGCGCGTCGCGTACGTCTCTCACGCCTCGCTCCAGTGTTGTCGGTGCCCTTGTCGAGGCTGACGGCGGCGCCGAACGGTGCGAGTGATTAGCCCTGTGGGATGAACCGGTCAACGCAGCGGCGGATAAGATAGAAAGATTGCGCGCGGGGGAGACCGCCGGTTCCGGCATGGGGAGGCGGGGCGCCCTCGTCCGGGGTGGCAGCGACCCCGGACGATCATGGTCTAATGTGCCTCTGCCCAGGTCCGCCCGATACCGGTTTCGACTACTAACGGAACTGAAAGGACTGCCGCGCCCTCCATCACCCGACGCGCCGTTGCCGCCAGTTTATCAGCCTCCTCGGCGGGTCCTTCGAACAATAGTTCGTCGTGGACCTGAAGCAGCAGCCGCGACGTCAGTCCCTCGGCCAGCAGTGCCCCGGGGATCAGAACCATCGCGCGTTTGATGATATCGGCCGCGCCGCCTTGCAACGGTGCGTTGATCGCCTGGCGTTCGGCATAGGCGCGCCGAGCGCCGTTTTTGTCCGCGATGCCGGGCACCCAGCAGCGCCGGCCGAACGGCGACACGACGTAGCCGGTGATTCTCGCTTCTTCCTTGGTCCGTTCCATGTAGGTCCGGATTCCGGGGTACCGTTCAAAATACCGGTCGATGTATCCCTTGGCTTCTCCCGGCGAGATACCAAGCTGACGGGCCAGTCCGAAACCGGAGATGCCGTAGATGATGCCGAAATTGATGGCTTTCGCGCGCCTGCGCGTCATCGGGTCCATCCCCGCCATTGGCACCCCGAAGACCTCGCTGGCCGTTCGCGCATGGATGTCTTCGCCGTTGGCAAAGCTTTCCTTCAGAACCGGCAGGTCGGCAACATGCGCCAGCAGCCGCAGCTCGATCTGGGAGTAGTCCGCGCTGACCAGAACATGGCCCGGTTCGGCGATGAAGGCCCTACGAATACGGCTGCCTTCTTCGGTCCGGATCGGGATGTTTTGAAGGTTCGGGCCGGTCGATGACAGCCGTCCAGTGGAGGCGATGGCCATCGCAAAACTGGTGTGGACGCGCCCGGTTTCGGGGTTGATGTCTTCCAGCAGCGCGTCGGCGTAGGTGGATTTCAGCTTCTGCAACTGCCGCCATTCCAGAATGCGGGCCGGCAGTTCGTGCCCCTGATCGGCTAGTCCTTGCAGCACCGAGGAGTCGGTCCCCCAGGCACCGGTCTTCATCCGCTTGCCGCCGGCAAGCTTCTGTTCGTCGAACAGTACCTCTCCCAATTGTTTAGGACTGCCGACATTGAAGGGGTGCCCGGCAAGGCGGTGGCAATCTTGCTCCATCACCGCCATGCGCGCCTCAAAATCCACCGACATAAGGCGCAGGTCATCGGCATCGACTTTGACCCCGGCCCGCTCCATTTCAAGCAAGATCGGCACCAGCCGGCGTTCGACCTGTTCATACAGGGCAAGGCCGCCGCTCAACCGCAGCCGGGGTTTCAGCGCATCCCATAGGCGCAGGGCGACATCGGCATCCTCGGCGGCGTAGGGGGTGGCTCGCTCGATCTGCACCTGCGCGAACGGCAAGCGGTTGCGGCCTGTTCCGGTCACTTCGTCGTAGCTGATCGGCGTATGCCCGAGATGAAGCTGCGACAGTTCGTCCAGCCCATGCCCATGCATGCCGGCCTCCTGCACGTAGGAGATCAGCATGGTGTCATCGACCGGTGACGGCATCGGGAATCCGGCGCGCGACAGGACCATCATGTCGAACTTGGCGTTCTGGAAAATCTTCAGCACCGAAGGGTCAGTCAGCAGCGGCCCCAAGATCTCGATCGCCGCATCGAGCTTCATTTGTTCGCCCAGGACTTCATGGGCCACTGGCACGTAACAGGCGCATCCGGCGGCGGTGGCCATCGAGAAGCCGGCCAGCCGAGCGCGCATAGTGTCCAGGCCGTCGGTTTCGGTATCCAACGCGACCCGGCCGGCCGTAGTTGCCGCGGCTACCCAAAGCCGCAACGCATCGGCGGTGGTCACTGTCTCATAAGGCCCGAAACCATGCTCGGCCGGGGCAGGCGTCAGTCCCAAATCGGGTTGGACCGACGGTTTCGGCGGGGCGCCGGCCTCGGGTTTCGCGCGTGTGGGACCATCCAGACCCAGGCGGGAGACAGTACTTCGGAAGCCCTGCTTAATCAGCCAGGCGACCAGCGCCGGGCGGTCGGCGTCACGTTGGGCCAGCGCCTCAATGGGCAACGGCAGGGGCGTATCCTGCCGCAGCAGCACCAACTCGCGAGAAATGCGGGCTTTGCCGGCATGCTCGATCAACATATCCCGCCGTTTTGACGGCTTCATGCCGGGGGCTGCCGCCAGCACGGCCTCCACATCGCCGAATTCGTTGATCAGTTGCGCCGCGCCCTTCGGCCCTATCCCCGGCACGCCGGGCACGTTGTCGGTGGAATCGCCGATCAGGGCCTGGACTTCGACCATCTTGTCGGGGGTGACGCCAAATTTCTCCATCACCTCGGCCGGACCGATAATCTTCTGCTTGATCGGGTCCAGCATCTCTACGCCGGGCCGGATCAACTGCATCAGGTCCTTGTCCGAGGACACGATGGTGACCTGCCCGCCGGCATTGGTGGTTGCCAGGGTATAGGCGGCGATTAAGTCGTCGGCCTCCCAATCCGCCAACTCGATTCCGGCAACGCCGAAGGCTTCGGTTGCTTCCCGCACCAGCGCGAACTGAGGAATCAGTTCCTCCGGCGCTGGTGGACGATGCGCTTTGTAAGCTTCATACAGCCGGTTGCGGAACGTCAGGCGGCCCGCATCGAAGATCACCGCGATATGGGTGCCGACATGCTCCTTCAGCAGCTTCGCCAACATGTTGGTGAAACCGAACACCGCATTCACCGGCGTTCCGTCCGGCCGCGTCATCGGCGGCAGCGCATGGAACGCGCGGAAAATGAACCCCGATCCGTCGATCAGGATCAGATGCAGCTTCTTGGCCTCGACCTCCGGCAGGATGTCGGACCCGAGTTCAATGTCCGTTGGCGTGACCGGCTCCTGCGTTTAGGACGTACAGACGGGAGCAGTAGGGGCACATCGCCTCTGTTCCGGGAATGGAAAGGAAGACCCGGGGATGACCCAATGCGCCATCGCCGCCGTCGCAGGCAACGGTGCGCGTGTCCACACGGATGATCTCGGTAGGCGTTACCGGTTCGGCTAAAAGGCTCTTGCCACCTGGCATTTGGGTCCTCTGTCTGGTCGGGGAAGCGGGATGATGATAGCGATGCGGCGGATGCTTTCAACCGTGCTCCTGTGATCCACCCTCTAACCATCGTCTTGGCCATCGTTTTCGCGCTGGCCGGCTGCGTGTCCATCGTCGCGCCGTCGGGGCCGATGGTGGAAAAGCCCCCCGAAACCGCCGATTTTTTCATCATGCCGGACGGCACACGACTGCCATACCGGATATGGCTGCCGGATGGCGCCCCCAAGGCCGTCGTCCTGGCATTGCACGGGATGAACGACAGCCGCGACGCATGGGAATATCCTGCTCCCGATTTCGCCGCTGCGGGAATCGCGGTCTTCGCCCCGGATCTACGTGGTTTTGGAGCCACTCCCACACGGGGCCTCTGGCCCGGCTCGGACGGCCTGACCGACGACGCCCGTGCGATGGCCCGCCTGCTGCGCGCCCGTTATCCCCGAACTAAGCTGCTTTTGATGGCGGAAAGCATGGGCGCCGCCGCGCTAATGGTGCTGGCAACCCGGCCCGATGCGCCACGGGTGGACGGCTATGTATTGATCGCCCCGGCGGTTTGGGGCCGCGCGGAAATGAACATCCTGATGCGGGCTTCGCTGTGGCTCGCAGACCATACCGTGCCCGGACTGATTGTGACCGGAGGGAGACTGGTCAAGGTCACCGCCAGCGACAATCGGCAGGCGTTGGTGCGTTTATCCACCGATCCCTTGACACTCCATGGCACGCGGGTGGATGCGGTCGAGGGTCTGGTCGATCTGATGGATCAGGCGCTCGCCGCTTCCGCCGATTTTCGAGCGCCGTCGCTGTTTCTGTACGGTGGGCACGACGAATTGGTGCCGCCACGCGCCACCGCCGCCACCTGGCGGGCGCTACCATCGGGTCCGGTAACGGCGTTTTATCCCAACGGCTATCACCTGTTGCTCCGGGACAAGGACCGCGCCGCGCCGATCGGCGACATTCTGGCCTGGATAGACCACCCGCACTCGCCGTTGCCATCGGGCGCGGATCATGCGGCGGCGGATTGGTTGAAGACACAAACGGCGCCGCCGTGATTGGTAAACCGGCATTCGCTGCGTCCGACGCTTGCCGAACCAGCGGTATCGGGTGCATTCCCTGCCTAGGAGGATGCAAACAATGACCTCGTCCATGTTCGCGCCAATCGTGAATCCCGTGCGATGACCAAAGAAATCCGTCTGCTGTCCACCAGCGCGATCCTTGGCTATGGCTTCCCCGAGGCGTCGCTGAAAGCCGGTATGGACCGCCAGCCGCATGTCATCGGTGTGGATGGCGGCAGCGTCGATCCCGGACCGCACTATCTGGGCTCCGGCAAACCATTTTGTTCCCCCATCGCGATCCGCCGTGATCTGCGCCTAATGCTCAACGCTGCGGTTCGCGCCAATATTCCACTGGTGATCGGCACCAGCGGCGGGGCTGGCGGTGCGCCGCATCTGGATCTTGTCGCCGGCATGGCGCGTGAGATCGCCGCCGAAGACGGCCTGCATTTCAAGATGGCGCTGATCCAGGCCGAACAGGACAAGGCCAGTGTCAAGCGCCGCGTCGCCGCCGGCCGCGTACATCCACTCGCTCGGCAACCCGCACTAACGGCCGAGATCGTCGATCGCTCCACCCGTATCGTCGGGATGATGGGGCCGGAACCGTTTATCGAGGCACTCGACGCCGGCGCCGGGGTCGTGCTGGCCGGCCGGGCGAGCGATCCTGCATCGTGGGCGGCTGCGGCGATCCGGGCGGGGTTGCCGCCCGCACCTGCGTGGTATGCCGGCAAGATGCTGGAATGCGGTGCCACTCCATCGATTCCGAAGGGTCACGACTGCCTGTTCGTTACGGTACGCGAAGACCATATGGAGTGCGAGCCGACCAACCCGGCGCGCCGTTGCACGCCGCTGTCGATCGCCAACCATTCGTTGCATGAAAACAGCAGCCCAATCCATCATATCGAGCCGGGCGGGATGCTGGACACCTCCGACTGTCGTTTCGATGCGGTTTCGGACAGGGCGGTGCGGATTTCCGGCATGCGCTGGAATCCGGCCAGCCAATACACGGTGAAGCTGGAGGGGGTCGAACTGGCCGGGTATCGGTCCATTTGCGTTTGCGGAACGCGCGATCCGCTGCTGATCGGGCGACTGGACAACTTCATTGCCAGCGTGCGGGCCGAGGTTGCCACCAAGGCCGCGGCTTTCGGTGCGTCGCCCGATAGTTATCAGCTAGGCATCCGTATCTACGGAACGGATGGCGTCATGGGTGCCCGCGAACCGCTGCGAGACGCCACCCCGCACGAGCTTGGTTTTGTCCTGGAAGTTGTTTCGCAGCAAAGCCAGGAGATGGCCAGCGCCGTCCTTGGCATGGCGCGGACAAACATGCTGCATACCGACTTTCCCGGCCGCCTGTGCCGAGAGGGAAATATGGCGTTTCCGTTCTCCCCGTCCGACATCGAGGTCGGTCCAGTGTATCGCTTCAGCGTCTATCATGTCGCGGAGCTGGACGATCCAGCCGAACCATTCCCCATTCATTACGAGACACTGTGACATGGCGCTGATCAAGGATGTGGCCAAGGTCTGCAAGAGCAAGAACGCAGGTCCGTTCGAACTGACCATCGACGTGGTGTTCGATACAGCCGAAATGTTCAACCGCGTAAAGGCGACCGGCGTGCTTTGTCCGGCTTTGTTCGCGCGTTTGTACGACGTGCCGGAAGAGTACGTTCTGTTCACCCCCTACGATGCAGCCTTTGCCTTCAAGGCGACCTTCCCCCGTCTGGTGCCGGCCGGCGATTTTGGCGACACCGATGTTTATGGCTGCCAGCAGCATGCTCCGCTGCTGGATGTCGATTTACCGATCTGAAAGAGAGACGGCCCGATGAACCGTATGATGACCCTGGTCGCCTTCTTGCAGGCGCAGAACTGTTCCAACCTGCCTGGATCGTGGCGGCATCCCTCGACGATGCTGGATTTCACGACTCCCGAATATTACCAGCGGATCGCTCGCACTTTGGAGGACGGCAAGATCCAGCTTGCGTTCTTCGACGACCGTCTGGCGTTGCCGGATCTATACACCGGCCACCACGCCGAGGCGATCGGCGCCGGTGTTCGGGCGGTGAAGATGGACCCATCGACAATCCTGATGGCGATGGGGATGGCCACAACAAAGTTGGGCCTGGGGACAACGTATTCGACGACTTATTATGAGCCGTACCACGTCGCACGCGTGTTCGCTACCATGGACCTGATGCTGAAAGGCCGGGTCGCGTGGAATATCGTTACATCGCTGAATAGCGCCGAAGCCCTGAACTTCGGGCAGGCCACCCATATGGAACACGACGCTCGTTACGACCGTGCCGATGAGTTCATGGAAGTCGTGATGGGCCATTGGAACACCTGGGAAGACGATGCGTTGATCCTGGATAAGACCGGACGTTTTGCCGATCCGGCCAAGGTCCATCGGTTGGATCATGTCGGCGCGAACTTCAAATCGCGCGGCCCTTTCAGCGTGCCCAGGTCGCCGCAGGGCCATCCGGTGCTGATCCAGGCCGGACAATCCGGTCGCGGTCAGGCGTTCGCCACGCAATGGGCAGAACTTGTTTTTGTGATCTACCACAATTTGGAAGCCGGCAAGCAACAATACGCGGCCTTCAAGAATGCAATCGCCGCCGCCGGGCGCGATCCGTCGCAGGTGCAGATCGCTCCGGCCTGCTACGTCATCGTCGGGGAATCCGAGGACGCGGCGCAGGCCAAACGTGCCATCATCGAAGAGTCGGCCAGACCGGTCGATGCATTGGTCCTGATCTCCGAAGTTCTGAACTACGACTTTGGCGCAAAAGGCTACGATGAGCCGTTTAGCGATGAGGAACTCGCCGGCTTCTCCTGGCACGGGTTCCGGGAACGGGTGGTGAAATTTTCCGGCAAGAAAAACCCCACCGTCCGCGATTTCGTCGAGGTTTCCGGTCGAGGCACCATCGCCGAACACAAGGTGTTCTGCGGCACCCCGAAAACTGTCGCCGATCAGATGGAGGAATGGTTCGTCGCCCCCGCGTGCGATGGTTTCGTTTTGGCCGCGACGCATATGCCCGGCGCCTACGAAGATGCTGTCCGGCTGGTGGTGCCGGAGTTGCAACGGAGGGGATTGTTCCAGAAGGAGTATCGGGGCAACACGCTGCGTGAAAACCTGGGCCTGCCCATCCCCAGCGCGGCCGATTGGCACCAGAAAAGAAAGGCCGCCCAATGAGAAGCTTACTCTTCGCCCCCGGCAACCACGCCCGCCGTGTCGAGAAGGCACTGACCCTGGCAGCCGACGGCGTCATCCTGGATTTGGAAGATGCGGTCGCGGTCAGTGAGAAAGTATCGACTCGTCCGATCGTTACCGAGGCATTTGGCAAGCCCCGTTCTGGCAAACTCTACGTCCGGGTCAATGCCATGACCACGGAATGGTGTTACGCGGATATGGTCGCCGTCGTGCAGACCGGCCTGGATGGTATCATCCTGCCGAAGGTCGAGCATGCACATGAATTGCAGGCGGCCGATTGGTTGTTGACGAATTTGGAACGCGAGCGCGGCCTGTCGCATCGTATCGATCTTATTCCGATCATCGAAACGGCGCTTGGCATCAGCAATCTTTCCAAAATATGCCAATCCGGAACCCGCACGCGGCGTCTGGCCTTCGGAGCAGGCGATTTCACGCTTGATATGGGCATGGTGTGGTCTCGGTCGGAGGCGGAACTGCTGCCGCACCGGGCGGCGTGTGTGATGGAATCCCGAGCGGCGGGGATGGACCCGCCGATGGACACGGTCTGGGCAGACCTGCGCGACACCGAGGGCTTCATCGCCTCCGCCCGGCACGCCGCGGCTTTAGGTTTTCACGGCAAGATGTGTATTCATCCCGATCAGATCGCGCTGACCAACGCCGCCTTCAGTCCCGACGACGCAACCATCGCGCGGGCCAAACGCGTGGTCGCTGCCTTCGAGAAAGCCGAAGCGGAAGGATTGGCATCCATCCAACTGGATGGTCAGTTCATTGACTATCCAATCGTACAACGCGCCCGCCGCGTCTTGGACTCCGCCCGATGATCGATGTGCAAGCGCTGGAGGGCTGCAAGGTTCTCGACATCTCCACCTTTCTGGCGGGGCCGTTCTGTGCGACCCAGCTTGGCGAATTCGGCGCCGACGTGATCAAGATCGAACTGCCGCATGTCGGCGACGCGACACGACGTTTTGGAACGATGACGGAGTGTGGCGACTCGCTGCCGTGGCTTTCAGAGTCACGCAATAAACGCTGTATCACCCTGGATCTGCGTAAACCCGACGGCGCGGCGCTGCTGAAGCGCTTGGTGGAGCAATCGGACGTACTGGTCGAAAACTTCCAACCCGGCACATTGGAGAAATGGGGCCTGGGCTACGATGTGCTGAGTGAAATCAACCCGCGCCTGATCATGGTGCGGATTTCCGGCTTTGGCCAAACCGGCCCGTATAAAGACCGTCCCGGTTTCGGGCGTATCGGCAACGCCTTTGGCGGCTTGTCGTTTTTGGCTGGCTACCCGGATCGGGCGCCTGTTACGCCCGGGTCCGCGACGATCCCCGACTACATGGCCGGCCTCTACGGCGCTCTGGGCACCCTGTTGGCCCTACAGGCTCGGGAAAAGACAGGACGCGGTCAGGTCGTCGATATCGGCCTGTACGAGCCTATTTTTCGCATCCTGGACGAACTCGCGCCGGCCTTTGCGTACAAGGGCTTTGTCCGCCAGCGCATGGGACCCGGTACCGTCAATGTCGTGCCGCACAGCCATTATCCTACCAAGGACGGCCTTTGGATCGCTATCGCCTGCACCAACGACAAGATATTTGCTCGCCTTGCCGAGGCAATGGGCCGCCCCGAGCTGGGCGACGACGGAAGCTGGGGCACGTTAGCCGCACGGGAACGGGATCGGGCCATTGTCGATGAAACTGTCGGTGCGTGGACCGCGACGCTGGATAGGGCTGACCTGATGACAGCCTGTGAACGGTCCCAGGTTCCCTGCGGCCCGGTCTATTCGATCGACGAAATTTTCGAAGATCCGCAATATGAAGCACGCGGCAACATCCTGCACATGCACGATGACCGAGCCGGCAACCTCGCTGTTCCAAATCTAATGCCCCGCCTAAGCGACACCCCTGGCAAGGTAAACTGGCTGGGTATGGAACTGGGTGCGCATAACGCGGAAATATTTCAGGGGCGGCTGGGTCTGAGCGATGCGGAGATCAATCGCTTACGGACGGATAAGGTCATTTGACCCGCAGGTGGAACAACGGTTCTCGTTCATAGGAATTGTGGAAAATTTTCATGCGGCGATAAGGCCGGGAGTGTCAGCTTTTCTGTGTGTCAGGCGTTTTCAATCCACCATTGGATGATTGAAAACGGCCTGCATTGGACCATGCACATGATCTTCCGCGACGATGAGTGCCACGGGCGAACCGATCCGCGCCAGCCAATTTCACCACCATCAAGCATATGGCGCATAACCTGTTACGAACGGCTTCCGGCAACAACCTTGCGCCTGTGGCGTAAGGTTGTTGCCCGGGACGACGATTTCTTGGCAAGCCTCATTGCCCCGTGAAAGTTTTGCCCGATTCCCCTGAGCACCTCGGGCGAATTTACAGAACAGAGGCTGCACTGCACTGCCGCACGCGGCAAAAATT
Source organism: Rhodopila sp. (assembly GCA_025355085.1). Lineage (GTDB taxonomy): Bacteria > Pseudomonadota > Alphaproteobacteria > Acetobacterales > Acetobacteraceae > Rhodopila. Next base: position 11,084 of record JANXLQ010000284.1, read on the forward strand.
ACCTGGAATATCGCGCCACGGGGCAGAATTTGCCCGACAGACCCACTGGGAATGCCCGCAAACACAGTCACCTGATGCCTGGCACGATTCATGCTCTAGGGAAAATCATAAGCCTAGGAGCGATCAAGCAATGTCCCTGTTCAGTGCGATCAACACCGCGATCAGCGGCCTCACGGCCCAATCCGCAGCATTTGGAAATATCAGTGAGGACGTCGCCAATAGCCAGACCACGGGATTCAAACGTATCGATACCAGCTTCGTCGATTATCTGACGACAAGTACGCCCAGTCAGAACGAGCCAGGGGCGGTGGTCGCTCGCCCCGATTACATAAACGATGTCCAGGGTGCGATCACCCAGACGGACAATCCCCTGGGGATGGCCATCGCGGGTCAAGGGTTTTTCGCAGTTTCGCAGGCGACAGGTCAGCTCAACAACGTGCCGACATTCGACCCTCAGCAGAACTATACGCGCGCGGGCGACTTTAAGATGAACGCCACCGGCTATTTGGTAAATAATGCGGGCCAATACCTCAACGGATGGACCGTCAATCCGACAACAAATGTGGTCAACCAAAATGCGCTGGTACCAATTCAGGTGAACCAGTCCACCTACAATCCCGTTGCGACGTCGGCTGTGACACTGGCAGCTAACCTTCCTGCGACACCCACGACCGGTACGGCCACCAGTGCGTCTCCGGTTTCCTCGCAGATCACGGTCTATGACGCACTGGGCACGGCTCATACCGTCACCATGAATTGGACGCAAAACGCCGCGAACAACTGGTCTGTCCAGGTGAATGTCCCGGATTCCACCACTGGTACCACCGACGCCGGGTCGGCGGACGTCCAGTTCGGCTCTATCAGTGGCAATCCCATGCCGGAAGGCACGATCGGTCAGGTTTCGGCATCCGCAACCTCCCCCGGTTCGGTTACCACGGCGGGCTTCAGCGCCGGACAACCAGCAAGCCTTTCATTCACAACGAATTTCGGTTCCGGCAGCCAGGCGATCAAACTCAATCTGGGAACCTATGGCGGATCAGCCGGCGTCACCCAATACGCCGGCACAGCCTATAGCCTTCTGGGTCTTACCCAGGACGGTGTTCCACCCGGTAGTTTTTCGGGAGTTACAACCCAGGCCAACGGCGATGTAACGGTGAATTACAACAATGGCCAGACGCGGATCATCGCACAAATCCCGCTGATAACCTTCAATGCCCCTAATGCATTGCAGGGCCAGAATGGACAGGCCTTTACCGCCACCTTGGCAAGCGGTGCGCCACGCGCCGAGGCCAGCGGAACGAACGGAGCCGGCAATCTCGTGACTGGATCGGTCGAGGGGTCGAACGTGGATATCGCCAAGGAATTCTCACACCTGATCGTCGCGCAGCAGGCCTATTCGTCAAACGCGAAGGTCGTTACGACCGCCAACCAAATGATGCAATCCACGCTACAAATGATAGCCTGATCTCCTGACCGATGAGTCTCGACTCCGCCCTTTCGATCGCCGCTGGCGGTTTAGCGAACATCAACGCGCGATTTGCATTGATCTCGCAGAACGTTGCGAATGCCGCCACTCCGGGCTACGCGGTGGAGGTCGGTTCGCAGGTGGCCGTCACAGCCAACGGTGTTGGGATGGGCGTGCGGACCGGCCCAGCCACGTTGCAGATCGATCAGGCGTTGCAGGCATCGGTCACGCAACAAACCGCGACAGTCTCCGGTCTCCAAACCACACAGGCATCTTTGCAGGCAATCGACAGTGTGCTGGGCACGCCCGGGGCCGGCAATGACCTCGGCAGCCTTCTGGGCAGTTTGAAAGACGGCTTTTCAGCACTGCTGACGGATCCGAGCAACCAAACGCAGCAGCGGGCGGTGGTATCGGCGGCTACCACCCTGGCGCGGGGCATCAACGCGCTTAGCGCCACTTATTCGGCCCAGCGACAGGCTGCTCAGGATGGACTGGGATCGGCAATCAACACCTTGAATTCTACGCTTGCGACGATCGGGCGGTTGAGTAATCAAATCATCGCCCTTAAGCCCACCAGTCAGGGCACCGCCGATTTAGAGAATCAACGCAATGCGGCTGTGCAAACGCTGGCGCCACTGCTCGACGTGAAAACCGTGGCTCAGCCCAGCGGTGATTTGTCGATTTTCACCGCAAGCGGTTTGACGTTGCCGACCAGGGGCGGTCCGGCTCCTTTCTCCCAGCCCGGAAGTTCCACGCCGGTGGCGTCCTACTATCCCGGCGGGGGCATACCCGGCATCACCCTGGCCGGGGCGGATGTCACCAGCCAAATGACCGGCGGTCAGATTGGGGCTGAAATCGCCCTCCGCGACACCACACTGCCGGCCGGGCAGGCAGAGCTGGATGAGTTTGCTCAGGGACTTTCCAGCCGGTTTGCCGGGCAGGGTCTGACGCTTTTTACGGACGCGTCCGGCAATGTACCCTCAGGCGGCGGTACCCCGGCTCAAGCTGGCTATGTCGGCTATGGCGCAACGATCCACGTTAATGCCGCAGTCGTCGCAACACCGTCCCTGGTACGCGATGGCACGGCGTCCGTTGCAAGCACTGGATTTATTCCAAATCCGTCGGGTGGTCCCGCAGGCTTTACGACATTGATAACGGACGTCGTCAATTTCACCTTCGGCACCCAGTCTCAAAACGGGATTGCTCAGCCAGCCATGAACGCCAACGGCCTGGGACCGTCTGGCAACCTGACTTCATCGTTCAATCCGGCAGGTAACTCGCTATCGGGGTTCGCGACGAACCTCGTGTCGTCCCGATCCCAGTTGAGCGCATCGACTACCAATAATCTGGCGGCCGAACAAGCACTGCAAACAAGTCTGAACGCGAGGGTCACCTCGGTTAGCGGTGTGAACATGGACACGGAGATGTCGCAGATGCTCACCCTGCAAAATGCCTATAGTGCGAACGCCAGAGTGATTTCCGCAGCGCAATCAATGTTCAGTCAACTGTTGCAGAGTGTTCAATGAGTACTGCCATCGGTATTGGCTATGGCATCATGCCGGCTCTGATCGCCAACAGCACGCGGGTACGTCAGCAACTCGATACACTCACGGAGCAAGCGAGCACGGGGATGGTTGCCCAAACCTATGCCGGGCTCGGTAGCCAATCCCGGGTTTCGCTGGACCTAAGTCCGCAGATCAATGCGCTGCAAACCTATCATGCAAATATTGACCAAGCGGTTGGCGGCATGCAGGTCACCCAATCGGCGATGACACGGATACAGCAGATCGCAGCGACTTTCGTGGCGGATATACCCAATCTGAATGGCCTGAATTCTTCAGAGATCGACAGCGTCGCCGCAAACGCCCGTTCGGCGTTATCGGAAACTGCCAGCCTGCTGAATACCAAGAATGGCAATACCTACGTGTTCGGTGGCCAGGACACCACAAATCCACCCGTGCCCTCGCCCGATAGCATCCTGTCATCGGGCTTCTATACACAGATCAATGCTGCGGTGTCAGCGCTGTCGGCCAATGGTGCGGCCGCGACGACAGCGGCAACCCTCTCCCTCGCCGGATCGAATGCGCCCGGCACGTCCCCGTTTTCCGCTTACATGTCGCAACCGAGCATCGCGCTTAGTGCGTCGCAGGTTCAAATTGGGGAAGGCGTAACAGTCCAGACCGGGTTGCTCGCCAGCGGAAATGTTGCCGCCGGGTCCACTGGCACGTCCACCACCGGGTCTTATATGCGCGACTTGATGCGGGCTTTGGCGACCCTCGGGTCGATGTCCAGCTCGCAGGTGAACGATCCGAATTTCAATGCGCTGGTCCTGGATACCGGAAATAGCCTGAGCGATGCCGTCAACGCGATGGCGACCGATGTTGGCGTCCTGGGGAACACCCAGGCCAGCCTGACCGCGACCCAATCGCAACTCTCCGCCACATCCACGGCTTTGACGAGTCAGGTTTCATCCTCCCGAGACGTAGATATGGCTGCCACTCTCTCCAAATTAACTGCGATGCAAACGCAGTTGCAGGAGTCGTACCGGTTGATCACGAGTGCAAACAGTCTTTCTCTGATAAATTTCCTTCCTAACGCATAAATAAGTTCATTTTATTCATAAATTGTTAACCTTTGTCGGGCATGTTGTTCATCGAGCCCGCAAAAAGCGAGCAAACATACTCGGACACAAAGGGTAAGACACCATGTCCTTAAACTCAGTGAATACCAATATGGGCGCAATGGTCGCGCTCCAATCTCTCGAAACCACACAACAACAACTATCGGTGACGCAGAAGCGGATATCCACGGGATATCGTGTCGCTGACGCATCCGATGACGGCGCCGCCTACGCCATCGCACAAGGAATCCGAGCGAGCGTGGGTGCGCTGACGAGCGCCAACCAACAGCTCGGCAACGTGCAGGGATTGCTGTCAACGACACAATCGGGCCTGAACAATATTTCGAAGATGATGGGCAGCATGCGCGACGTGCTGGTGAAGCTTGGAGACAGCAGTATCCAAGGCAATGATCGCACAAACTACGAAAAGCAATATACGTCGATGCTGGCCAACGTGAAGACGTTCGTTCAGGACGCCAATTACAATGGCAAGACGCTCATCGGTGACCTCACAGGTAGCGCCGGTTCCTTCGGCCGGGTAGCCGTGACGCGCAATGAAAATGGCTCGACCTACGGAATTTCGACCTTCAGCGGTTCCGGGCTGTATGGATCGATCAGTTTCACAACCACCCAACTTAGCTCCGCTGCCACCGTCGCCGCGTTGATTACCGCTACCGGGACGTTCATGAATCAGCAGAACACGCTCGGGAACGAACTCAATACGATCGGCAGCACGGTCAACTACGTTAACAATCAGACTACCTACAACAACGACAAGATCAACGCGTTGAACGGCGGCCTCGGGGCGCTTATTGACGCCGACCTTGCCAAGGAGTCTGCCCAGCTCACGGCCTTGCAAATCCGTCAGCAGCTTGGAACGCAAGCGCTGTCGCTCGCCAACCAGGCGCCCCAGACGTTGCTCAGTCTGTTTAAGTAATCGTCACCTTATGACCCGCGTATCCTAAGGCGGGTCCGTTCGGTCTCCGGATTAATTCGCAATTGCGCCGCGAGAGGGATCGCATGTCTAATCTCGTTCTGGAGCTGCGCCAAGGCGAAGTCATGATCGTCAATGGCGCACCCATTCGCTTCCGTACCAGGTCACGCATAGAACTGACCGCGAAGGCGCGCTTTCTTTTTGGCAAGCAGATCATGCCGCCCGACCAGGTTGTTACCCCGGCCCGTCGTATCTATTTTGCGCTTCAATCAGCCTACATCGGG
>JANXLQ010000301.1 GCA_025355085.1 Rhodopila sp.
GAGCGCGCGACCTCCGCCACAGGTAGTTTCGCGGCACCGGCACGGAACCAAAGGGAGGCGTCGGGGCGACCACCTTGGTCCTGCACCAAATCGCGGATGATTTGGGCGGATTGGATGGTTGTGCCAAAGGCGGCGCTGGCGATGGTGCTGGCGATCACCATGGCCGCATGCTGCAAGGCTTGCGGCGGCAGGTCGGGCACCTTGGTTTTGGTGAGGAAATCGGCAAGGTCACGCGCTACGGTCATGATTGTTTCCCTTGACTCCTTGTTGGGTGGGTTGCCCCGCCGCATGGCCGGCGAGGCAGATGGATTGCTACCGCCAATGTTACGCCTTCGTGGCACCAACCCCAAACGGCGCGGTGAGGCTGGCGGCCGGGCGGATAAGGCCGAAGGCATGGCCGAGCGTGCCATTGGCGGACTGCACGACGCCATGCGGGACGCACTGAAGACATAATGCGACCGTGGAACGGGTTTTCATGAACACCTCCGATCAATTTTTTTTCGTTCCGTCTTCATTGAACTGCGCCAGATAGGCGATGATATTCTTTCGCTTTTGCTCATCTTTCAGGCCAGGGAAAATCATTTTCGTGCGGGGCACGACTGCCTGAGGATTGGTCAGGTATTTGTCAAGTTCCTCCGGCGTCCAGACGAGTCCCGAATCCTTGTTCGCGGGCGAATACTGGTAGCCGGGATAAGTCCCTGCCTTGCGGCCGATCACCCCGTTCAGCACAGGTCCCACCGCGATTTTCGCATTCGGCCCGATCTGATGACATGCCCGGCATACCGCGAAGTCTTTCTCCCCGGCAGCCGCCTCCTGGGCCTTGGACGGTGCAACAACAACAATTGACAAAGCAGCTATAAGCAAACATGAACGGAACATGGAATCTCCCACTGTCTTCTCACGGTTCGACGTTCTAGCCGCACCGCTACGAAGTCAACGTCCCACTGGGTGCGGCGTTCAAATCTTCCCGTCTTCTTGATCCGGCCATGCGCAGCGCCAGCGCCTAATCGGGTTGCCGCCAGGCTTGCGGTAGCGGCGAAGCAGACAAACATCGGGCGTTCTGTTCGCGGAGAATCCGTAATCGCCAAATGGGAAAAACTTCGCTGCCATCTGCGGGATATGTAGTCATTTTGGTTACTGATAACATATACTTTTGTAAAAATAATTGCAGTTTACCAAGACGTGTTGACATCGACTCTCGGGCCGCGTCATGCCGGCGGAATTCGACACCCGCCATTTTTGCTTGCTTGAAAAATGACGAGGCCAAAGGCGCCTTCGCGCACCATGACGAGGCAAGGGCGCCTTCCGACCCATGTTTTGGCGCCTGTAGCCTGACTGCCGGATTTCTGCTTACCTCCACGGCATGGATAAAGACCTCCCCATCGTCGATGCCCACCATCATTTGTGGGACCTCGAATCCGCCCTTCGTTACCCCTGGCTTGTGTCAGGGGAACATCAGTGGCTTGGCGACTACTCGCGTATTTGCCGCACCTATCTGCCGCCGGAATATCGCCGCGACACCGCGCTGCATAACGTCGTCGCGACTGTGCATATCGAGGCGGAGGCGGATCGCAGCCAGCAGCTTGCGGAAACCGAGTGGCTAACCCGGATCGCCGCCGAAACCGGCATGCCGAACGCCATCGTCGCGCACGCCTGGGTCGATACGCCCGATGCGGAGGACATCATCGCCGCCCAGGCTGCCAATCCACTGGTCCGGGGCATCCGCACCAAGCCGGTCATCGCGTCCGGTCCGGGGGATTCGGTGCGCGGAGAAAAACGCAGTTTGCAGGACCCGGCGTGGCGTAAGGGCCTCGGTTTGCTGACCAAATACGATCTTTCGTGGGACCTGCGGGTGCCCTGGTATCACTTGGCGGAAGCCGCCGAAGTCTGCCGCGAGCATCCGGATATGCGCATCGTCCTGAACCACACCGGCTATCCGTTGGACCGGTCGAAGGAGCAGCTCGCGGTCTGGAAGCGCGGGATGGAGGCGCTGTCCTGCTGCCCCAATGTCCACTGCAAAATCTCCGGCCTGACCGTGAAGGGCAAACCCTGGACGTTGCAGGTCAACGGCGCGGTAATCCGCGAGACGATCGGCCTGTTCGGGGTGAACCGCTGCATGTTTGCGTCCAACTTCCCGGTGGACGGCGTCAAGGCCAGTTGGGACTGGATTTTCACCCAGTTCAAGGACGTCACGGCCGGGCTACCCCACGAAGACCGGCGGAAGCTGTTCGCCGAGAATGCGCTGGCGTTCTACCGGATCGACCTGCCGAAACCGGTTTGACGCCTGCTGTCGCGCATTGCACATGCCTCGATTTTCGCCTGATCACATCTTGCATATTGGTCATGGAAACCACCCGCCTTTCCTCCAAAGACCAGATCGTCTCGTCAAAAGCGGTGCGGTATCTGCACCGCTGGGGCGCAGGCACCGATTTTGCGGTGGAGGATACCGGCGATGGTGTGCTGCTTCGGCCGATCGAAAAAGGCCGCATCACGCGCTTAGAGGACGTGGCGGGATGCGTGAGCACACAACCGGTTAATCGAAGCGGCACTCGAGACCGCTTCCGAACCCGGGCCTACCGCTCGGCAAACCGAGCGAACGAGTCCGCGAGGATGTCGTAGATGGCACGCTTGAACGGCACCGCCAGCGATGGCAGTTCCGACAGGGGAACCCAGCGCCACGCATCGAACTCGGGGTGCGGATCAAGGTCCAGGCGGATGTCGCTGTCCTGTCCGGTGAATCGCATGGCGAACCAGCGCTGCCGCTGTCCCCGGTATTTGCCGCGCCAGGATATCCCCAGCAATGCGGGCGGTAGCTCGTAGGTCAGCCACTCGGGGTGTTCGGCTATGATCTCGGCTTTGCGGGTGCCGATTTCTTCTTCCAGTTCGCGGAATACGGCAACGCCGGGGTCCTCGCCTTCGTCGATCCCGCCTTGCGGCAATTGCCAGCCGCCGGCCGGGCCTTCGGCGTTGGGCATGTCGGCGCGCCGGGCGACGAAAATCAGGCCCTCGCGGTTGAACAACACGGCACCGACGTTGGGCCGATACGGCAGATCGCTCATTATTTTCGGTTTCCTGTTGCGGCGCGATAAAGCCAGCCAGCCCCCCGGCGTTCAAGCTCCGATTTTGGCAAGCTCCGATTTTGGCAATCCCCGATTTGCCGAAACCGTCCCTCCGTTCTATCCGGGTTTCAACAACCAGAGGGAATAACGATGGACCTGAACCTGCGCGGCCGAACGGCTTTGATCACTGGGGCCTCCAAAGGCATTGGCATCGCGTCAGCCGAGTGCCTGGCGGCCGAGGGCGTCAACGTCATCCTGGTGTCCCGCACGCAAGCCGATCTGGATGTGGCCCGGGGGCGCATCGCCGGGCGGCATAATGTCAACGTCCAGGTCTATGCGTACGATTTGTCCGACAGCCGCAATGTGGACCGGCTGGCCGAGGCACATCCCGACATCGATATCCTGGTGAACAATGCCGGCGCTATACCGGGCGGCGACCTACAGGCGATTACCGAGGACCGCTGGCGTGCCGCATGGGACCTGAAGGTGTTCGGCTACGTCAACATGTGCCGGCGCTTCTATGCCGAGATGAAGGCGCGGAAACGCGGCGTCATCATCAACATCCTCGGCATGGCGGGGGAGAAGATGGACCGCACGTATATCGCTGGCTCCACCGGGAATGCGGCGTTGATGGCGTTCACGCGCGCACTCGGTGGATCGGCCGGGGATGACGGGCTGCGGGTCGTCGGGATCAACCCGGGCGCCATTGCCACCGACCGGTTGGTCACGCTGATGAAAACCCGGGCACAGGGTCAGTTCGGGGACGAAAGCCGGTGGGAGGAATACCTGAAGCCGCTGCCGATGGGCCGAGCGGGCAAGCCGGAGGAAATCGGGGCGATGGTGGCCCTGCTGGCCTCGGACTTGTCGGCTTACACGTCAGGGACGATCATCACGATCGACGGCGGCGCGGCCAATCGCGGACCGATGTTCTAAACCCCATCGCCGGACGATATCATAAACGAAGGCTGAAAACATGGACCTGAAAGATAAAGTCGCGGTCATCACCGGCGGCAGCGGCGCGATCGGTGCGGCCACGGCGAAGCGTTTGGCGGAAGCGGGTGCCAGGATCGTTGTCGGCTACAACAGCAATCCCGATCAGGCCGAGGCGGTGATGAAGTCCCTGTTCGGGTCCGGCCACCGCACGATCCGGATTCCGATGTTGGAAACTGCGTTGATCCGTGAGGCTGCCGCCACGGTGGAACGCGAATACGGGCGTTGCGACGTGCTGGTGAACTCCGCCGGGTTCACCCGGATGATCCCGCATCATGATCTGGAGGCGCTGACGGACGAGCTGATCGATTCGATCTTCGCCGCCAATGTGCGCGGGCCGTTTGCGACCGTGCGGGCGTTCGCGCCGCTGATGAAGACGTCGGGCGATGCGGTGATCGTGAATATTTCCTCGGTCGCGGCGATTGTCGGGACTGGCAGCAATATCGCGTATGGCGGTTCCAAGGCCGCTTTGGACACCATGGCATTGTCGCTGGCGCGGATTTTGGGGCCGGAGATTCGGGTGCTGACGGTTTCCCCCGCGGCGGTGGATACCGCGTTCGTGCCGGGACGGACGACGGCGATGGTGGAGAAAGTTGCCTCCACCACACCGCTGAAGCGGGTCGTGAAGGCGGATGAGGTGGCGCAGGCGGTGATGGCGGCGGTGGTGCATTTGACCTCCACCACCGGCTGGGTCATCCCGGTCGATGGCGGCAAGTTGGTGGGTTGAGGTTGGCGCCCGGCTTGGACAATGCGTAAACCGCTGGCATGCTGTGCCGATCGAATGAATGGAGACGATGATGGCTAATTTTGTGCGGGTTGCCGGCAAGAGTGAGATCGCCGAGGGCGCCTGCATTGGCGTGCGTGTGAACGACAAAGACATCGCGGTTTACCACCTGCCCGGTGGCGAATTTCGCGCAAC
>JANXLQ010000160.1 GCA_025355085.1 Rhodopila sp.
GGCGAAGGGGCTGTCCATCAGCGCCTCGATCTCGATTTCCATCTGGTCCGATAGCTTGGTCCCATCGGGGCCGAACAGCTTGATGCCGTTGTCCTCGTATGGGTTGTGCGAAGCGGAGATCATGACGCCGAGATCGGCGCGCAGGGATCTTGTCAGCATCGCCACGGCCGGAGTGGGCAGCGGGCCCACAAGCGTGACATCCATGCCGGCGCCAATGAAGCCGGCCGTTAGCGCCGGTTCGATCATGTAGCCCGAAAGCCTGGTGTCCTTGCCGATAACGACGCGATGACGGTGATCGCCGCGGGTGAACATTAACCCGGCGGCCTGCCCCAGCCGTAATGCGATGCCCGCCGTCATCGGGTCGGCGTTTGCCTTGCCCCGGATGCCGTCTGTCCCGAACAGGCGCCGTGTTCTTGTCATCGGTCTGTCTTTGCCACTGTTAACCTGTCGCTTCGTCCGGAAACTGTAATGCAACCGGCGGCATCGGGAAAGCGGGACATTGCTTCATTCAAACAGTCCATGCCAAGCAACAACGGCTTGCACGGTTTCCCGCACGTCATGCACACGCAGGATCGATGCGCCATGCAGGATTGCGAACAAGCCGGCGGCGAGCGACCCCGGCATGCGCCGGTCAGCGCGGATTTCGCCCGTGAGGCCGCCGATGAAACCCTTGCGGGACACGCCAACCAGGATTGGGAATCCAAGCTCCGCAAGCACCGGCAACCCGCGCAGCAGGACCGGCGCGTGTTCGGCACGTTTGGCAAAGCCAATCCCGGGATCGATGGCAATCTGTTCGGGTCTGATGCCCGCCCGGATGGCAGCTTCCACGCGCTGGGCCAGTTCCGACCGCACCTCTGTCACCACGTCACGGTAGGTGGCCAAACTGGCCATCGTTCCCGGCGTGCCGCGCATATGCATCAGCACGACCGGACATCCGGATGCGGCAATCGCTTCGGTTGCCAGAGGATCATGCACCAGCCCCGAAACGTCGTTCACGATCCCGGCACCGGCATCAAGGGCGGCCCGCATGGTCGATGCATTGCGGGAATCGACCGATACGAGAATGCCCTGCCGGGCCAAAACCTGTATCACTGGCAGTACGCGGTCCTGCTCCATTTCGGGGGATACCGGGTCCGCACCGGGCCGGGTGCTTTCACCGCCGACATCGACGATGTCGGCACCATCTTCGGCCATGGCGAGGCCGGCATCGATAGCCGTGCGCGCATCGATATGCCGTCCGCCATCGCTGAAACTGTCCGGCGTGACATTGAGGATCCCCATGACGCGGGGCCGATCCAGACTGAGACCAGCCCAGTGGCCGCGGGCCGCAGCTTGGATAGCGGGTTGTATTGGAGGCATACGGATCACACTTCAGCACAGAATGTGGAGCTGCGTTTCCTAGCGCGAGTTGCGAAGGAAGGGAAACGGCATCGCCTTGCATATATGCCGCACGCGCCCTGGAAATGATGGCCGGGCAAATTGGGTGGTTGTTTATCGGCGGCGGCACTAAATATCGTGTGAGTCCAGCGATCGGGCCGAAATCTCGTATTGGGAGGCTTGGCCTGCCCGGGCGTTATATGGGCAACTGCCTTCAGATGCAGCAATGGATGCACAGGTAGGGATCGAACTAAGATTTCCAGCCACTGGCCTTGGCGACTGGTGTAGTGTTTGAACGTGGCCGCGAAAATGAGAACGAAATCGATACGCCTAACGTTTTAGTAAGAATATTCGTGTGTTCCTAATCTTCGGTGTCACCGAAGTCCGGATGCACCCCAGGGGTTAGGAGGCGCATGATGCACCTTACAGCCGTGACAGAGCCCACTGCCACTCGGCGGGTTCCAACACTGCCGATCCGGGGCGATCGGCGCAGTTTAAGGTATTCCTGTTGGGCTTCGACGGGGAACGTCCTTGTCAATCGGCGGACCTCGATTTTTCCGAGGCATTCGGCTTTGTCCAGTTGCGTTACGGATTTTCTTGTATGGCGACGCGGCAAATTTCACGACTTCGTGATTGGCGGCGGTTTAACGTATCCGGAGGTTGGCCTATCCGGTTGTGACCGTCCGTCGAACGATGAAGTTCTGATTGCGAACTCCGACACTTCCGCTTCCGCCGCACGAGGAGGTGATGAATAATGGCCCCAACCATCTTGACCGGTCTCGGTTTCGGACCGGTGGAAGAAAGATTAATGCAAATGACAGACGTTTATCTGGCACACTGCAAGCGGATATCTCGGCGGCTTGTGTCAGCACGATGCGAGTCGGCCAAAACATTCGCGCGACATATCTCCTTTACGCTCCGGTCGTACCCATCTTGCATAGATCGGTGCGATTAAATCCTAGTGACCGCAGCACCACCCTTAGCATAGGAGCGGCCGATGCATCCGGTCGATGATATCTTCACCGCCTACGCGAGAACCTTCGAAGCCCATCGTGAGGCCGAGATCTCGCTGGCAGATTACCTGGACGCCTGTAAGAAGGACCCGTTGGTTTATTCGACGGCGACAGAACGACTTCTGGCCGCGATCGGTGAGCCGGAAATGGTCGATACGTCCAAAGATCCGCGCCTGGGCAGGATCTTTATGAACCGGACAATCCGGGCGTATCCGGCCTTCAGCGAATTCTACGGCATGGAAGAGGCGATCGAGCGAATCGTAGGCTTCCTGCGCCACGCTGCCCAGGGGCTCGAAGAGCGCAAGCAGATCATGTATCTGCTCGGCCCGGTCGGCGGCGGCAAGTCATCTCTGGCCGAACGGCTGAAAGCGTTAATGGAGACGTTCCCCATATACGTACTAAAGGCCGGCAACGACCTTAGTCCGGTGTTCGAAAGCCCGTTGGGCCTGTTCGATGCCGAACGGATGGGATCTATGCTGCAGGATCGCTATGGCATACCCATCCGGCGCCTGACCGGGATGATGAGCCCGTGGTGCCTGAAGCGCCTGGACGAGTTCAACGGCGATATCTCTCAATTCCGGGTCCAGAAGCTTGTACCGTCGCGGTTGCGCCAGGTCGGCATCGCGAAGACGGAGCCGGGTGACGAGAATAACCAGGACATCTCCTCGCTGGTCGGCAAGGTCGATATCCGCAAGCTGGAAATGCATGCGCAGAACGATCCCGACGCCTACAGCTACTCTGGCGGCCTAAACCGGGCGAACCAGGGTATGCTTGAGTTCGTCGAGATGTTTAAGGCGCCGATTAAGATGCTGCATCCGTTGCTGACGGCGACTCAGGAAGGCAACTACATCGGCACGGAAAACATCGGCGCCATCCCGTTCCAGGGGATCATTATGGCCCACTCCAACGAATCGGAGTGGCTGTCGTTCAAAAACAACAAGAACAACGAAGCCTTCATCGACCGTATATATGTCATCAAGGTTCCGTATTGCCTGCGGGTAACCGAGGAGCAAAAGATTTACGAAAAGCTGGTATCGGGGTCGGAGCTTGGGGACGCCCCCTGCGCACCGGCGACGTTGGAAATGCTGGCTCGATTCTCCGTGCTGTCGCGGTTGAAACGGCATGAAAATTCGACGCTGTATGCGAAGATGCGGGTTTATGACGGCGAAAGCCTGAAAGAAACCGATCCTCGTGCGCGGTCCTTGCAGGAGTACAAAGATACTGCCGGTGTCGAGGAAGGCATGGACGGCGCCTCCACCCGCTTCGCCTTTAAGGTGTTGGCGGCGACGTTCAATCATGACACGACGGAAATCGCGGCTGACCCCGTTCACTTGATGTATGTGTTGGAACAGTCGATCCGGCGCGAGCAAATGCCTCCGGATTCTGAGAAACGTTATCTGGAATTCATAAAAGGGGAACTCGCACCGCGTTACGCCGAATTTATCGGCAACGAAATCCAGAAAGCTTATTTGGAATCGTATCATGACTATGGGCAGAATCTGTTCGACCGGTATGTGTCGTATGCGGACGCCTGGATTGAGGATATCGACTTCAAGGACGCAGATACCGGTCAGTTGCTGAATCGCGAGCTTCTCAATCAGGAGTTGACGAAAGTCGAAAAGCCCGCGGGGATCGCGAATCCGAAGGATTTCCGGAATGAGGTGGTTAAATTCTGCCTGCGTGCCCGGGCGAACAACAATGGAAAAAATCCGTCATGGACCAGCTATGAGAAGATCCGTGACGTGATCGAACGTCGTATGTTCAGTCAGGTAGAGGAGCTGTTACCCGTTATCAGTTTCGGTTCGAAAAAAGATGGCGACACCGAGAAGAAACATACTGAATTTGTGGAGCGGATGACATCGCGGGGCTACACCGAACGGCAGGTTCGTCGTCTTGTCGAATGGTACATGCGCGTGAAGCAGGCGGGCTGAGAATGCCCGTCCTTACCGGAAAGGTCTAACAGGCACGCAATGCACATAGTTGACCGCCGTCTGAACCCAAGTGGCAAAAACCTGGCGAACCGCCAGCGCTTCATGCGGCGTGCGAAAGCGCAAATTCGCAAAGCGGTGCATGAGAGTGCTGGCAGCCGCAGCATTAAAGACGCCGATGAAGGCGGCGAAGTCGTTTTGCCGGCACAGGGGGTGCATGAGCCCACTTTCCGGCGAAGCGGGAGCGGTGGAATCCGCGACCATCTGTTGCCGGGGAACAAGGAATACATTGCTGGAGATACGATCCAGCGCCCCCCTCGGGGGGGAGGCGGCGGATCTGAAGGCAGCCCGGACGGGGAAGGGGAGGACGATTTCCGCTTTGCCCTGTCCCGCGAGGAATTCGTCGATCTCTTCCTGGAGGATTTGGAATTGCCAGATCTGGCGAAACGCCGGGTCGTTAATGCAGAGGCGCTGGTCTATCACCGCGCCGGTTACTCGGTCAGTGGCTCCCCCGCCAATCTGGCTTTGAACCGGACGGTGCGGAATAGTATGTCTCGACGCATCGCTTTGCGCCGGCCAAAACCCGAAGAGTTGCAGGCGTTGCTCGATGAGATCGAGGCGCTGGACCCCGCCGACGAGGTCAGGCTTCTCGAACTGCAAGAAGAATACGCCCGCAAGAAGCGCCGTACCGGTATTATCCCCTACATCGACCCGCTGGATGTGCGCTACCGGCGGTTTGAGGCGCACCCAAAACCGGTGGCTCAGGCGGTGATGTTCTGCCTGATGGACGTGTCCGGTTCGATGACCGAACACATGAAGGATTTAGCGAAGCGGTTTTATGTGCTGCTGTACATCTTCCTGAAGCGGCGGTATAAGAACGTCGAGGTTGTGTTCATTCGCCATACCCATCAGGCGTCCGAAGTCGATGAAGAGACCTTCTTCAACAGCCCGGAAACCGGTGGCACGGTTGTCTCCACTGCGTTGGAGGAGATGAAGCGGGTCATCGACGAGCGCTACAGCCCTGACAACTGGAATATTTATGCGGCCCAAGCGTCCGATGGTGACAACACTGCCAGCGATAACGATAAGACCGCCGCCCTGCTGACCAAGGTGCTGCTGCCGGCGTGCCAGTATTATGCCTATTTGGAGGTCGGGCGGGATTCGGAACATTTCCCGCCGGGCTTCATCCGGCGCGACAGCGATTTGTGGCAGACCTATTCGACCATTATCCGCGGCGGCGCGCCTATGGCGATGCGGAAAGTGGGACATCGAAGGGACATTTATCCGGTGTTCCGGGAGCTGTTCGCGAAGAAAACCGGTGCGGAGGCCGCAGCCGAATGAGTAGCACGTTAATCCGAGCCGAACGTCCGTTGTTCGAAGGCGCTGACTGGGAATTTGGCACCATTCAGCGCAGCTATGAAGAGATCGAGAAAATCGCCCTGAAGGAAATGGGGCTCGACATCTATACCAATCAAATCGAGGTAATCGGCACCGAGCAGATGCTTGATGCGTATTCCTCGATCGGGATGCCACTGTTTTATAAGCATTGGTCGTTTGGGAAGCATTTTTCCCGCAACGAGGCGATGTATCGCACCGGCATGCAGGGGTTGGCGTATGAGATCGTCATCAACTCCAACCCGTGCATCAGTTACATCATGGAAGAGAATACTGCCATGATGCAGACGCTGGTGATGGCGCATGCCGCGTTTGGGCATAACCACTTCTTCAAGAACAACTATTTGTTCCAGCAATGGACCGACGCGAACGGCATTCTGGATTATCTGGAGTTTGCTAAAGACTACATCATGCAATGCGAAGAGCGGTATGGTGAGGTCGCGGTCGAACGCCTGCTGGACGCCGCGCATGCATTGATGAATCACGCGGTCCACAAATACCCTCGCAAACGCGCCGCCGATCTGCGCTCCGAGGAAAAGCGCGAACGCGAACGGCGGGAACACGATGAGAAAGTGTTCAACGATCTGTGGCGCACCGTGCCGGGCAAGGATAACACCCGCCACGATCCGACAGCCGCGGAGCAACGCAAGGCTCTGTTGGAGCTGCCGCAGGAAAACATCCTGTACTTTATGGAGAAAAGCGCCCCCAGGCTGGCGCCCTGGCAACGCGAAATCCTGCGCATCGTCCGCATTATTGCGCAGTATTTCTATCCGCAGTCGCAGACCAAGGTGATGAATGAGGGCTGTGCCACTTATACCCATTACACGATCATGAACCGGCTGCACGAAAAGGGCCTGCTGACCGA
>JANXLQ010000321.1 GCA_025355085.1 Rhodopila sp.
CAGCCACCATGAACCAGGGCGTGCATAGGCGATATTTATGCCGAGCGAAACTGCCCATTTCCACCCCATTGCCAAATTCTATACCCCGACTCCCTCAGAATCCGCCCCCTTGCGAATTAATTCGGGCCGGGTCGGCCGCGCATCGTCTGGCGCGGTGTGAATTTCGCATCTTGCAACCCTACAACGTGACCAGACCAGATCAATAATGTAATGATACCCTTTATATCGCTGCCTTAATCATCAAATTTCATTGACCCCCCACGCCCCGCACCCTACCGTCTCCACCCGGAGCACAACCCATGAACATATCCGCCCCGCCACCCGGCCGCTTCCCTCGCTTCCAAGGCCGGACCCAACCATACCCCGCCCCACCGCCGCCGCTTCCACCCGGCCTCGACGCCCGCTCCGCCGCCGTGCTGCGCGAAATCGTCGAGCAATACGTCGCCACCGGCGAACCAGTAGGCTCCCGCACCCTCGCCCGTCGCCTACCCATGAGCCTGTCGCCAGCCACCATCCGCAACGTCATGGCGGACCTAACCGACGCCGGCCTGCTGTTCGCCCCCCACACCTCCGCCGGCCGCCTCCCCACCGACCAGGGTCTCCGCCTGTTCGTCGATGGCCTACTCAATTTCGGCGAACTCACCGAAGACGAACGCGAGTCCATCTCCGCCGCGCTGGCCGCCTCCGGCCGCAGCCTGGAGGACACGCTGGCCGAAGCCAGTTCCCTGCTGTCCGGCCTGTCCGCCGCCGCCGGCCTGGTCCTGGCCCCCAAATCGGAGGGCGCCATCAAACACATCGAATTCGTCCCGCTCGGGCCAGGCCGAGCGCTGGTGGTCCTTGTTAACAGCGATGGCCAGGTGGAAAACCGGGTGATCGAAACACCGCCCGGCCTGCCGCCCTCCACCTTGCAGCACGCCAGCAACTACCTGAACTCCCGCCTGTCCGGCCGCCCGCTCCCGGAACTGCGCCGCGTGGTGGCAGAGGAAATGGCGGCCAACCGGACCGAACTGGACAGCCTGTCCACCATCGTGGTGGCGGCCGGCCTCGCAACCTGGACCGGCGAAGGCCGCTCCGGCAGCCTAATCGTCCGCGGCCAGGCTCGGTTACTCTCCGACGTGACCCAACTCGACCGCATCACGGCCATCCAATCGCTGTTTGAACGGCTGGAGGCGCAGGAGACCATGCTAAAGCTGCTGGAACTCGCCGAACAATCGGATGGCGTGCGGATTTTCATCGGCGCGGAAAGCGGAGTGTTCAACACCTCCGGCGTGTCGATGGTGGTGGCGCCGGCGCGGAACGAGGCCGGGCGGATCGTCGGTGCGATCGGGGTGATCGGACCCAGCCGGATAAATTATGGCAGGATTATCCCGGTGGTGGATTATACGGCGCGGGTGATCGGGCAACTGCTGGGATAAACAAACAGGTCGATACCGGTTGTTCTCACCTTGGGGCTTCCCTAACTGTTGGCCGCTGTCCTAGTGATGCACCCCATGAACACCGACCCACAACCAATCCAGGATACCATGTCAGAACAGACTACGGCCGGCCCCGATGCCGCGCCCCTCCAAGACGCTGCCCCGCCGGAACCGACAGCGGAGGATCGCATCGGCGCCTTGGAAGCCGAGTTGGCGGATATGAAGGAACGCTGGATGCGGGCCGAGGCGGAAAACGCCAACGTCCGCAACCGTGCCCGCAAGGACGTTGACGATACCCGCCAGTATGCGGTGCAGAAATTCGCCGCCGACGTGGT
Source organism: Rhodopila sp. (assembly GCA_025355085.1). Classification (GTDB taxonomy): domain Bacteria; phylum Pseudomonadota; class Alphaproteobacteria; order Acetobacterales; family Acetobacteraceae; genus Rhodopila. The sequence goes on from JANXLQ010000321.1 coordinate 1,751, forward strand.
GGAAGCCGCCGAGAACCTGAAGCGCGGCATCGACAGCCTGCCTCCGTCATCCGATGATCAGCCGCCGATTCTGGCGAAGGTCCGCGAGGGCCTGGAAGGCGTCGAACGCAGCTTCGTCGGCACGTTGGAGCGTAACGGCATCAAACAGACCGACCCGGTCGGCCAGCCGTTCGATCCCAACCTGCATCAGGCGATGGCCGAGCAAGACAGCGATCTTCATGCCCCCGGCACGGTGATTCAGGCGTGGTCCAATGCCTGGACCCTGAACGGACGCTTGCTGCGCCCGGCCATGGTGGTTGTCGCCAAGGCGCCGGCCGCGGAACTCGCCGCCCCTGACCAATCCTGAAAATCGGGCAATTGTGACAAAACAGTACGGAAAATTTGGCTATAACACTTGTTCTCGACGCCTCCGTCCCATACATCCCGCTTATTCGCTGTAGGGACTGCGCCGGTGCTTCGGGCCGGAGCCGTCCGCTGAAAAGGAGCTTATTTAGATGAGTAAAGTGATCGGTATCGATCTCGGTACCACCAATTCGTGCGTCGCGATCCTTGAAGGCAAGGATGTCCGCGTTATCGAGAACGCGGAGGGCGCCCGCACCACCCCCAGCATGGTGGCTTTCGCCGATGGCGGAGAACGCCTCGTTGGCCAGTCCGCCAAGCGTCAGGCGGTCACCAACCCGACCAACACGCTGTATGCGATCAAGCGCCTGATGGGCCGCCGCTATGACGATCCGCTGGTCGCCAAGGACAAGGGCATGGTGCCGTACACCATCGTCCGCAACGATAACGGCGACGCCGCTGTTGAAAGCCGGGGCGGTACATACTCCCCCAGCCAGGTCAGCGCGTTCATCCTCGGCAAGATGAAAGAGACGGCGGAAGCGTATTTAGGTGAGCCGGTAACCCAGGCTGTCATCACCGTTCCGGCCTATTTCAACGACAGCCAGCGCCAGGCAACCAAGGACGCCGGCCGCATCGCCGGGCTTGAAGTGCTGCGTATTATCAACGAACCGACCGCCGCCGCGCTGGCTTACGGCATGGATAAGAAGTCTGCCGGCACCATCGCGGTGTATGACCTTGGCGGCGGCACCTTCGACATCTCCGTGCTGGAAATCGGCGACGGCGTGTTCGAAGTGAAATCGACCAACGGCGACACCTTCCTCGGCGGCGAAGACTTCGACCTGCGCATCATCGACTATTTGGCCGACGAGTTCAAAAAGGAGCAGGGCATCGACCTGCGCCGCGACAAACTGGCCCTGCAGCGCCTGAAGGAAGCTGCGGAAAAGGCCAAGATCGAGCTATCCTCGTCCAAGGAAACCGAGGTCAACCTACCGTTCATCACCGCCGACGCCTCCGGGCCGAAGC
>JANXLQ010000340.1 GCA_025355085.1 Rhodopila sp.
GGGGAAGCTGGCGAACTGCAGCGTCATGATGCCGGCTGTGAACAAACTTGCAGTTGCCGCGAGAAGCAGACTGAGCGACCGGCCGCGACGGAACTGCGCATACAGCACCCAGGACCCGAGGCCATAGGCGATCACCAACGCGGTCTGGTTTGACAGCAAAAATCCCGGCACCACAGGACCGGGAAGGGCAGCATACGGCAATAATACAATGGTTGCCACCAACGCCAAGCTGGTCGTTACCGCCGCTGTCGTGAGTTGGCTGGGAGAAGCTGGCTCGCTGGCGAGCGTGCGCGGTCGGTCTGCGGACATAATAATAGTCATAAGCGTTACCAAACCGACACCGATATTGGCGTATTCCAATTCGGATAGTAAATAGTAGCCGTAATTTGGCAGTAAGAAAGGGGGTTTTTGCTTCGCGATAACTGCTTTATGAGTTTCGATATGGGCGCGTGCGGATCATCCTGCCGCCAGTCTGGTAGCTCAGTGCCAGAGCGCATGCTTGATAAGCGTGAGGTCGGACGGTTCGAATCCTCCCCGGCCCACCAACGATGGCTCCGGTCGGGCGCCTGCCGGATCTAGCCTTCCCGAATAAACAGCCGTGTATGGCCGGAGACGCGGGCAGAACGGACTGATTCCTCCGTCCAGGCCCACGGCGGGCCGCGCCATCATTAGGCGGCTCCCCGGTCCTTTGTGTCAGGTCGAACAGCGGCCTGCATGAAATTATTGGGGCAGCTTTAGGATAAGCCATGCACTCGTACGAAGGACTTCACTTTCTTTTGAGCGACTTGCGAGCAACGATGGCCTGGGCGACGGTGCATGCCAATGTCCGGGTCTGCGTGGTAACTGATCATTTTTATTTCCCCGAGATGATTCAAGTCTCCCCCCAGGGAGCAATCCTTCCCCGTCGGTACCTGTGGCGCGACCATCTGGGACGCCTTCATGTTGACGATCAGAAAATTGCCGAATTTGATCTGCCCTATCCCACTCTCGAAAGAGCATTGATTTTTATTGCGTCGCAGTGCGAGTTCTTCTCCCGCCGGAGCCGCTTGGAAAAGCGCCACTTTAGGCTTAATAACGCTATGGGTTGCCACGGGACTCGGACATGAAAACCATGTCAGCGCGGGCGGCAAAGAACGCCTTCGGCCTCATGATCGACATCGCGCGTGCAGAGCCGGTGCTGATCGAGAAGCATGGATGTGGCGTCGTGATGGTGGGCCGTGCGTCTGATCGGAACGGCCTACTGTCATAAGGAACTTCTGTCTATAATATCAATCGATTGAAAGACGATCAATCGGACATCGAACAGAGGCCATCGGCCGATGCGGAACATAACGCGAAAGTCGAGCGTTCCGCACTGGACTTTTGCAATCCGTATCCCATTGAAAATGGCATGGATTGAATTCGCCAAAGTTCAGCGTGCAAATGTCTCTCAAGTTCCGCACGGTCACTTATGACAGTACACCGTCCCGCTCAGACGCACGGGCCCTCCACAGCCAGGAAAGCAAAGAGACATTGACGGAAGAAGGTTTTAGTAGTAACATTTATACATAATAGATTTGCCTTTATAAACAGGAGCGTCGCCCATGACGATCACCACGTTATCCAGCCGGGAGTTCAACCAGGACACCAGCCGAGCCAAGAAAGCCACCTCAGGTGGGCCGGTGTTTATCACCGACCGAGGCAAGCCCGCCCATGTTCTGCTCAGCATCGAGGACTATCAGCGCATCACCGGCAAGCACCGGAGTATCGTTGATGCCCTGTCCATGTCAGGACTCGCGGACATAGAGTTTGATCTGCCTCGCTCGCGTGAACTGGCCCGGCCGGCCGATTTCTCGTAATGTTCCTACTCGATACCAACGTCATTTCCGAGCTGCGCAAGGCCGGCGACGGCAAAGCCGACGCCAATGTCGTCGCGTGGCTGTCCAGCGTGGACGCCACGACCTTTTACCTCTCCGCCATTACCCTCATGGAGATTGAACTCGGCATCCTCCGGATCGAGCGGCGCGATCCCGCCCAAGGGGCCAGGCTTCGTGCCTGGATGGATCAGCGCATCCTGCCTGAATTTGCGGATCGAACCCTACAGGTCGATACGGCCGTAGCGCTCCGCTGCGCGCCCCTTCATGTGCCAGACCCGCGCCCCGAGCGTGATGCGTTCATCGCGGCAACCGCCCTGGCGCATGGCATGACGGTCGTGACCAGGAATGTCGCCGATTTCGCGCCCACCGGCGTGCCGTTCTTGAACCCGTGGGACGCTTCCCAATGACCGATTGCGTCGCGCCCACCGGCTAGGCCAGAACTAACGAAACGCCCCTGCTGGTAAGCATAAGCAGACAAAGATAGAACACCGGCTGACCGTGCTCGCCAGCTCGTTGACGTCCAGCACGGCTTTAACCGTTACCGTTTTCCGACAGGCGTTGGAAAAGTGCATACCCACTACGATGCACGGAAAACCCTGATCAACGAGTTTTCGCATAATGCTCCATTCCGACAGGGTTTGTCGCATATCGTTTGAACCCAAAAGGCTGACTTTTCCGGCTCGTTGCGGCGCTGACGAAAATCGGGTGATTCCCGTCATGGGCGTCACCGGCAGGGGGCACTACAAGAACTGTGCGTAGCTGTACGGCATTGTAGAACATAACAAAAACATGTGGTTCTGCGGTTCAGACGGCCGCCATGAATTTCTCTTTGGCGATGCGGAGCGGTCGGAAGGTGCCTTTGGGTTGGGGCTCGCTCCTCCAGTCGTAGATACCGGTAAGGTTGATGTGCTCAATTTCGGCTTGGCGGGTGAGGTCCTGCTCGTCAGTGCTGACGCGAAGGTAGATGCGAGCGATTTTCATGGATGGCAGCCAAGATGGGTATACTGAACTTGGCCAACCGTAAACGACGTAGTCAAGAACGGCAAAGCGGATGTAACTTGGCTATGCCAAAATTGACCATCTATGTTGGCTATCATCGCCCCGTCAGCATCAGCCACCTGATCTGCAAATCGCAGTGCAGTCGCTGCCCATCAGGGGCTTCCAACGTCAAGTTTTTATTTCGCTCTTCTGTGTCGTACAGCTACGCACAGTTCTTGTCGTCATCCCCCCTACTACGCCGTATAAACGTTGTTATACCTAGCTATACAAATATTAAATTTATTACGTATTGAAATAATGCTTGTTAATTACTATATATCATTAAGACGTCTCTGGTCCTGCGTAATTGCTCACCCCGGCTAAATTGTCGGAATCTCCTATTCCGTATCGATCGGTGCGGGTTGGCATCTTGCTTCGGCTCAACAAAATTCTTGACACGGTCACGGTCGACTCGGTTCTAGCTATTGGGTGCCGCTTCTCCCAACCTCCCCCCACCTGAGCCACACCGCGAAGGACACGCTGATCGCGG
>JANXLQ010000342.1 GCA_025355085.1 Rhodopila sp.
GCCGATGGCGCGCACGCCACCCGACTGCACCTGGCCAATGGCGCTGCCCATGCCGTCCAGCAGCAGGTTGATGCGCTGCGCCATCAGGTCCGGATAAACCGCGCCGGAGCCGCGATAAGGCACGTGCAGCAATTCTACCCCGGCGGTGGCGGCCAGCAACTCCCCGGCCAGGTGGCTGCCGGTGCCGAGGCCCGACGAGCCGTAGCTGATGCTGCCGGGGCGGGCACGCGCGGCGGCCAGCAGGTCGGCCAGGGAGCGGAACGGCGATTGCGGCGAGACGACCGCCAGGTTGGGCACGGCGCCGATGCCACCCATCGGCACTAGGTCGTGCAGCGGGTCGAAGCTCAGGGTCGAGAGCGCCGGGCCGGTGGCGAGCGAGACCGAGCCGAGCAGGAAGGTATAGCCATCCGCACGGCTGGATTGCGCGACATGGGCTGCACCGATATTGCCGCCGGCGCCGGGGCGCAACTCCACAACCACGGACTGGCCGAGCACGCTGGCCATCTCGGGCGCCATGACGCGGGCCAGCACGTCGGCCGAGCCGCCGGGCGCATAGGGCACCACCATGGTGATGGGGCGGTCCGGCCAGGCGGCTTGCGCGGCTGGCGCAAACAGCGCGGCCTGCGCGAGCAACATGCCCTGCGCGAACAGCGCGTAGGCAAGGCTGAGGACGATGCGGCGGCGTGTCATGCGGAACCTTTCGGGCAGTGCCCCGCGGTGGCAGATGTTAGCAGATGCCGCAGGGTGCAAGGGTTTGCAAACGCCGGGCCGCAGAGGTGCGCGCCACGGCATGATCCAAAGGGTTGATCCTGCCGCAGTTTCGGATCCAGCGACGGACCCAGAGCAAATCCCGTTCAGATGGAATCATCTGAACGGGATTCTTGCTCTAGATTCAATGGCTTCTAGAGCACGACCTGCGTCCAAGCGGACGCACCACTAGCCACTGATTTGGTGGGCCGATTCACCCGACGTTTGGGTACCAAGCGTCGGGATCGGACCATTAGCGTCGGTCAGACGCTAGCTTTTGCTCGAGCGGCGGATTCACGCCGCCGGTGATTCCACCAGCGACGATCAGACGCTAGCCGAGGGTGCGGCGGTACAGCGCGATCAGCCGTTCCCAGTGCCGTTCGGCGGCGGGCCGGTCGTAGCACCAGCGCTGCGGGAAGGCGAAGCCGTGGTGGACATGGGGACTGATCTCCAGCTCGCCGCGATTGCCCGAGGCGGTGAGCAGCGCCTTCAGCTCCGCCACCATGGCCAACGGTGCGAGTTCGTCGTGTTCGGCGCAGGAAATGTAGAGCTCCGCCTTCGACTGCGCGAGTGTCAGGTGTGGGCTTTCCACCGCGTCGCTGACCAGCCAGGTGCCGTAGAAGGAGGCAGCGGCGGCGATGCGGCCCGGAAAGCGGGCGGCGGCGGCCAGCGAATAGGGGCCGCTCATGCAATAGCCATGGGTGCCGACCGGGCCAGGCTTCACCTCCGGCTGGGTGTCGAGAAAGCCGAGCATGTCGGCGATGTCCTGCATCACCGGCGGGATGGTCATCTTGGTGCGAACAGCGCGCATCCGGGCCTGTTCGGCGCTGCCCTTATCCGTGACGTCCGGGCCGTATTTCGTATCTTTGCCAGCACGGTAATACAAGTTTGGCAGCACGACGTAGTAGCCGGCCGAGCACAGCCGGCGGGCCATGTCATACAGTTCCTCACGGATGCCAGGGGCGTCCATCAGAATGAACACAACCGGGTGCGGCCCATTGCGCTCCGGATGAACGATAAATGTCTCCATCGCACCGGCGCGGGTTTGGATGTCGCGGATTTGTTCGATCATGGGCGTGCTTCCTCGTGCATCGGAGCGATGGTTCCACGGCAGGCGGCCGGGGGCAAGACCGCCGGCGTATCGCCGGGATCATTCCATCGTTCGACGCAGTTGGGATGGCGCAAATACAGGTTCCAACACGGAGAAAGCCGGAGGACCACCAAGGGCCACGCGGAAACATGCCGTATCGGCCGATAATGCGCCGCACATCCAACCGGGAAAGCAAGCCTCACCCACGCACCAACGCCGCCGCAATCCGCTCCCGCGTCAAGGGCATATCCCTGATCCGAACCCCCAGCGCATGCGCCACTGCATTCCCGATCGCCGCCGCGGTCGGGCCGAACGTGCATTCTCCCATCCCCAACGCCGGAAGCTCCGGCCGAGAAACGATCTCGACCTCGATCTCCGGCACCTCGGAGAACTTCATGATCGGATAGCTGGCCCAATCCAGGGACGTGATCCCATCCCCGTCCAGCGTCACCTGCTCCTTCAGCGTCATACTGGCGGCATGCACGATCCCGCCCTCCAACTGATTGCGTGCGCCGTCCGGATTGATCACCAGTCCGGCATCGGCGGCACACCAGACGCGGCGCAGCGTAATGTCCCGATCCACATCCAACTCCACCGCCACGCACGCATACGCTGCCTTGTTCTTGTAGCGGCTCCACGCCAGCCCAAGGCCGCGACCGGTCCCGGTCGCCCCCCGAGACGCCCAATCGCAGCGCGCCGCCACGTTCTCGATCAAATACCGGGCACGCGGATCGGACAAAAGCGACAGCCGGTACGCCACTGGATCGACCCCGGCGCGTTCGGCTAGTTCATCCATAAAACATTCCAGCGCAAAGACGTTCGGTAACGCACCCAAACCCCGCAACGAAGACGTCCGCACGGGCGTTTCCAGCGCCAGATGATGGATCACCCGCTTGGTGGGAAAGTCGTATAGCGGGAAACCATTCCGCGTTCCGCCGCCGCCGTTGGCCTCCGGCGGATCGTTGGCCTTGGCCGCAGGCGGCGGGTTCGGCAGCGCCTCATGCGCCAGCATGGTGCCGCCAAACACCGGGCGTTGAACATGCGAACCTGCCCAGATCTCGGCCGTCCAATCCACCGGCCGCCCGTTGTCGTCCAGCGCGGCGCGAAGACGGGTCATGTGCGCCGTGCTGACCGGCTCGAATCCGAACTCTTCCTCCCGCCGCCACTGCATCCGGATGCAACGATCCGGCATTTGCAGCGCAATGATCGCCGCATCCAGGGCGGCATCGTCGGCGCCGTTATGGCCGTAACAACCGGCACCATGGGCGTGGCGCACCGTCACCTGCTCCCGCTGCAGCCCCAGAATGCCGGACAGGCTGTTGCGCAGCGGATAGACCCCCTGCGTGTGCGACCACACCGACAGATGCCCGTCCCGATATTCCGCCAACCCACACGATGGAGCCAACGCCGCATGTGCGACAAATGGCCGCGAATAGGTCTCGCTGACGATAGCCCCAACGTCTGATGGCGGCCCGGGATCACCGATCAGGCGATCATCGGCCGGCTGGTCGCGGAACCACGCGGCTTCCTGCTGCACCGGCCGAAGCACCCGAACTCCGGTCCACTTCGCGTGCGCCGGAGCGGCCACAGCCGCCCGTTGGACAACAGTCTCATCCGCCCCCACGAACGCCACGAAATCGCCAACCCGCACGATTTGGATCGCCTCACCGGCAGCCCGGCGGATCGCGGCTTCGTCCAGTGCCTCCAGCCTCGCCCCCCGCGACGGCTGGCGAAGCGTGCGGGCATGCAGCATGCCAGGGCGTACAATATCGTGGATGAACGCCGCCCCCGTCACCTTGGCAATCAGGTCGCGCCGAGGCACCGGCTGGCCCACCACTTTGTAGGCCGCGTAAGGTTTCGGCACCGCCGAACCTTCGATCTCAGCCGCGAAATCCTCCGGCCCGGCAAAGCTCCAGTAATCGTGGCCGGTCGGGTTGCCATCCCGGAGGAATACGCCGTCCTCGACGGACAACTCCTCCGGCGCGCAGTTCAAGCGTTGAGCTAACCGGCCAACAACACGCAAACGCAATTCAGCACTAACCAACCGCACCGAATGGCCCGAGACCTCGATCGACTGGCTGGAACTGGTCGATCCTTCATCCGGAGCATCCGCGGTGTCGCCCGACAGAATGTCAATCCGGTCAATCGCCACGTCCAACTCTTCAGCGGCGATCTGCGACAGGGCGATCAACACCCCCTGCCCGATCTCCACCTTGCCCACCGCCAGCCTGACGGTGCGGTCCGGCTGGAAACCCAGCCATTTATCCATCCGGCGGTTGTTAACGATGCTGAGCGGCAGGGTGTCGCTCATGCTAAAACTCCCATCAGCGAGGCTTTTTGGACGGCGGCGATAATCCGCGTGTGCGTGCCGCAGCGGCACAGATGCTTGTCCAACGCTGCCACGATATCCGCTCTGGATGGCCTCGGGTTCCTGTCCAACAGGGCTTTGGCGCTGATAATAATGCCGGACAGGCAGTAACCGCATTGTCCGGCCTGCTCCTCCAGGAACGCCGTCTGCAACGGGTGAGGACAATCCGCGGTTCCCAACCCTTCAATCGTGGTGACGGAACACCCGGCGACCGAACCGATTTCGCGGACACAGGAATAAGCAGCTTCGCCGTCGATCAACACCATGCAGGTGCCGCACTGTTCCAGCCCGCAGCCGTAGCGGCTACCCTTCAGGTCCAGGTGGTTGCGGAGAACGTCCAGCAGCGGCGTTCCCGGATCGGCGCTCAACGTGACAACGCGTCCGTTCACGGACAATTTTATACTCATTCCGTTTTCTCCCCGGTCAGGCGCAGTGGACGTGCTGAAGAGCCTGGACGGGACAGCACCGCCCGACCCTATTTTGCCAACCCTGCACCGCATCTGGCATCCAAGGCAATTCCCCGAATTCAAGCGACACCATGCCTACGCCTCGGGAAATGAAAAACCGAGCAAATCGGTCAGCAGTTCTCATTCTGGCAAAGCTGCGATGGTGTCTCCAGTCGTCATGGTGCGTCTTTTGGCACCTCGGACCAGCAAAAACGTGGGTGGCGCGCCTGCGCGCACCATCATGCGGAAGGTGATTGCGGTCGCGAACGCCAAAATGAGAACTGCTGACCAACAGCCCTATATCTTGACCGTTCGGCCCATTGTCGTCATCGCGGGCGCAGGGCCGCATCAG
>JANXLQ010000168.1 GCA_025355085.1 Rhodopila sp.
TCTTTGTTGAGTTTGGAGTCATTCGCCGCCACCGGGCTGATCACACTGGTTATCGTTTCACGGAGAACGGATACGCGTAGGTTCGGGGCGATCTCCACCTCAATCTCGCTTGATGCGATTTGCTTGCCATCTTTATTTTGCACCATTGGCACTTTCTGTACCACGCCGAGGATACCACCCCCAGTTACGATCCGGTCACCACGCTTCAGCGCGGCGAGCATGCCGCGCATCTCTTTTTGCTTCTGCTGCTGCGGGCGGATCAACAGGAAATAAAACACCGCGAAGATCATGACGAGCGGCGCGAACTGCGTTGCACTCCCCAGGAGACCCGAAATGTCCTGCGCGTAGGCCGGGGAAATAAGCGTAAACGGGTTCATAGCTGCGCGGGTCCTTGCGATGAGCGAGGCCGGACCATAGTTTGCGCTCCTCTTTCGTCAAGCCATTGCATAAATTTCGTTAAGCGCCTGGGAACCCTGCCGATATGGAACAGATTTCGATTGACCTGCTCACCCGCATCGCGGACGCGCTGGAGCGTATGGCCCCGCCTCCACCCGCCTCGTTGGACCTGACCCGGGCCGATGCCTTTGTTTGGCATCCGTCTCCTGCCCACCTGGCGCCGGTGCTGAAAATCTCCCGTGTCGATATTGGCCTACTTCAGGGTGTTGATCGCCAGAAAAACATCCTGACCGAAAATACGCTACGCTTCGCCCGTGGCCGGCCTGCGAACAACGCTATGTTGTGGGGGGCACGCGGAATGGGCAAATCGTCCCTGGTCAAGGCAACCCACGCTGTGGCCAACCAGGAAATCCCCGGCAGTCTGGTGTTGATCGAAATCCACCGCGAGGACATTCGTACTCTGCCGGATCTGCTGAACCTGCTTCGCCCGGAAGCGCGCCGCTGTTTGATCCTGTGCGATGATCTGTCGTTCGAAAAGGAAGATGCCGATTACAAGGCGCTGAAATCTGTTCTGGATGGCGGAATAGAGGGCCGGCCCGACAACGTCTTATTTTACGCGACATCCAATCGTCGTCACCTAATGCCACGCGATATGATCGAGAACGAACGCTCCACCGCAATCAACCCGAATGAAGCTGTGGAAGAAAAAGTATCTCTATCTGATCGTTTCGGGCTGTGGCTGGGTTTTCATAATTGCGACCAATCGACTTTTCTGGCGATGATCGATGGTTACGCGGCAGATGCCAGATTGCCGATTGGGACCGAGAAACTCCACGCGGAAGCGGTCGAATGGTCCGTGACCCGCGGGGCACGCTCGGGTCGCGTCGCCTGGCAGTTCATCCAGGAAATGGCGGGACGCTTAGGACCCGTCCCGGAACAACCGAATCGGGAAGAGTTGGCCGGGGAAATCTGCACGGTGCGTTGAGTGGAGTTTCTGTCTGAATGCGGCGATGATCGCCGTCAAACAGGAGAGATTATGACCAAACGCACGCGCCGGAATCACGCTCTGGCTTTTAAGCCGAAGGTGTTTTTGCCGCAATCAAGGGTAAGAAGACCCAGCGGCTCTAAATGCGACTGAGTCGCGTTCGCCAGTAGGCCGGGCCACCCCGGGCGAATCGAATATGCAACAGTCCGTGGAATTCCTCCCTTCCTGCGGCGGCGCATGACGATTGTGTCTGGCGGCGTGGCGCGATCTTTGACTCGATGGCGCCGTGAACGCCCTGGAATCCCTGATCGCCGAGCTGAAAACCGTCTGTGCCGGTCTCCCGGACCAGCGCAAAGGGCCGTACCGTGACGGCCAATACATCATGGCCGATATCGGCCTTTCGGCCTTCGCGGTGTTCTTCATGGGAAGCGCGTCCTTTCTAGGCCATCAGCGCCGCCTGGAGGAGGGGCACGGCCGGTCGAACTGCCAGACCCTGTTCGGCATCACACAGATTCCAACCGATGCGCATATC